>JAIXTO010000026.1 GCA_027483885.1 Rhizobiaceae bacterium
ATTCTCGGTGCACAAAACTGACAAAAGCTGCGGAAAAGCGCCTCCTTTCTGATAAAGGGGCGCGTTTCCGCAGCGGATGGCCATGAAAGCTGGCCAAAACAAACCATGAGCAGTCTTTTTGAAGTGAGGATGTCTTTGTCCATGACTACGTTTCGATCGAAGTTTCTCTCCAGCGTGTTCAGTGCCGTTCTGGCATTGGGCCTTGCCGCAGGCGCTGGTGTTTCGGGCACCGCCCATGCCGCCGGTGCTGCTGAAAAGACCGACAAGGCCAAGCCTGCCGATGCTGCTGCTGCAAAGCCTGCCGATGCCGTGCCTGCGGATGCGGCGTCTGCAGCGGCAAAGCCTGCCGATGCGCAGCCGGGTGCCGTCCAGAGCGGCCCGAAGGTCACGGTTCAGCAGCACGGCGACTGGCTGATGGAATGCTACGATCCGGCGATCAACAACGTGAACTGCCAGATCAAGCAGCGCATTGCCCAGAAGGATACCGATCGCAACATCCTGGTGATGAGCATTGCCTTCGATCCGAAGGCAAAGACCAATGTCATCCAGTATGTACTGCCGCTGGATTTCCTGCTGACGCCGGGTGTCTCGGTTGAAGTGGGCGGTTACCAGACGGTTGCCGGCGTCAATCGCTGCGCCGCCCAGGGCTGCTTCGTGGAAGGCACCACCGATGATGCCTTCATCAAGGCGATGCAGGAAGCCAAGGACGGCGGCCGCGTGGTCATCGTCTCGCGCACCGGCCAGAAGGTTGGCATTGCCTTTTCCGCCAATGGCTTTTCCAAGGCCTATGAGGAAATGGTGAAGGAAAACAATCGCCTCGGCGAAGCCAAGAAGAGCTGATCGACAGACGGTCTGGCGAAATGACGAAATGGGGGAGGCAGGGTCTGTCTCCCCACAGGTGACCGGGGGCTGATGGTGTACTCGATAGGGGCAAAGGGCGGGCTGCGGCAGCGTGGGTCCGGCCGGAAGCGGCGGGCTGACGGGGCGGCCGCCAAAAAGCCGTGCGGCGGCGCGCGCCATGTCGGCTGGCTGTGCGTGCTTGGCCTTGGCGCCAGCGTGCTGCATGGCATGCCAGCGGTTGCGCAAGCGCTTCCGCCGGCCAGCAATGCCGAACTGTCCAATCCGCGTGCGCTGTCGGATTTCGACCAGCGCACGCAGGAGCAATCGCTGCAGAAAGCCGCCCGGACGGCACCGGAAACGACGACAGTGAAGGCCGCCGATGACGTGCCGATCCCTGCCGGTGCGGAACGCATCACCTTCGTGCTGAAAAGCATTGCGTTCAGCGACAGCCAGGTGTTTTCCAAGGCCGATCTTGACGCCTTCACGGCCCCTTATCTCGGGCGTACCATTTCCGTGGCCGACCTGTTCAGGATCACCGCAAAGGTCAACGCCACCTATCGCGAGCGTGGCTATATCACCGCGCAGGCACTGCTGGTGCCGCAGCAGATCGCCGGTGGCGTGGCGCGCATCGAGCTTGTCGAAGGCACGATCGGCAACGTCATCATCTCCGGCAACCAGCGCGTCAAATCGTCCTTCGTGATCGATCGTGTCGAGGTGCTGCCGGGGTCCATCCCGACCATCCAGCTTCTGGAGCGTCGCCTGTCGTCGGTCAATTCCAACCGCAACTTCCGTGTGACGGCAGGGTTGAAACCCGGTGAAAAACCGGGAACGACCGACCTGCAGCTGGATGTGTCCGGCGAGCGGGCCCCGCTGTCCGGCTCGGTTTACATCAACAACCAGGGCACGCGCGAAGGCGGGCGGTTTACGCTCGGCGCCACGGCGAGTTTCTATTCGCTGTTCGGAGTTGACGAGCTTCTATCGTTCGGCGTCACCAAATCGACCAATGATTTCAACAAGCCGTTGCAGGATTTCGACGTCGGTTCCTATTTCGCCGATGCGACCTTGCCGCTGCCATACGGCAACGGAAATGTGCGGCTGTTGTTTTCGCATTCCAATTCGCAGGTGCTGGAAGGCAGCTTTGCCTCGCTCGGCATCGACGGGCGCGGCGATCTCGCCAGCATTACCGTCACCCAGCCGGTCTACACGACACCGACGCTCAACCTGTCGGTCTATGGCGGCGGGCAATGGGGCCTCACGGAAAGCAAGGTCGGCATCGTCGATACCGACACGCATGCCTACCGGTTCCTGGCGGGCGTCAAGAGCCAGTCGACATTTCCGACGACGGGGACCTATCTCGAAACGGATCTGCGTGTGATCCAGTCCCTCGTCAACGTCAAGGGGCTGAGCGGCCCCGACGAGGAGAACGTCACGCGACTGGTGGGCAGCGCCACGCTGTTCCAGGACGTCGGCGAGGGGGTGAGCCTGATGATGCGGGCGGCGGGCCAGTATACGCCGGACAAGCGGCTCCCCTCCGGCGAGCTTTGGTATCTCGGCGGCTCAACTTCGCTGCCGGCCTATGAACTGTCGTCGCTATCGGGCGATACCGGCTTTTATCTCGCAAACCAGGTACGCTACGGCTCCGAACCGATCAACGAGGCGGTGGGTCAGGCGCTTGGCACGCCGTTCAATTCCGGTGTGCGGGCCTTTTTCGATGTCGGCGCGGTGTTTGACGATTACCTGCGCGGCGAACCGAGCAGTTTCTACGCTGATTTCGGCGTGGGTTATGATTTCGATATCGGCGGCCACCTCAACGGCGACCTCTCCGTCGCTTGGCCGGTGGATCCCGACATGAACGACAATATCGACGTGTCCAATCCGCGTTTCCTGTTTACGGTCTCGGCCAATTTCTGACCGTCCGGGACAGGGCAGGGTTCAGGCCCGAACACGGCAAGGCCGCCGGATGGATCAGCATCCGGCGGTCCTTTTGTCTCAGCCGATCACTTCGATGCTCTGATAGTTCTGGTCTCTGGGGCGATTGAAGAGAAGCTTGACGTGCCGTCCTTCGATGCGCTGCAGCGGATAGGGGTAATCCTGGCCCAGCGCGGCGGAAAATGCAGCGGCATTTTCTCGTGGTACGCAGATGTGATCGCAGGGATAATCCGTCATGATGCGGAAAAGGATGTAATCGAGACCGAGCAGATGCTCGATGAGGTCCTTCGAACTGGTCCCGAGCGATTGCAGGTGTTGCTCCTCGATCTCGATGAACATCAGGGGCCGGTCGCGGGCAATCGTCTTGGCAGCACCCTTCAGCGCCTTCAGTTCCGATCCCTGGATATCCATCTTGATGAAGCCGACCGGCGGCAGGTGCAGATCGTCCAGGCACTTGCTGATCGTAAGATCGCCCGTGGAACGCCCGGCACTCACCCTCAGCGCACCATTGTTGATTTTCTCGCCCGTGTAACTGAAGGGTTCCATGGCAAGGACGTCCAGATCGCGGTCCGAGATCGCGAAGCGGAACGAGCGGACATTGTGGCATTCGTTCAGAAGCAGGTTGTTCTGCAGCAGTGAAAACGTGAGTGATTGCGGCTCGAACGAAAACACCCGTCCCTCCGGAACGAGCCTCGACATCAGGACGGAGTGGCTTCCAAGATTGGCGCCGAGATCGATGACGTTCCAGTCGCGCTGCAGCAGGCGGCGGACCAGATCCTCGAAGTGAGTTTCGTTGATCCCCTTCGCCATGATCGACTGGAACAGATAGTCGTTGCGAAGGCCGGTAAACGAGCCAAACGCATTGGTGAAAGCGGAAACCTGCGGCAATGGCGCCGTCGCCTTTGCGATCAACTGAAACAGCGATCGAGGCCGCATGGCCGCCACGCTTTTCAGAAACGGCCTCATTTCATGCAGTTTTGCAAGCATGTGTGCTGCCATGGCCATTCCGCTTCACAAGGTCGTTTTCATGAGGTGCGCAACTTCTCAGTGTTGGCGAGCGTATCACACCGAATGGTTCCGTCCATGCCCTTGTGCTGGTTCATGCGCGTGGGATGGATTGCCCACAGAATAGTCCGGAGTTTTCGGGCCGTGTGGTCTCTTGCTGCTCAAACTGCGCCGTTCGTCAGCGCTTCGAGCTTGCGGCGCAATGCGGCGTTTTCCTCTTCCAGCGTGGCGATGCGCTCATGCAAGGGGTGTGTGGCCGTGGAAATCTCCCGGGCGCTAAAGCGCGGCGCGATGTGTTGGGGACAATTCCAGTCGAAGGCTTCGAGCCGCAGCCGGAATATCCGCTCGGGCACTGCGCGATAATGGGCGTCGGTCAGTTCAGCCTTGAGTTCGCCATTGGCTTCAAGAGACAGCGTTTCGACATGCACGAAGATCTTCAGGCGCGCGCGCCGCCCATAGTCGACGAGGATGAGGCAGGCGCGGTCGTCCGCCTTGAAATTGCCTGTGCTTATATATTGCCGGTTGCCGCGATAGTCGAGGAAGGCAAGCGTCTGGTCGTCGAGCACCTTCAGGAAACCGGGGGGCCCGCCGCGATGCTGGACATAGGGCCAGCCCTTTTCGGAGACAGAGGCCATATAGAAACTGTCACGATCCGCGATGAAGGCCTTTTCATTTGCGGTGAACCGGTCGAAGGCGCGGTCGCCCCTGAAATCGATCCAGAGATCTTCGGCTCCCATCTCCGCCTGGGCGGCGCGCACGCTGGGCGTGAGAGCAATGCTCATGAAACCATATGTCATCGCGTGCTCCTCCTTGGCTGCATCGCCTGAAACCGGCCATGCAGCGAAACGATCGTTGAAATCCCCCACCCTGCGGACGCCGGCTCCAACAGCGCGATCACCGGGTGTCTGCCATCGGATCACGTTGCCAGCCATACACGCAAGGGCAGGGGCTCCCCTCAGGCTGGAATATCTGCTGCCGTCGCGATGAAATTGGCGGTTTCGAGCGGGTGGGAGAGCATCACCGCGTGGCTGCTGTCGATCTCGAATACGGTCGCCCCAGCTCTCTGCGCCATGCGCCGCTGGGCGCTGGGGGGCACCATCCGGTCGGCGGTGGCCAAGAGATAGAAGCTCGGTTTCTCCCTCCAGGCCGCCCGGCTGATCGGGGTCGTGGCGGCTTGCAGACCCCAGGGCACTTGCGCGGCCGCCATGAAGCGGGCCTTTTCCGGGTCGACATCGGCTGCGAATGCGCGCGGAAAACCTGCCGGCTCGACCAGAAGAAAACCGTCCTGTGGCGGCATGACCGGCGCCTTTGCCTCCAAGGCCTCCGCAGGCGTGTCATTCAGCGCTGCAACCGATTCCCCGCTATCCGGCACGAAGGCTGCGATATAGGCGAGAGCCTTGATCTTCTGCGAATGTCCAGCCTCGGTGATGACCGCCCCGCCATAGCTGTGGCCAACCAGAACGACAGGATGCCGTGCAGCCGCGATGGCCCGCTGCGTTGCCTCGACGTCGCCTTCCAGCGTCAGGGTCTGGTTCTGGACCACCAGCACCTCATGTCCGCGCCGGGTCAGCAACTCAAAGACAGGTTGCCAACCCGAGGCATCGACAAAGGCCCCATGGACCAGCACGATGGACGTGCCCGTTTCGCTGGGAATGACTGCGGACGCAATATCATTGCCGACCATGTTTCCTGTCCTTCCAAAGGTGCCGTTCTCGCTGAACCTCAGCCTTTCGTCACTTGCAGAGCTTGCGATCGAGGAAATCCCGGATCAGCGGCGCCATGACATCGAGCTTTTCCTCAAGGGCGAAATGGCCGGTGTCGAGGATGTGCATTTCCGCGTCGGGCAAGTCGCGCATGTAGGGATGCGCGCCGGCCTCCGGAAAGATCTTGTCGTTCTTGCCCCAGACGATCAGCGTCGGCGGCTTTTTATCGCGGAAGAAGGCCTGGAATTGCGGATAAAGCGGCACATTGGTGCCATAGTCGCGGAAGAGGTCGAGCTGGATGTCGCGATTGCCGGGACGGTCGAGCAGGGTCTGGTCGATCGTCCAGTTGTCCGGGCTGATGCGCGAGAGGTCACCGACGCCATCGGTATACTGGAACTTCGTAATGGCAGGGGTCACCAGACCGTTCAGCGTCTCCCGCTGCGCCTGTGACGGGTCCGCCCAATATACCTTGACCGGCGCCCAGAAGGCGTTGTCGAGGCCTTCCACATAGGCGTTGCCGTTCTGCACGACCAGCGTCTGCACCCGCTCCGGATGTTTGATCGCCAGCCGGTATCCGACCGGGGCGCCGTAATCCATGACATACATGCTGTAACGATCGACGCCCAGTGACACCGTCAGCTTGTCCACCAGATCGGCCAGGTGTGCGAACGTGTAGTCGAAGCGGGTATGATCCGGCGCATCGCTGTGCCCGAAACCGGGAAAATCCGGCGCGATCACGTGGTAGCGATCGGCAAGCAACGGGATGAGGTTGCGGAACATGTGCGACGATGTCGGAAAGCCATGCAGGAGCAGAAGCACAGGCGCATCGGCAGGCCCCGCTTCGCGATAGAAGATCTTCACACCGTCGATCATGCGCGTGTTGTAGTGCGTGACGGGGACCATGGCCGCATTCGTTTTTGCGGTCGCTGTCTCACAGCGGGTCTCGGCTGCTGCAGGTGTCGCGATCAGCAGGGCCGTCGCTGCCATCATCATGATGTGTTTCATGTCTGTCCCCTCGCCAGGCAATGCGGGCGGTCCCTGATGGACGCCCTTCCTTACCTGAGGTAGCATCGGGTTCTTCGCACCACGAGTTAATTGAGGTAAAAAGAAGAGGGGGAGGGAGTGGCGCTTGCGTGGAGGAAGACCGTTCTTTTCCGGCCTGATGCAAGACACCGGTCGTTGCTGGCCGGGCATGACGATGAGCGCAGATCCTGCTACCGATAGTTGGTTACACCGATCAGTTTTTGTCTGTCAGCTGCCGGTGCAGGCGATACACTGGACGAACGCTGGCGCATGCGGGGATATCTGATGCAAGAGACGCGCGACGGCGGGGGAAAGGATGCTGGCTCCGGGCCGGCACCACTGCGTTCCAGCTACCGGTTCGGCCCCTTTCACCTGTTGCCGGAACGTCAGCTTCTCCTCCACCATGACGAGCCTGTCCATCTTGGCGGCCGGGCCTTTGATCTGCTGACCTTGCTGGTGAGCCGAGCCGGCGATGTTGTCAGCAAGGCTGAACTGGTGGCGCATGCCTGGCCCGACTGCTTCGTCCATCACGACAATCTGAAGGTGAATGTTGCGACACTGCGGCGACAACTGGCCGACCGTGACCGCGATACAGCCTATATCGCAACCATTGCCGGGCGGGGATACAAGTTCGTTGCCAGGGTGGAAGGCCACGACGGGCGGGATGATGCGCTTGGAAACGATCGGCCGCAGCCTGCCGGACCGCCTGATGTGCCTCAGCTTTATGGCCGCGAAGAGGTCGCCGGCATCATTGCGCAGAAGCTGGTCTACCCCGGCTACGTGACCATTGCAGGGCCTGGCGGCGTGGGCAAGACATCGCTTGCCATCGCGATTGCGGAGCGGATGCGCGGCGAGTTTCCCGGGGGCATCGCCTTTGTGGATCTGTCGACAATCGACGATCCCCGCTTCGTCGTGCCGGCGCTTGCCACGGCGGTCGGTGTGTCGCTCGGCCTGGAAGACCCTTTGGGCGGGGTGATTGCAGTGCTGCGACAAAGCCGGACGTTGCTGATCGTGGACAATTGCGAGCATGTCAGCGCCATGGCCGCCGCCGCCATTGACCGGATCGCGGCTGCCATCCCGTCGGCCGCCATCATCGCAACCAGCCGTGCGCCGCTGCGGACCCGGCACGAGCATGTCCATTTTCTTGCCGGGCTTGCCTATCCCGAAGATCAACGGCGCCTGCGCGCCACCGAAGCCCACACCTTTCCAGCCGTGCAGCTTTTCGTCGCGAGAGCAAAGAGCGCCGGTACATTCCAGCTGACCGACGACAATGTCGAGAGCATCGTGTCGATCTGTACGCGAGTGGAGGGCCTGGCGCTTGCCATCGAGCTTGCGGCCGGCAATGCGGCGATCTTCACGCCGTCTGCTCTCGACACGGCGCTTCAGCAGGGGCTCCACACGCTGGGGCGCGGGCCTCGACATGCGCCGCTTCGCCACCAGACCCTGGAGGCCGCGCTGGACTGGAGCTATCGCCTGCTTCCGGAAAGCGAAGCTGTTCTCCTGCGTCTTTTGTCGGTCTTTGCCGGCCGGTTTGCCGCCGACGATGCCGATGCGCTGTTTTCCGCCGGTTATCTCGATCCGCTGGCCGGTCGCGACGCGCTGGCGCAACTGGTGGCAAAGTCGATGGTCTCCGCCGAGCCAGAGGATGGCGTCCTCCACTATCGCCTGGTGGAAAGCACCCGTTCCTATGCCCGACAGCGGTTGGCCGCAGCCCCCGAAAGGCAAAGGGCGAGGCGACATTTTGCCAGCCGGATGCGGGAGTGGCTTTGCCATGCGGAGCAGGCCTGGTCCACCGACAGTTCTCAACCATGGTTGCGCAAATATCGGGGCCGGATCGACGATGTGAGGGCCGCGATCGGTTGGGCATTCGGCCCCGACGGTGATGCGCAGATCGGCGTCGATCTCGTGGTGAGCGCATTGCCGTTGTGGCAGGAACTGTCGGCCTTCAAGGAAATGCTGACGGCCGTGGATATGGCGCTGAATGCACGCCGCGATCCCTCCCCGGAAACAGCACTTGCAACGGTGAAGCTAACGATTGCCCGGGCATGGGCGCTGACCCTGGCACTGCGGCTGAGGCCCGAAACCGGTGCGGCATGGTCTGACAGCATCCGGCATGCCGCCGAGGCGGGGAGCGTGGACTATCAGATGCGGGCCGTCTGGGGTCAGGCGGTTCACCTTGCCTATACGGGCCGGCCGCGAGAGGCTCTGCAGGGGCTCGAACGTTTCGGGGCCGTGTCCGGTCTGGACTGGTCAGTAGTACCCGATGCGGAGCGGCTGCTTGCGCACATCGAGGTCTATGCAGGCCGCCTGTCGTCAGCGTCGCGCCGGCTCGAGGCGCTGGCCGTGGCCTGGGAGGGGCTTGAGGATCGTCCGGGCCTGTCGCGGTTCCAGATGGACCTTGGCGTTGCCATCGGAATGTCACGGTCGTTTCTGCTCTGGCTGACGGGCGAGCCGGACCATGCCTCCGACATGGCAATGGCGGCCGTTTCCCGGGCAAACAGGCTCGGCCATCTGATTTCGCAGGGCAACGCGATCTCGTTGGCCGCCCTGCCGATCGCCTATCTCACCGGCAACCTTGAAACGGCATCCCGGCTGCAGAGCCAGCTTGCGCAGATCAGCACCCAGGAAAACATCAGCGTGTGGCCGGGAACAAGCCAGTTTTTCGCTGGCGCCATCGCGGCCGCCCGCGGCGATGACGCAGGCCTTGCCATGATGCAGGACGGCATAAACGAGCTTGCCGGCGGCGGCTGGCTGACGCGCGTCGCCTTCTATCGCTGCATCCTGGCGGAAGCGCTACATCAGGCAGGCGAGACGGACAAAGCCGAGCATGGCCTTGAGCAGGCCCTCGCCAGCCGGTGCCTGCGCCAGGAACGCTGGTGCCATCCGGAGATATTTCGGCTTGTCGGGCTGCTGCGGGCGTCTCGCGGCCGGCCGGCAGATGCCGAAAGGTTTTTCGCAAGGGCGGTGCGATGCGCCCGTTCGATGCAGGCGCGTTCGCTGGAACTGCGCGTGCTGGGAATGGAGACACAGTAGGCGCGGACGGACCGCATCCACTGTCGGCGCGCGGGGTTGCTCCCCGGATTGCCGCGCAGGTTCGGTCCGGTGGCATCCGGAAAGGGAATGGCGTGCTTTACGCATTGCTTGCGCGGCGCCACCTCGGAGATGCCGAGTTCGGGCGCCGCTCTCCATGCGCTGATCCGCGAAAAAACCGTGATCGTTGTGGCCCACCGCCTTTCCACCATTACCGAAGCCGACAATATCATCGTTCTCGATCAGGGCCGTGCTGCGGCAAGCGGACGGCATGAGGATCTGTTGCGCAGTTTGCAGCAATACCGGAACCTTTGGCGGCGGTTTGCAGAGACTGGTGCCGAGCAGACCTAGATCCGGTAGCGGCTGGGCAGCACACCCTTTGCTTCGCGGAACGCCTTGCTGAAATGGCTCAGATTATCGAAGCCAACGGCATAGGCCGCTTCGGTCACACTTGAGCCGGCGGAAAGAAGCGTTGCGGCAACGTCGAGCCGTGTCGCCCGTAGATGGGCGTGAACCGAAGTGCCGATCGCCAGACGAAATCCTTCCTTGAGGCGGCGCTCATTGAGGCCGACCTCACGGGCCAGCCGAGCGATGGTCCAGTCGGCGCTGTAATGCTGTTCGATCAGCGTCATGGCCGCACGAAGCCGCTTCCGTTCCTCTCCCGTCAGAGGCTTGAGCGGCGAACCATCGGACTGGCGGGTCACGGCATCGAGGCCGATACTGACGGCCTGGATGGCCTTGCCATAGAGATAGGCACGGCGCGCCAGCCCTGCGCCGAAACGGCACTGCAGAACATCGGCAGCGACGGTCAGCAGTTCGGCAGGCGCCTTGAAGCCGATCAGGTAAATATCCTGATCCGGCAGGCTGTGCTCTGTCATCACGGCACCGCCAAGGCGCGCGAGCGAAATACCGCCCAACTTTTCGAGCAGCGGCCTTTCCACACGGATATCCACGATGCTCAGGCGGCGGCCGGCATCGACATGATTTTCGCCACGCGTAACCCGGTCGCAGGCGAAGAAAACGGCAGTTCCAGGCTGTACGCCGAGCGGTTTGGCCCCATCGACGGACAGCGTTCCGGTGCCGTCGAGAAAGACGGAAAGGGAAAAGGTCGCGGGTCCCTCGGGCCGGAAAACCAGATCCTCAGGCGGTGTGACGTCGATCGTATAGATGGTCACGTCGTCGCCGGGCTGCTCTATCCGCGTCGCCTCCCGCCAGCCAAGCTGGTCGATCTCCGCATCGACGCATGTCTTCCAGCTGGTCGAGTCCTGCATCGCAACGGCATCTGCCGTTTCCTTCACCGAAGTCTCAATGCCGCTCATGCGTTGGTCCCTTGCGTGGCCAATTTTAGTCCGGATTCCGTCAATTCGCGTCCGGAAAACGTTAGCCTTTGCATTTGTTAACTGGAATACGGAGCTCAAGTTTATTTCGCAGGCATTGGGGATTCAATATGTTGCGCGGTAGAAAAATGGCCTTGGCGGCGTCGGTGTGCGTTGTGGCGCTGTCCGGTGCGGATTCTCGTGCGCAGGACGCCGAAGGCGAGACGGTTCTGGAGAAAATTACCATTACCGCCACCAAGCGCGCGCAGGAGATCGGCAAGGTTGATGCCTCTGTCACGGTCGTCACCGGCGAGGAACTTGCACAGCGCGGCGTGCGCACGGTGGACGATCTCCAGAAGGTGTTTCCAGGCGTCAGCATGGGCAATCGCGGCAACCGTGTCTATTCCAACGTGACGGTGCGGGGCATTTCCTCGCCGGATTATTTCAATCCGACTGTTCAGGTCTATGTTGACGGTGTGCCGCAACTGCCCTCGACCTTTGCGCAGATGCTGACCGATGTGGAGCGCGTCGAGCTTCTGCGCGGCCCGCAGGGTACGCTTTATGGGGCAAATGCCTATGGCGGCGTGATCAACATCATCACAAAGCGTAGCGACGCAAACCGCTTTTATGTCGAAACGAATGTCTCGCTGGATGAACCCTCGGTGGAGATCGGCGGAACGGCGGTGGTGGTGCCGGACGCGCTTTACTTCGATTATGCTGCCAGTTTCCGTCATTTCTCCGGCGATATCGACGATGCAACGACCGGCAAGGATGACATCAACACTTCCAACAATGGTTATGGCAGGGCCACGCTGCGTTATGCGCCGACCGGCGGCGATTTCGATGCCGCCGTCAGTTATTCGAAGGAAAAGCTGCTTTCCCACGAGGAACTCTATTCGTTTGAGGCCGATGTGGATGACCGGATCTACCGGAGCGGTCTCTACGGCGACATTCCCGATCTTCGTCGGGACGTGACCACGCTTTCCGGCCAGTGGAATTACCATTTCGGCGATTTCACATTGTCCGGCATCACCGGTTATCAGAAAAGCGATGTGGAACGTAACTTCTCCGCGGGTGCGGGCAGCCGTTATCAATGGCCGCAGGATGACGAGACGATCTCGCAGGAGCTGCGCCTGAGTTATGAAGGCGATCTGTTCAGCGGCGTTGCCGGGTTGTGGTACAGCCACAACGATTTCACAGGCTGGAAAAGCGCAATTGCACCCTATTATGGAGCGTCGACCAACACTATCGTGACAGATAGCGTAGCCGCCTTTGGCGAGGTTACCTGGCATGCGACTGAGCGGCTCGACCTGACAGGGGGCCTGCGTGCGACCTACGATCGCTCGAGCATCGACGCTTTCCGTGCCGATAGCTACGGCATGGGCATGGGGTTCGACTTTGAACGCGATGCTGATTTCACCAGCCTTCAGCCAAAATTCGCGGTCGGTTATCAGTTGACGCCTGACGTGCGTCTGTTCGGCGTGGTCTCGCGTGGCTACAAGCCCGGCGGCTTCAACCACAGCATTTCCTCGTCCATCGACGCGGCGCCCTACGATCCAGAATCGAACTGGAACTTCGAGGCGGGCTTCAAGTCCACGCTTCTCGACGGCGATCTGGATCTATCGGCGAGCCTCTACCACATCCGCTCCTCCGACAAGCAGATCTATGTCGGCATGGTCGGGCAGCAGTTCATCCGCAATGCGGGGGAGGCTACCAGCACGGGCATCGAACTGGAGGCGGCATGGCGTGCCACCGAAAAGCTGACACTGACCGGCAATGCCGCCTTCGGCCGTTCCAAGTTCACCGATTTCACCGATCCCTATACCGGCACGTCTTATGACGGTAACCGCATTCCCTATGCGCCTGATATCACCGCCCACCTGAACATTGCCTATGTGCTGAGCGACACTCTGTTCGACGGCACGCTGACGGCCAACGGCGCTGCCAACGTCTCTTCGAAAACCTGGTTCGATGAGGCCAATGCCACTGGACAATCGGGTTATGCGACCTTCGACGCCAGCCTCGATTTTGCCAAGGCCGACGGGTTTTCGGCAAAGTTTTACGTCCAGAACATCGCAGACACATCCTACAAGACTTCAGGTTATGTGAATGGAGCCTCTGAGCTTGGCACGCTCGGCAAGGGGCGGACCTTCGGCCTGACATTGCGCAAGGAATTCTGACCAGCCATGCGCGCATCGTCTACTATGCCCCTGCCGCGCATGCTGCTTGCGGCAGGTGGCATCTACACCGCCCAGAGCCTCGTTGGCGGATTGACGTTCCTTGGCATTCCCGCCGTGCTGCGCGCTGAAAATGTGGCGCTCGACCGGATCGGTCTCGTTTCGCTGGCAATGCTGATCTGGGCCTTGAAATTTCTCTGGGCCGGACCGGTTGAACGCTGGCGCATCGGTACAGGCGGACGGCGCCGTTCGCGGGGACTGATCCTTGCAGGTGAGGCCGTCGTCGTGCTGGCTCTCATGGCCTTTGGCCTTGCCGGGGGAACGGATTTTTCGTTTATTCTGGCGCTTCTGGTCCTCATGGCACTGGCATCGGCCACGGTGGACATCGCCTGTGACGCCTTTCTGATCGAACAGTTTCCCGAAAACCGGCGAGGACTTGCCAATGTGGCGCAGGTTGGCGGCGGTTATCTCGGCATGATCTTCGGCAGCGGTCTGTTCGTTGCCGTCTATGCGGCCTTCGGCTGGTTGGCGGCATCCTTCATTTTGGCCGCGCTCGTTTTTCTGTTTTCAGTGCCGATGGCGATGGTTCGTGAGGTCACCCTGCCGACCACACCACCCACCGCAGCCGGATTGCTGAATGCCGTGCGGCGGCCCGAGATCCGGATCGGCATCCTCATGGCGATCACATTCGAACTGGGCGGACGACTGGCGCAGGCGCTGGCCGGGCCGTTTCTGGTCGATGCCGGGCTGCCGCTTGCAACGCTCGGCTTGCTGAACGGCGGCGGCGGCGTGGCGGCGGGGCTTGCCGGCACCGCAGCCGGTGGTGCGCTTGCCCACCGGTTTGGTTCGGCGAAAGCCATGTTATTCATCGCCTGCCTGCATGTCGCTTCGCTTGCTGCCCTTGCCGGGGTTATCGCAGGTGCGCCCGAACATCTTTCCCTTCTGGTCAGCCTGTTTGTCATCGAGAGTGCCGTCATGGCGGCCGGGTTCGTTGTCAGCTACGCGCGGTTGATGGCGCTGGCTTCACCGGCCCAGCCGGGTGTCGATTTCACGCTTTTCCAATGCGCCAGCGCGATCGCCGCCGCCATCTGCGGCATGACGGGCGCATTGCTGGCCTCGCAAGCGGGTTATGCCGCGACCTTCGCGTCAGCCGCTGCGCTGGCGGTTGCTGTTCCGCCTTTGCTTCTCCTGTTCGAACACCGCCTGAAGAGAGGAATTTCATGATGACCAGACCGCTTGCCGTGATCGTCGGTGCCGGTGTCGGCGGTCTTGCTGCCGCCTGGTGGCTGGACAAGGCCGGTTGGCGCTCGCTCGTGATCGAACGTGCTACGGAATTGCGTGAGAACGGTTACATGCTCGGCCTCTCCGGCCTTGGTTTCGAGACCGCCAGCCGCATGGGCATCATCGAAACGCTGGAGGCTGCGTCATACCGGATCGATGAGAACGTCTATAAAGACAGCAAGGGGCGTGAACTGCTGCGTTTGCGATATCGCGATTTCATCCAGGACCTTCCTTATCTCGCCATACGCCGGAACGATCTCGTGCGGGTGCTGGCCGAAAGCCTGCCCGACACGGCTGAAATCCGCTTCGGTGAAACGGTGGCCAGCTTCGAGGACAAGGGCACGCATGTCGACGTGACCCTGACCGGCGGTGAGACGGTGACGGCAGATCTGCTTGTTGGTGCCGATGGTTTCCGTTCGCACACGCGGCAGGCCCTGTTCGGGCCGGATGGCGACTGTCTTCAGCCGCTGGGCTATTATTTCTCCGTCTATGATGTCGATGCGCCAAAGGACTTTGAGACCGATTTCGTATCCTATGCGGAGCCGGGGCATCTCGCCGAATATTATGCGCTGCATGGCGGGCGTCTGGCCGCCATGCATGTCTGGCGCGACGGGCGCAGCGGATTGGAACGGATGCCGGACAAGCTGGCTTTGCTCAACAGCGTCAGTGCGACCAGCCATCCGCAGGTTCGCGCACTGCTCGAGCAGGCCGGGAGCGCAGAGGATCCCATTGTTGTGGACAGCCTGACCATGGTCGACCTGCCGCAATGGTCGAAGGGCCGCGTCCTTCTCCTTGGCGATGCGGCGCATTGCCTGACACTGGTTTCGGGGCAGGGGGCGGGTATGGCGCTCGCCTCTGCGGAAATGCTGGCGCAAGCGCTGAAGGAGGGCGGTGCCCTGACCGGGGCGCTTGCGCGTCACGAGGCTCGCCTGCGGCCGATCATCGGCCGGCTTCAGGCGAGAAGCCGCAAGATGGCGGCGATTTTCATTCCGCAAAGCCGGTTTGCATTCCGTCTGCGCAATTTCGTCATGCGCCACATGCCGCGCGCCTGGCTGGGCAGGTACTTCAGCAGCGCAATCCGGTCTGAAATCGAGTTGGCGCGATTGCGGTCATGAAGCAACGGAATGAGGATCTCTAATGAATACCTAAAGAGATCCGCATCCTGCCAGCATACAAAGGTTTGGTTCAGAATGTGGATTGCATGATCATTCGCTGCGGCCGCAAATCATTGTATTTGCTGCGATAGCTTGCGATTTCTTGTGCTACCCCTCATTCCCACTCGATCGTGCCCGGCGGCTTGCTCGTCACATCGTAAACGACGCGGTTGATGCCGCGGACTTCGTTGATGATGCGGGTGGCGGCGCGGCCGAGGAAGTTCATGTCGTAGGGGTAGAAGTCTGCCGTCATGCCATCGACGGAGGTGACGGCGCGCAGTGCGCAGACGAAGTCGTAAGTGCGATAATCGCCCATCACGCCGACGGTCTGGACCGGAAGCAGCACGGCAAAGGCCTGCCAGATGGTGTCGTAGAGGCCAGCCTTGCGGATCTCGTCGAGATAGATCGCATCGGCCTTGCGCAGGATGTCGAGCTTTTCGCGGGTGACGGCGCCGGGGCAGCGGATGGCAAGGCCGGGGCCCGGGAACGGGTGGCGGCCGATGAACGAGTCCGGCAGGCCCAGTTCGCGGCCAAGCGCGCGCACTTCATCCTTGAACAGTTCGCGCAAGGGCTCCACCAGAGACATGTTCATGCGCTCGGGCAGGCCACCGACATTGTGGTGGCTCTTGATGGTGACGGACGGGCCGCCTGAGAAGGAAACGCTTTCGATGACGTCGGGATAAAGCGTGCCCTGGGCAAGGAACTTTGGCGCGCCCTTGCCATCGGAGGCGATCTTGGCGGCTTCGGATTCAAACACCTCGATGAACAGGCGGCCGATCGTCTTGCGCTTGACTTCCGGGTCGGTGACGCCCTCGAGCTGGCCGATGAAGAGGTCTGAGGCGTCCACGTGAACAAGCGGAATGTTGTAGTGGTCGCGGAACATGCCGACCACCTGCTCGCTCTCGCCCATGCGCATCATGCCGTGATCGACGTAGACGCAGGTGAGCTGATCGCCGATCGCTTCATGAATGAGGATGGCGGCAACCGAGGAATCGACGCCGCCGGAGAGCGCGCAGAGCACGCGGCCGGTGCCGACCTGATCGCGGATCTTGCGGATCATTTCGGCGCGGTAGGCAGCCATGGTCCAGTCGGATTTCAGGCCGACGATTTTGTGGACGAAGTTGGAGAGAAGCTTTGCCCCGTCAGGCGTATGCACCACTTCCGGATGGAACATGGTGGTGTAATAACGGCGCTTCTCATCGGCGGCGATGGCGAAGGGGGCGTTTTCGGACGTTGCGATAACCTCGAAACCGTCGGGCAGTTCGGTCACGCGGTCGCCATGGCTCATCCAGACGGGATAACGGCCGCCGGCGGTCCAGAAACCGTCAAACAGCGGGCTGTCCTTCTTGATCTCCACATCGGCACGACCGAATTCTGCGGCATGGCCGCCCTCGACGGTACCGCCGAGCTGGGTGCAGAGCGTCTGCTGGCCATAACAGATGCCAAGGATCGGCACGCCCGTCTCAAACACTTCCTGCGGCGCGCGCGGGCTGCCTTCAGCCGTCACAGAGGCCGGGCCGCCGGAGAAGATGACGCCCTTCGGCGAAAGCTTCAGGAAGGCGTCGCGCGCGTTCTGGAAGGGGTGGATTTCGCAATAGACGCCGGCTTCGCGGATGCGACGGGCGATCAGCTGCGTCACCTGGCTGCCGAAATCGATGATGAGGATGCTGTCGGGATGCGCTATCTGGGTCATGGCGAGCCTTTAATGAAAACTTCCGCTTTTCGCAACCGGGTCAGAGCGCCAAATCGCCGGAAATCAGGGCCTGTGCGAGACGATCGACGGCGTCTGCCAGTTTTTCGTCGATCACATGCAGATACTCGGTCCAATCTCCCACATGGCGCAGCTCCGCCTTGCCATCGGAAATGCCACGAAGGCCGATGAGCGGCACGCCAAAACCTTGCGCGGCGCGCAGCACCGCAAAGGTTTCCATGTCCACCATCTCCGCCTCGATCGCGTCATAGGCAGAGCCTGAGACGATATGGCCGCCGGTGGAAAGGCGGGCAGATGGGATGCCGGGAATGGCATGGGGAAGGGGCACTGCGGCCGGCAGATCGAGGAAGGGCGTGCGGCCTTTTTCAAAGCCGAGCGGCGAGGCATCCATGTCGCGGTAGCCGACAGAGGCGGCCTGGTAGACGGCGGTCTGTTCCAGTTCTCGCGAGCCGGCCGAACCGAGACAGACGATAAGATGCGGCAGGCGGCCTTCCGCTTCCAGCCGGGCGAGCGTCCGGGTGACGACAATGGCGGCTTCCACCGGTCCGACGCCCGTCATCAGCGGGCGGATGCGCGCCTTCAGATGCGGTCCGTATTCCGCATCTACGGCCATGACGAAAAGTACCGACCGATTGGCAACGGTTAAAAGTTCAAAACTCATCCGGAAATATCCTGCCTGCCGCGGATCACCATCATGCTGCCGCTCATCGAGGCGATCAGTTTGGCCGGCCCGTCGCTCAGCGCATAAGCCCGTCCATCCGCGACGATGATGGTGGAGCCGGGTTTTGTAATTTCGCCGCGAAAGAGAAAGCGCTCGCCGCGCCCGGGCGACATCAGGTTGACCTTGAATTCGATGGTGAGGATGGAGGCTTCGGGCTCGATCACCGTATAGGCGGCATAACCGCAGGCAGCATCCAGCCCGGCGGCAATGACGCCCGCATGCAGAAAGCCGTGCTGCTGGGTGAGCTTTGCATCAAACGGCATTTCGATCTCGACCATGGCCTGCTCGACGCGTGTGAGTTCCGCGCCGATGGTGACCATCGCCTGCTGCCGTCCAAAGCTGCGCCGAACGCGCTCGCGGAAATCGCCGGGATCTATGTCGTCCATACCTTGCCATCCTTTCGCGGCTGCGAAAGTGGCATGGCAGAGGAGATGCCGCAAGCCGGGGGCGGTGCTTCTCTCATCGGCGGGGCGGGGCAGGCTCTCTTCGAGCTATTTCCTGGGCGGGACGATGCAAGATCGTGCGCAGTCGGCCCGGTGCCGACCAATGTCACAGCTTTTAGTCATACGACGCATCCTCGTCTGGCAGGCTGTGATCGGACCACTGTTCTTTGGGTATTGGTTCGCCGACAACAAATTCGAATGCGGTCACTGTTTTGCGGTCCGGCGTGAGATCGCATTTAAACCGAAGACGAATCCAGCTTTTCCCGCTGTGCACAGCCGCTCCGTCAGCCCAGAATGAATTCTGTTCAAGCCTCGTGTCGGCCATGGCGTAGGCGACCACGCGATCGGGTTTTAGTTCGTTGTTTGATTCGGCAACCTGGGCCATCGCTTCAAGATTGCAAAGTTGTTCGGTCTGTTCGGCTGGAGCGAGTTGTGAAAGAGCCTCTCTAGCCTGACTGTTACGGCGATCAGCGAGCATCGCCCCAGATAACATGCGCGTAGGCTTTACTCGTTGCGATGACCCGTCTGGCGTTGAAGGAATTTCATCTGGTCCTTCCACGCTTGCTTCCTTACGCGCTCGTGCCTCTCCAACCTTGCCGCCTTTCAGCACAGGTCCCTGCGCAAATGCAGGTTGCTGAACAGGTGGTGGTTTAATTTGCGCGATTATTTCGACCGCTATGCTCTCCTCAGACGGTGCCGATACTTCAGCAGACAAAGGTAGCCGTAATACAGCGATCACGAAAATGCCATGAGCCAAGGCTGAAGCGGCGATGATTTTCGGAGAGACGTTGCGTGAGGCAGTTGCACTGGCAATCGCAGCGCGCCGTGAAGTGCGCAGAGCCATAGCGTATCAAGTGTCCTATCGAACGTTATAGGTCGCACCTGTCGCGACACTCAAATCAATCAACTATTCCAGACGATGATAGTGGGATTCAGAACCTGTGCAATGTCCGCATTGGGCGCTAACCGGCAGAAGCCTTTCTGCCCGCTTCAGTCAATTCACCTTCAAATCACTTAGTCTGCCCCAGCCGTGGCTCTGTACCTGCAATGAGCCTTTGAATGTTGGCGTGATGGCGACCGACAACGTAAAGTCCCCCAAAAAGCACGAGCATTCGATAAGGTGCCGGATGCTCGAAGCCGAAAATGAGCACGACGGCGGTCAAGGCGGCAAGGATAGAACTGAAGGAGACGAAACGGAAGGCAGCGAGTGTGAGACCCCACACCGCCGCTGCGCCGAGCCCGACAGGAAACGAGATTGCCAATAGAACGCCGAGGCCTGTCGCGGCGGACTTCCCACCCTTGAATCCCAGCCAAATGGAACGTCCATGCCCAAACAGCACTGCTAGGCCCGCAAGAGAGACAAACCAAGGCATCAGATACAGGGGGTCGATATCAGGTGACGGTGCCAGCGATGGCTGTGTGATCAGCCAGGAATAGTACCGAGCCGCAAAGAGTATCGCTGCTGCACCCTTGAGCACATCGACAATCAGTACGCAAAAAGCAGGCCCCTTGCCCAGGGTGCGTAACACGTTCGTCGCGCCGGTGGATTTCGACCCGTGTTCCCTTATGTCGATGCCACGAAGCATCTGTCCCATGAGGTACCCTGTCGGTATCGAACCAAGAAGATAGGCGATGAACAATCCGCTACCGAGCGCGATCCAAACCATAAGCCGATCCATTGTTTTCTGAAAAATGCCGTTCGTGAATGAGATTGCTAGAGGCGTTTCTCCGAGACCATAGTCAAGTCCGCTTCTGGCGGATACCGTTGAAAAAGCCGGCGTTGTCATCTGTGTGAAGTTCTGATGCCCTCCGTCCAGGGATTCAGGAGAATGTGCCGATGCGGGGCGAGCGGACGGTAGCGCAGGAAGCGCTGTTTGAGGAAAGCAGCATCGCGCGCGCCACGCCCCGGCGAACATCTTCTTCGGTCTATCCGACCACTTCGTCGATCTGTCTGGTCTTCGGTTTTACTTGCGCCCTTTCGACAGCGAGATAGGGCGGCCCTCGATTGATCCGAACCCGATGATCCGCATGCTGATCATGGGGTACGGCTTCTGCATCCGTTCGCTGGTTCTGCAGGCGCGGCCTTGAAATTGAGATGGGGCAAGAAGCCGATTAGGCCATCTATGGCTAATTCAACAGGAAAAGCGACAGGTTGAGCAGTGTCGCAAATCCCACCCAGGCGGCATAGGGCAGGAAGAGGATCGCGCTCAGGCGGTCCGGCCGCCAGCTGATGCGGATGAAGACGAGGATGGAGATGAGAAGCGGCACGATGACGACGAGGCCAAGGCTGGTGCTTTCCATGCCGAAGAAGGCGGGTGTCCAGAGGAAGTTGAGCGCCATCTGGCCAAACCACAGCTGCGTGCGGCTGGAGGCGGGGGCTTCCAGCCAGCCGCGGGCGCCGGCAATGCCGATCAGCACGTAAAGTGCTGTCCAGACCGGGCCGAAAATCCAGTTCGGCGGGTTGAACACCGGTTTCTCCAGCGACTGGTACCACTGGCCGGGGATGTTGGAGACACCGATCAGCGCGCCAAGGCCGACGACGACGAGAATGAACAGGAGATGGACGAGAAGTTTCTTCATGGCGTCCTAACTAGGGCGGTTGTTGCCGATAACCACAGCCGGCATTCGATACGCGTCAGGCGAGATGCACCAGATGCTGGTCCCAGGCAAGGGGAGAGCGGGTGCCGGCCAGCGTACCTCTATAGGAGGAGACGGCAAGTCCGTCCGGAGCGCTTGCCACGCCTGCCGCATCGGGCACTGCCTGCTCCGCCAGAACCTTGCCGGTGCGCGCATCCAGAATGACGGCGGCGCCCACTTTGGGCGAGGTGAGGCCGACCAGCCGCTCCTTGCGGTTGACGGCGATGGCGCCGACGTAATTTCCCAGCCGCTGGGTGGTTTCGTCCGGAAGCGACACGAAGCGCAGGTCTTGCCCGAGCGCAAACGAGCCGGCAAGCGGCGGAAGATCGCTGCGGGCGCCCTCATACTGGCAGGCAAACCAGATGCGCCCTCCCTCATCCACATCCAGATGCCGGGTGGAGAGCTGGCTGAGGGCTGGCGGCAGCGCGTGGCGCTCCACCACATGGCCGGTGGCGGCCTCCAGAATGGCAAGCGACGGCTGCATGCGGTCGAGATTGAGCTTGGTGCGGCCGAAATCCGGATGGGTCTCGATGCCGCCGTTGGCGACGATCAAATGGCGCCCGTCATCGGAGACGGTCATGTCATGGGTGCCGATGCCGGCGGCCTCGAATTCGCCGATGCGGGCAAAGCCGTTGGTGGCATCGTAAAGGCCGATCATGCCGCGGTTGCCGTCAAAGTCGTTTTCGCTGGCATAGAGAAGGCGACCATCCGGCGAAAAATACCCGTGGCCGTAATAATGGCGGCCCTCCGGCGCGTGGATCAGCACCGGCTGCTCGAGACCCTTCGGGTCAAAGATCATAGCGAACGTGCCGGGGCGGCGGGCGAAGGCGACGCCGCGGCCGGTGACGCGGCAATAGGCAAGCCCGTGAGCGCGGGCGGGAAGCGCGATGCGGTCGATGATCTTTCCATCGGCAGTGGTGGTCGCGATGCCATAGGCCCCGTCAGGGCTGCGGAAACCGGCGGCAAACACGGCCTCCGCCCGCTCCAGCGCATAAAGTCTCTCAGGCGAAAGGGCTGCCAGAAAACCGATGCCGGCGGCGCGCATGAACTGGCGCCGATCGATGTCGCCGGTGCGCACCATGTCAGTCGCCATCCGAGAAGGAGAAACCGGCGCCAAGGCCAAGACCGCCGCCGAGCCCGTCATTCAGGCGCAGGATGAGGTCGCGGCTGTTCATCAGCAGGAAATCCAGCTTCTGGCGTTCCTTTTCGTCTGCCACGGCCACTTCCACATCCGGGTTCACGTCGTTTGTCACCTTTGTCAGCGATTTCAGCACAAAATCAATGGAGCCGATGATTGGCTGCTGGTCGGGGGCGAGGAGGTCGCGGAAGCCGGAGGCATCGAGGAGCCGGTGGATGCCTTCAAGGTTGCCTGCCAGCATGGGGAAGGTGAGCTTCGAGCGCCAGAACAGCGCCTGACGCGGAAAGGTGTTGTTGGCTTCGCCCTTGTAGAAAGTTTCGATGCGCTGGTCGCGCGCGGCCTCTGCCGAGTGAACGAGGATGCCGAGCGCTTCGGTAACGCCCTCATGGCCGTCGCGGAAGACGGCGCTGTCCTTGCCGGGGTTTTTCCAGTCCTGCTGGATGCCGTCAGGTTCGTCCCAGGCTTGCGTCAGTTCGGTGGCGATGCGCTGCACATTGCCGGCGATGGACAGACCGTAACGGCAGCGGAAGCTGTTCTTCTCGCTGAGGAGAACATCCTTGCCGGTGCCGTAAAGCACGAATTCCAGCGCGCCGAGACCCTGCACGGCAACGCTTTTCTGTGCAAGGCCGGCAGGCGAAGTGGCGCCTTCATCGGCACTTGCAATCACCGCCTGTACCTGGCGAAGGCCAGTGCCCTTGCGATCCGGGTAAAACAGGATACGCTCGAAGCGGTAGGCATCGAGCACCGGGCCGACGCGCACGATCTCGATCTGCGCCCAGCGGGTGGCCGCATCCGCAAAGGCCGATTGCGCCGTCGCATAGGTTTTTTCGGAAGGGGCTGCGCAAAGGCTTGCCATGGCATCCGTCAGCATGGCGCTTTTTCCGGCAAAGTCGCGATAGCCGGGGCGGATGAAATCATCCACCACCTTCACCATCACGTGCTTCGTCGCCTCCTCGCTCAAGGTCTTGTGCGGGGCCGTGTCGGCCTCCTGCGCAAGGGCCGTGGTGGCCGAAATGAGGGTGAGAGCGAGAGCGGACAACCATCTCGACATCAGAGTGTCTCCAGAAATTTCAAAAGCAGGTCCCGGTCGTGCCGGGCAAGGGCGGAAAATGCGGTACGCGCCCGTTCCGCTTCTCCACCATGCCATAGAATGGCTTCGGTGAGGCTGCGGGCGCGCCCGTCATGCAGGAAAAAACTATGGCCACTCACGGTTTTTGTGAGGCCGATGCCCCAGAGCGGCGGGGTGCGCCATTCCCGACCGCTCGCAACGCCGACGGCTTGGCCATCGGCGAGGCCGTCGCCCATGTCATGCAGCAGGAAATCGGAATAGGGCCAGATCAGCTGGAAGGCGAGCGCCTTGTCTTCGGTATCGCGCCGCGTCACATATTTTGGCGTGTGGCATGACGCGCAGCCCGAGGCATAAAAGAGTGATTTTCCGGCAAGAACATCCGGCGCATCGACATCCCGGCGCATGGGGACGGCGAGGTTTTTCGAATAGAAGGTGACGAGATCCATCACCGGATCGGGCGCCTCGCTGTCGCCCAGGCGCGGCTGAACGCCGTTTGCGAGGGCATGGCAGGCGGTTTCAGCTTTTGTGCAGTCGCCATAGGCATCGAGCCTATCGGGCGTGGAAATCCCCATGTCTCCGGAAAAGGCGGCGGCCACCTGATCGCGCACGCTGGCATTCTGGGCCTTCCAGCCGAAGCGGCCAAGTGTGAGGCGGCCGGTCCGATGATCCTTCACCAGCGCCGCCTTGCCGGAAATGCCGTCATGGTCGCGGTCATCGGGATCGGCGCGGCCAAGAATATCGGCCTCGGCAATGGCCTCGATCAGGCCCATGCCGGGCATCGCCGGGGCGATGCGGGGGGAAAGCGTCGTGTGTGCATCGAGCGGGCCGTAGGCGAGGTCTGCCACGGTGTAATGCGGCTTGCGTAGCATCACCACCGTGCCATCGCCGAGCGTCACGGACAGGTCATCGTAGCGGATGCGGATCTCGCCTTCGGCGGCAAGGCCGGGCACGGCCAGATCCTGCAACTGTTCGCCATAGGTCGGATCGGGGAAATTGAGCACGTCGTGGCGGTCGATCATCGCCTGTTCGGCGGGGGTACGGGCGGGACGGGCCAGCCGCAGCAGCATGGATGTCGTGTCCGTGGCACCTTCCGGCGGATGGCCGCGGCCATCACGCACATGGCAGCTCAGGCAGGCGCGGGCATTGTAGAGCGGCCCCAGCCCATCGGAGGCCTGCGTGGAGGAGGGGGCGGCGACCCAGAGTTTGGAAAATAGCGCATTGCCGAGCGAAAATTCTTCTCGCGCGGCAAAATCCAGATTGGCGGAAAATTGCGAAAAGGCGTTTGCATCGACGGGTGCCGTGGAGGTGGCGGCGCCGCCGGCCATGGCCTCGAAGGGTTCCGGTTTTGAAAAGTCGGAAGTGGAAGCAGTGACGGCCTCGACGCGAAGACGGTCTTTTGCCGAGAGGTCTGTGCGGTGCCCATCGCCAGCCATGGCCGCGGGGGCAAGACAGGCTGTGCCGGAAAAGGCTGCTGCGCCAAAAAGGGCTGCTGCAAGGGTGAGGGCTGCGGGGCGCAGGGTCATCTGGGGTTCGGGCCGGACATTACGCACAATATCCGGCCCGCTCCGATCTGGTTATTTGAAGACGGCGTTGGGATTGTCGAGGCTGTCGGAGCCTTCGAGCTTGACGGTGCCGAGATCAAGCGCGGTGACGATACGCTCGACGGTCTTGGTCTGGTCGATCAGTCCGTCGATGGCAGCCTGCACCACGGCATTTCCTTCTTTATTGCCTTCGCCGATCATCTGGTCATAGGCCTCGACGGTTTCGCCGCGCTTGGCCATGGCATGCATGGCATCAAGCGTCTTGTCGAGCTTGGCGGTCATCTCCTTGTCGAGCGTCGGATCCTTGGCCTTGACGATGTCAGAGAGCGACGGTCCCGTCATCTTCGTGCCGTCGATGCGCGTATAGGTGCCGTTATAGGCGGAGGCGATGCCGATGGCGTCGTTGAGATGCGAGTTGAACGTGTTGTCGGAGAAGCAATCATGCTCCTCTTCCGGATCGTGCAGGAGAAGGCCGAGCTTCATGCGCTCGCCGGCAAGTTCGCCGTAAGAAAGCGAGCCCATGCCGGTGAGGATTGCGGTGATGCCAGCCTTCGGATCGGCCTCGACGGCCTTTGCGGCTTCGCCATCCGGCGCCCAGGCGGTGACCATTTCCTGCAGGTCTTCGACCAGCGCGGTGGAAGCGGATTTCAGGTAATCGGCGCGGCGGTCGCAATTGTCGTGTGTGCAATTGGCCTTGTCGTAATCGGTATAGGGCCGCTCGCCGGCACCTGGGCCGGTGCCGTGCAGGTCCTGGCCCCAGAGCAGGAATTCGATGGCGTGATAGCCGGTGGTGACATTGGCTTCCACTTCGCCCGCCTCATGCAGGCTGCGGATCAGCTCCGGCGTGATCTTGGAGGCATCGATCTCTTCGCCGTTCACCTTCAGCTTGGGATTGGCGATGATGTTGGCGGTGTAGAAGGCGTTCGCATCGCTTTCGGTACCATAGGATGCATCGACGTAATCGATCAGGCCTTCGTCCAGCGGCCAGGCGTTGACCTTGCCTTCCCAGTCATCGACGATGGGGTTGCCGAAGCGATAGACTTCCGACTGCTGGTAGGGAACGCGGGCGGCAATCCAGGCCTTGCGCGCCGCCGTCAGCGTTGACTCGGAAGGTTTTGCGATCAGTGCGTCGATGGCGCTGTCGAGGGCCTTCGCCGTCGTCAGCGAATCCTCATATTTGGCATGCGCGAGATCGGCGTAATGGGTGAGAACCGCTGCCGGTTCGGCAGCGCTTGCCGGTGTCACGATGAAAGCGGCGGAGGCGGCTAGCGCTCCAAGGCTCACGTTCAATAGCGTTCTACGGATCATGGTTTCTCCTGCGTCAGCGGATCGCGATACCCGTGTCATGGCGCAAACAAAAACCAGTGTCAAACAATCTAGATTAGAACGGTTTGAAGTGTCCGCCGGGCGCTGCGCGTGTTTTGATCAAGCGCAAGCCCGGCCTCAACTGAGGCTATACGTTGCGCTGCAACCGGCAGAAGAAGAAGCCGTCGGTGCCCGTGCTGGCCGGCGTCAGCGTCAGGCCCGCGCCATCGGTGGAATAGGGTATTGCAGCATCTGTCCCGAACAGCTTTTCGTAAGCCGGCAGGCTTGCCACCGGCTGGAATTCAGGGTTTTCCGTGCAGAACCGTTCGACCTGACGGGCATTTTCTTCCGGCAGGACAGAACAGGTGACATAGATGAGTGCGCCGCCCGGTTTCACATAGGCGGAAGCGGAGGTCAGCGCATCACGCTGCTGGTCCAGCCGCTCGTCGATATTTTTCTGCGTCAGCTTCCATTTCGTATCGGGACGGCGGCGCCAGGTGCCGGTGCCGGTACAGGGCGCATCGACCAGAACCACGTCGAGACGGCCTTCGAAGGCCTTCAGCTGGGCGATGTCGTCATGCACCTGGACATTGCGGGTGCCGGCGCGGCGCAGGCGCTCGATGATCGGCGCGAGACGCTTGCGGTCGGCGTCATAGGCGTGGACCTGGCCCTTGTTGTGAAGGGCTGCCGAAAGCGCCAGCGTCTTGCCGCCACCGCCGGCGCAATAATCCAGCACCTGCTGGCCATCGGAGGGCTGAACGAGATCGGCAACGATCTGCGATCCCTCGTCCTGCACCTCGAACCAGCCCTTCTGGAAGGACAGCTCGGCTGTCACATTCGGAAGGCGCGAGGCGCCGGTGCCGCTGTCGATGCGGATGCCGTTGCGGGCAATGCGGGTGGGTTTTGCGCCGGACCGGTCGAGCGCCTTCACCACCTTGTCACGGTTGGATTTCAGCGTGTTGGCGCGAAGATCCAGCGAGGGGCGTTCGGCCATGGCCTTGGCTTCGACAAGCCAGCCCGCACCGAAGGCGGTTTCGAAGGATGGCACCAGCCATTCGGGAATATCGCCCTGCACATGAAGCGGTGCCTCGGAAAGGTCTCGGGCCAGAAAAGCTGTCAGATCCGGTGCTTCGGGCGCAAACTTGTCATCGGTGAGTTCTGCGGCAAGTGTGTCCGGGGTAAAACCCCACTGGCGCAGCAGAACCGCGTAGACGAGGGCGGCTTCGCCATCGTCCTGCATCAGATAGGCATGCGACAGGCGCATGCGCAGCGCGTCATAGACAATGTTGCCGATGGCAGCGCGATCGCCGGAGCCGGCGAAACGATGGGCAAGGCCCCAGTCCTTGAGGGCATCGGCGACAGGACGCTTGCGCGTCTCGATATCGGCCAAAACCTCGATGGCTGCCGCCATTCGTCCGCCCAAACGCATCTTTTGCTCTCCTACGGTGTATCAGCGCGTTTAACCGCGATCCATGGCAAGAGCAAGGGCAGGGCGTGACGGGGGCAAGGCCGGCAGTCGCTCTGTGATCAACCGAGCACTTCGTAACAGACCTGGGCGGTGCCTGCGGCAACCATGCCGATGTTCTGGGCGGCGGCCTTGGAGAGATCGATGACGCGACCCTTGATGAACGGACCGCGATCATTGATCCGAACGACGACCGTCTTGCCATTGCGCTTGTTGGTGACCTTCACCTTGGTGCCGAAACCGAGCGACTTGTGGGCGGCGGTCAGGGTGGACGGGTTCATGCGTTCACCGGAGGCTGTCTTGGAATTCAGTGCATACCAAGAGGCGTGACCACAACCGGGTGCTGCATGGGCGTTGATGGGACCGAGAAGGCTTAAGGTGGCGATGGCAACTGTTGCGAAAGTCGTGCGTTTTACGAGCGTCAAATTTGGTTATCCCCTGAGACCTGCGCCAGCAATTGGCGTGTGGGAGGCTTAGGGACGGCCAAAAAAGGCGAAAACGTGGGGTTTGTTATCACGCAATGTTAATGACTGTAACATTCGTGAATGAAAGCCGGCTAATGATTTTGATGGTTTCAATAGGAAAAAGTTTAAGGGAATCAGTCCGGAACTGGAAAATGGTTCCAGGTGGAATCCCGCGATTCACCGGATCACGAAATCAGCCGAAATTTTTTTATCGCACGAGGGGCGCAAACGCCTTATTTGGACAGATTTTGTGGCAATCTGCCCTTTAGATTAAGAAAGAATGACCAGAAAGAGCCATAAGGATGGAATTTTCATCCGAAAGCGCGTGTTTCAAAACGAGACTCGAGGCCCCGGAAATCAGGGCTTCCAGCGGTCGGACGCCCAGAGGTCCATCAGCGAAACGCGATATTCTGGATATTTAAACTGAAACCCAAGATTGCAAATCTTCGCATTGGAGACGCGCTTGTTCTCGCCGTAGAAGGAGCGCGCCATGGGGCTGAGTTCGGCCGTCTCGAAGGCCTGTTCGGGCGGCGGGGCAATGCCCATCAGGCGCGCCGCCTCGCTCACCACATCCTGCGGCGGGGCGGGTTCGTCATCGGTGATGTTGAAGATGCCGCCCAGATTTTTGTCGGCGAGAAACAGCGTGGCTGACGCGATATCCTCGACGCGGATGCGGTTGAACACCTGGCCAGGCTTTACCAGCCGGCGCGCCGTGCCCTGCGAAAGATTGACGAAACCGTTGCGGCCGGGACCGTAAATGCCGGAAAGCCGGAGTACGGCCATCGGCGTGCCGGCGTTGTCGGCCGCTTCCATCCAGGCCTCTTCGGCCGCCACCCGCTCCACCGAGCGCACCGAGACGGGCCGGCAGGGCGTCTCTTCCGTCACCCATTCCCCGCCGTGATCGCCGTAGACGCCGACGGTGGAGAGATAGGCGGCCCAGACGAGGTTAGGAAAGAATTTTCTGAGATCGCCGCCGGTCAGCATCAGCAGCGGATCGCCGGCTTTTCCCGGCGCGATGGATTGCACCAGATGTGTTGTTTTCTGCATTTCGGCGAGTAGGGCTTCCGACAGGTGTTCGCCGTCAAACAGGAAGGGGGAAATGCCTTGGGCTGCCAAAACCGCCAGCCGGTCAGCGCTGCGCGTCGTGCCGGAGACGGAGGCACCTGCCGCGCGGGCTTCTGCGGCAATCGCCTGGCCGGAATAACCGGCGCCAAAGATCATCATCTGCATCGTCATGCTCCTGCCATCTGCCATTCCGCTTCCACTTCAGGGTCGTCATCGTGGCCGCGCCTTGCGGCAAGGTCTTGAAAGCCCTCTGTCGGCATCAGGCGCGACAGAGCCCAGACTGCCATGGCACGCACCACCGGCGCTGCATCCGACAGAAGGGCCAGACACGGTTCGATCAGGGCCGGTTCGCCCGAATTGCCGGCCGCAATCAGCACATTGCGCACAAAACGGTCTCGCCCGATGCGCTTGACCGGGGATCCTGAAAAGAAGGTGCGGAAGGCGCCATCGTCAAGGCCGAGCAGAAAATCGATCTGCGGCTCCTTCAGGTCCTGCCGCGCTGAAAACTTCATTTCAGACGCGCTGGCGGCAAACTTGTTCCATGGACAGGCGGCCAAGCAATCGTCGCAGCCATAGATGCGGTTGCCGATGAGCGGGCGAAATTCCGCATCGATCGGCCCCTTGTGTTCAATGGTGAGATAGGAAATGCAGCGGCGGGCGTCGATCTGGTAGGGCGCCGGAAAGGCATTCGTCGGGCAGGCGTCGAGACAGGCGCGGCAGGAACCGCAGTGGTCGCGCTCGCCAGCGTCGATTTCAAGTTCGGCCGTTGTAAACAGGCTGCCGAGAAACAGCCAGGAGCCGTGGCTGCGCGAGACGAGATTGGTATGCTTGCCCTGCCAGCCGAGACCGGCCGCCTCCGCCAGCGGTTTTTCCATGACCGGGGCTGTATCGACGAACACCTTTACATCCTCGCCGGCGCGGGCAGCAAAGCGGGTGGCGATCTCCTTCAGCCGGCCCTTGATGACGTCATGATAATCGCGGTTGCGGGCATAGACGGAGATGGCGGCGCGCTCGGGTTTGGCCTGAAGGCCGCGCGGGTCTTCTTCCGGACCATAGTTGAGGCCGAACATCACGATGGAGCGCACCTCGCTCCACAGCGTTCGTGGATCGGCGCGGCGGGCATAGGTGTCCTCAATCCAGTCCATCGTGCCGTGGCGGCCGGCCTCGATGAAGGTGGCAAGACGAGCAGGGGCCTGCGGAATGGCATCGGGAAGGGTGATGCGACAGAGATCGAAGCCTTGCGCCTCGGCCTCCTTGCGCAGAAAATCGGTCAGCTTGCGCCGCCGCAGGGCCTGCTTGTCGGTGTCGGCGGGCTTATTCGCCTCAGAAGTCGAGATCCGCATAATGAGATACCGGCGTGATGCCGCGGATGCGTTCCGCCAGCATGGGGCGGAACGAGGGCCGCGATTTCAGCCTCTGATACCATTCCTTGGCAACCGGTGTCTCCTGCCAATCGATTTCGCCGAGATAATCGAGCACGGATATGGAGGCGGCAGCGGCAAGATCTGCATAACTCAGGCGCCCGCCGGCAAGCCAGGTGCGCGAGCCCGCAAGCCAGGCGAGATATTTCATGTGCTGGCGAATGTTGGCGCGCGCGGTGCGCAGCACCTTCGAATCCGGCGCGCCGCCGCCCTGGGCCTGCGTCATCTGCAGCTTGTAGACGCGCTCGCGCGTCAAAGGCCGCGTCACGTCCTGCTCCATCTTCAAGAGGAACCATTCGGTGAGGCGGCGGATTTCGGCGCGCTGGAAGGGATCTTCCGCCAGAAGCCGGCGGTCACGCTTCAAGACACCATGGGTCTCGTCGAGGAATTCGAGAAGCACGTTCGGGCCGCAGAGAACCCGCATGCTGTCATCGACATAGACGGGAAGCGTCGCTGCCGGATTGAGCGCCAAAAACTCGCGCCGCTTCTCCCAGGGCTGCTCTTCGACCAGATCCGTCTGAAAGCCGTATTCCGCCAGGATCAGACGGACGAAACGCGACGCTGAAGACATCGGGTGATGATAGAGGGTGGGCATGGACACATGAACTTTATGATGATTCGACAGGGAGGATGGCTCGCATCTTTCGCTGGCCTGACGTAATGCAGCTATATGGGTTTGATAAGCCCAGCACAAGCAATGCCGACCCAACTCCATCAAACTGTCGTCATCTACTCAATAAAGGATTAAGAATGGCGGACCAGAGCATACTTAGCGCGTTCATTCTTGGGGTGGTCGAGGGGATCACCGAATTTTTACCGATTTCCAGCACCGGCCACCTCATTATTGCCGAGCAGTGGCTGGGCAGCCGGTCCGACACGTTCAACATCGTGATCCAGGCCGGCGCGATCCTTGCCGTCACCATCATCTACTGGCGCCGGCTTATGAGCCTCCTCCTTGGCTGGCGTGAGCCGGAAAATCGCGACTATGCGCTAAAGCTCATCGTCGCCTTCCTGATCACCGCCGTGCTGGGCCTTCTCGTCAAGAAGCTTGGCTTCGAACTGCCGGAGGATGCAAGCCCGATTGCCTGGGCGCTGATCATCGGCGGTTTCTGGATGATCTTTGCCGAATGGGCGGCTGCAAAGCGTCCGCAGAGCACGCGCATCACCTGGCTTGCGGCCATTCTGGTCGGCATTGCGCAGGTGGTGGCGGGGATCTTTCCGGGCACGTCGCGGTCGGGGGCGACGATCTTCGTCGCCATGCTGGCCGGCACCGGCAATCGCGCCGCCGCCACGGAATTTGCCTTCCTCGTCGGCATTCCCACCATGTATGCGGCCAGCGCCTATCAGCTTTTGAAAACGCTGAAGGACCAGGGTCTGGCCGGTGAAGACTGGACCTCGCTCGGTGTTGCCTTCGTCACCTCGACGGTGGTTGCCTTCGTGGCGGTCAAATGGCTGCTCTCCTATATCCAGACCAACCGCTTCACCGTGTTTGCCGTCTATCGCATTATTCTCGGCGTTTTCCTGCTCGGTCTTGCCTCCTTCGGCATGATCGCCTGAAAGACACACTCCACGGTGCCAAAACAAAAGCCGGGTCGCAGAAGCGGCCCGGCTTTTTTAATAGGATCGGCTGTGTTCGCAAACTGTGCGCCTCATGCCCCTTGGGAGACGGGCGGGCGCTTTACAGCCGGATGATCAGCGATGGATCGAACCCGTAGTGCTGCACGGATCGACGCCGTAGGCCGGGGCGCAGGAGCCCTTGTTTGCTGCAACGGTGCCCGGCGCCAGGAAGGAGCCGGCAACAATGACGAGTGCCGCACACGCGAAAAACAGTGCGATGGACTTGCCCATGGAAGAATGCCTTTCGGAGGATGAGATCTGTGTCACGGCTATACGAGTCGTCGTTGAGAGAGGCTGCGGTTTACGGGCCGAGCTTCAAGACATCAATAGGCCATTTTGATGAACTGCCGGTTAATGGAAGCCTGTCGACGGCTGCGACTTTTGTGTCACATTAGGAGATATGAAAACAGGCAGACCGTTGGCCTGCCTGTTTCTGTAGCATCCCGGATCACCTTAGGCCGGTCAGCGCCTCAGGCGGCCTTGCCGCTGCCGGTAAACTGTCCCTGAACGCGATACTGCACGAGATAGCTCGGCAGGATGCTGGACAGAAGCGTCGGCGCAATGCCGAGGCCCTTCAGCGTGCGGCCTTCCTGCTCGGCAGCGCCCGAAACGACATTGTCGTTCTTCAGGAGCGTGACCTGGTCGCTGGTGAGCGGCGGCGTGATGAGGGGGATTTTGGAGGCGATGCTGCCGATGAAGGAGGCAATGCCGAAGGGCAGGGACACGAACGGGCGCTTGCGATAGGTGACGCGCAGCACTTCCTCGAGACACTGCTTGAAGGTCAGCACTTCTGCGCCGCCCAGCTCATAGATCGTGCCGGGTCTGGCCTTGCCATCGACGGAGAGCGCCACGGCTTCCGCCACGTCTTCCACAAAAACCGGCTGGAACTTCGTGTGGCCGCCGCCGATCAGCGGCAGGAACGGCATGGAGCGCGCCATATCGGCGAACTTGTTGAAGAAACCGTCCTCGCGGCCAAACACGATCGAGGGGCGCAGGATCACGGCGCCCGGCAGGATCGACAGGATGGCATCCTCGGCGCGGCCCTTCGAGCGGCCATAGGAGGAGGCCGATTTCGCATCGGCGCCGATGGCCGAGACATGGGTGAGCGTTGCGCCGGCGGCCCGGGCTGCCTCGGCAACGGCCTTGGCGCCGAATTCCTGCACGGCATCGAATGAGTTCTTGCCGCTTTCGAAGAGAATGCCGACGCAGTTGATCACATGGGTGGAACCGGCAACGGCCTGATCGACTGACGCGCGGTAACGCAGGTTGGCCTGCACCAGCTGGATCTGGCCGGCATAACCGGCCGGGCGCAGGAAACCGGCAAGATCGGGACGGCGCACGGCAACCCGGATGCGATAACCACGCTTGGCCAAGGCACGCACCACATGCCGGCCAACAAAACCGGAGCCTCCGAACACGGTGACGAGCGGCGGAAGATTGGACATGGTCATGGCAGTGCTCCGGAAGCCTTGGGAGAGATATATCTTCCTCTGTCTCTAGCCGATCCGTCCGGCAAGGTGAAGTGTCCTGTAAGGCACTCGGACGCGGGGAGAGCAAAAAGCCGCAGGCGATGCGGGACGCCGGCCGCAAGGCCGGCGCCGGGAGGCATCAGACGCCTTCGACGACCACCAGTTCGCCGTCTGCCACTTCCTGGCGGATCTTTGCGGCGATCTGGTATTCGGGCGAATGAAAACAATCGATGGCGGCCTGCGCGGAGGGAAACTCGATGACGACGTTGCGCGCGCGCGACGTGCCTTCCAGCTCGGTGGCCTCGCCGCCGCGGGCGAGAAATACCGCACCGTATTTTTCAAATGCCGGCTTTGCGGCCGCGACATAATCCTTGTAGCGCTCCGGCTCGTTGATATCGATGCGGGCGATCCAGTATCCCTTGGCCATTTTGCCGTCTCCCTTTTCGTGGTTTCTTCTGCGACTAGAGGCTTAAAGAGCCGTTGCCATCTCGGCAAGGATGGCGCGGGCAGCCGTCAGCGGATCGTCAGCCTTCACGATCGGGCGGCCGACGACGAGATGGCTGGAACCGGCCTTCAGTGCATCAAACGGGGTAACGACGCGCTTCTGGTCGCCGGCGTCTGCACCCTTCGGGCGGATGCCGGGGGTGACGAGCGCCATATCAGGCCCGATGATTTTTCGCACGGCGGCCGATTCCTCGGCCGAGCAGACGATGCCGCCCATGCCGGCCGCGCGCGCCTGTTCGGCCCGCGTCAGCACCAGCGTGTGCGGATCGTATTCGTAACCGGCCTCGCGAAGATCCGCGTCGTCCATCGAGGTGAGCACGGTGACGCCGAGCAGGCAGAGGTTCGAGCCCTTTGCAGCTTCCACGGCCGCGCGCATGGCATTGGGATAGGCATGCAGCGTCAGCATGGTGACGCCCATCTTGACGATGTTTTCGACGCCCTTGGCCACCGTGTTGTCGATGTCGAGCAGCTTCATGTCGAGAAAGACCTGTTTGCCATCGGCCACCAGATCCCGCGCCAGCTCCAGCCCTCCGACAAAGGCCAGCTGATATCCGATCTTGTAGAAGGAGACGTCCGAACCGAGCGTTGTGACAAGGCTTTCCGCCTCTGCAACGGTTGGAACGTCGAGCCCGACGATCAGGCGGTCGCGTGGCGTCATCACTTGTCTCCTTGCCAGAATTCCATCGGCGTCCAGTCGCATGTGAGGCGGCAATCGACAAGGGAGCGGGCCGGACGGAAGGCAAAAAGATTGCCGCCGCCACCCGGCTGGTCGCCGTCTCGGGCAATCGGCTTGCCCGCCAGATGGCATTTCAGCAGCGTGCCGACGCCGCCATGGCCGATGAAGGCGATGGGTCGCGCCGGATCATGATCGGCAAGCACACGGGAGACGGCGGAGACGATGCGCGCCTGCGCATCCATCGCCCGCTCCCAGCCTTTGAAACTTTCGGTCGGATGGGCAAAAAACCAGTCTGCGGCCGCTTCGAAGGCCGGCGGCGGCAGAAAACCGGTCGCCGAACGGTCGTTTTCGTGCATGGTCTCGTCGATCTCGGGTGTGACCGATGCCACCTCGGCAAGAATATTAGCCGTCTCGATCGCCTTCGTCTCGCCGCTGGAGATGATGCGGGCGAGATGTTTGACCCAGGGCAATGCCGCAGCCTTTCGGGTTCGCTCAACCCCGAGATCGGAAAGCCCCCATTGCGGCACCGGCACCTCGGCCGAGATTTTCACCTGCGGGTGGGTGATGTAGACGGCAAACATGTGGGCCCCCCGTGCAACTGTCAGGGCCGTGTATAGGTCCAAAGCTGCGCCGGCGGAATATTGCGCACGACAAAATCATAATGCTTGATCTGGTAACGATCAGGACGTGCGACGATGGGCGAGACCGGGCCATAGGTGATCTGCATGACCGGGCGGCCGCGCGGCATGCGGTTTAGCAGGTCTTCCAGAAGCGCAATGCGCCGCTCCATCGGAAAGCTCAGCATCGGGATGGCGGAAATGACGGAATCGAACTGCCGGTCGCGGAAGTTCCCAAGCGTCTTTTCCAGATCGAAGGCATCGCCGTTGATGAAATTGACGCGCGGGAAAGTCTTGGCCAGGTGCTGGTAGAAATCCGTCGAGAATTCGATCGAGACGAGATTTTCCGGCGTGATGCCCTTTTGCAGGATGGCCTTGGTGATGATGCCGGTGCCGGGGCCCAGTTCGAGGACCGGAAGGCCCGATTGCGGGGTGATGACGCTTGCCATGCGTCGGGCGGTGACGCCGGAGGTGGGCAAAATGGCGCCGACGCTTTTCGGCCCATCCATCCATCCCTTGAAGAAGCGGATTTCCTCATCGAATTTGCGGCCAAGCCGCTCTTTCAAACGCAACTCCATGCATGATCTCCCGGCACTCAAAGCCTGACGTAAGCGCGTCGTGATGACGCAAAATCTCTAAAAAATGTCGCATCTAAAATGCGGCAAAAAAAGGGACCGGCGAACCGATCCCTTTGAAAATCATACCCGCATGGGCATCAAAACATAAAGTGCGTCGTCTCCGGCGGTATCGCGGACCAATGTCGGGGACCCCGCATCGGCCAGCATGAAGATGGCATCCTCGCCCGAAAGTTGGGCGGTAATATCGAGCAGGTACTTGGCGTTGAAGCCGATTTCCATGGCGTCGTTGTCGTAACCGACGGCGACTTCTTCCGTCGCACTGCCCGAATCCGGGTTGTTGACGGTGAGCAGCAACTGGCCTTCGCTGAGCGCCAGTTTCACGGCGCGGCCACGTTCCGACGAAATGGTCGAGACACGATCGACTGCGCGCGTAAAACTCTGGCAATCGACGCGCATTTCCTTGTCATTGCCGGTGGGGATGACGCGCTGGTAATCCGGGAAAGTGCCGTCGATCAGCTTGGAGGTCATCACCACCTGGCCGATGGTGAGGCGGATCTTTGCGTCCGACACTTCGACGGTGACGATCGTCTCGGGATTGTCCACGAGCTTCTGCAGTTCGCCGACAGTCTTGCGCGGAATGATGATGCCCGGCATGCCTTCCGAGCCCGAGGGCGCGATGATATCGGCACGGGCAAGGCGGTGGCCATCGGTGGCGACCGCGCGCAGCTTCAGTTCGCCGCCGGCTTCGATCGTGTGGAAAAAGATGCCGTTGAGGTAATAGCGGGTCTCTTCGGTGGAGATGGCAAACTGCGTGCGGTCGATCAGCATCTTCAGATCGGTCGCCTTGATCTTGAAGCCGTGGCTGAACGTGCCGGCGGTCAAATCCGGAAAATCCGATTCCGGCAGGCATTGCAGCGAAAATTTCGAGCGACCGGATTGCACCGTCATGCCGGCGCCATCCGGATTGGTGGCAAGCCGGACTTCGGCCCCGTCAGGCAGTTTGCGCACGATTTCATACAGCAGATGGGCCGGCACCGTGGTGGCGCCCGCCTGTTCGACCATCGCCGGCACTTCCTCGGTGATCTCCAGATCAAGGTCCGTCGCCTTCAGCGCCAGATCGTTGCCTGAAGCCTTCAGCAGCACGTTCGACAGGATCGGGATCGTGTTGCGCCGCTCCACGACCCTGTGGACGTGGTTCAGCGACTTCAGGAGGTTGGACCGCTCAAGAGTTATACGCATGGACGCTACCGCTTTCGACCGTGCCGGTCCGCGAGGGACCTTGCATGTTATTTCTGTCCGCAGTCTGGTCGGACGATGTGGACGGGCAAAATGGCAGAGTTTTTAACGAAAAGGCAAGGGGTGGGCGGGTCAGGCCGGCTTTATTTCCTGCTGGCAGCGGCTCGGCTCACAGCTTTCCGCACGTCGCCACCCGCGCTTGCTGAATGCAGGCCGCTCCCGCATAAAGGCTTCCTATGAATGAAAGGCCTGATGAGACCGTGACTGAAGACGAAAACACCTCGGGCCGCACCTATCGGGTGGCCAATGTGGCGGTGCCGGCGCGCCCGCTGGAGCCGGCGCTCTATCTGGTGGCGACCCCCATCGGCAATCTCGGCGACATGACGCTGCGGGCGCTGGAAACGCTGGCCGGCGCCGATGTTCTCGCCTGCGAGGATACGCGCGTGACCCGCGTGCTGCTCGACCGGTTCGGCATCGTCAACCGCCCTTACGCCTATCACGAACACAATGCCAACGAGGCCGGTCCGCGCCTTATTGCGGCGCTGGAGGCGGGCAAATCCGTGGCGCTGGTCTCGGATGCCGGCACGCCGCTGGTGTCTGATCCCGGCTACCGGCTTGGCCAGCTCGCCATCGAGGCCGGCCACCGGGTGGTGCCGATCCCGGGGCCATCCGCGCCGCTGGCAGCCCTCGTCGGCTCCGGCCTTCCCTCCGATGCCTTCCTGTTTGCCGGCTTTCTGCCGGTCAAGGACAAGGGCCGGCGCGACCGGCTGGCAGAACTTTCCAAAATTCCGGCAACGCTGATCTTCTTCGAATCGCCGCACCGCATCGGCGACACGCTGGCGATTGCCGCCGATGTTCTCGGCCCGACGCGGGCGGCCTGCGTGTGCCGGGAGCTCACCAAGACGTTCGAGGAGTTTCGCCGCGGCACGCTGGGTGACCTCTCTGCCTATTATGACGAGGAACGCACGGTCAAAGGCGAGATCGTGCTCGTCATCGGCCCGCCCGCCCATGACGATATTCCGGCCGCTGTCGATGTCGACGTCATGCTGAAGGAACTGGCGCTTTCCATGCCCGCCACCAAGGCGGCGGCCGAGGCGGCACGCCTCACCGGCCTGTCGCGCAAGGATCTTTACCAGCGCCTCATCGAGCTGAAGGACGGCGATGGCGGCTAAGGCTGGCAACCGGCAGCGCCGAAAAGCCGAGCGCCGCGGGCGCCTGTCGGAATACATGGCCGCCGTCTTCCTGATGGCCAAGGGCTACCGCATTCTTGGCCTTCGGGTGCGCACGCCCGTCGGCGAAATCGACATCGTGGCGCGCAAGGGCGACCTTGTCGCCTTTGTCGAGGTGAAGGCGAGACGGCTTGAGACGGCGGCCGTTGATGCCGTCGGCGGGTTCTCGCAGCAGCGCATCAGGGCGGCAAGCGACCTTTGGCTGGCCCGCCGCAGCGATGGGCACACTCTGTCGCAACGGTATGACATCATTGCCGTCAGGCCATGGCGGATACCCCGTCATTTCCCGGATGCGTTTTGAAAATCGCAAGCCCGTTGCCATTGAAGGTTCGCCGTCCTACATCTGGCGGGCAATTTGACAAGGGGCAGGGTATGGCCAAGATCCGCAAAGTCGCGTTCCAGATGGACCATGTGTCCAGCATCAACATCGCGGGTGATTCCACCTTCGCCATCGCGCTGGAAGCGCAGGCGCGCGGTTATGAGCTTTACCACTATACGCCCGACCGGCTGACCATGCGCGACGGGCGCATTTTCGCGGCGATCGAGCCGATGGCGCTGCGCGACGAAAAGGGCAACCACTTCACGCTAGGCGAACGCGAGCGCGTCGATCTCTCGACGATGGACGTCATTCATCTGCGCCAGGATCCGCCCTTCGACATGGGTTATATCACCTCGACACATCTGCTGGAGCGGCTGCATCCGAAGACGCTGGTGGTGAACGATCCGGCCTGGGTGCGCAATTCGCCGGAAAAGATTTTTGTCACCGAATTTGCCGACCTGATGCCGCCGACGCTGATCTCCCGCGATGTCGGCGAAATCACAAGTTTCCGCGACGAGATCGGCGATATCATCCTGAAGCCGCTTTATGGTAATGGCGGCGCCGGCGTGTTTCACTCCACCCGCGACGACCGCAATTTCACCTCGCTGCTCGAAATGTTTTCCCAGATGTATCGCGGCGAACCCTTTATTGCGCAAGGTTATTTGCCGGCCGTGCGCAAGGGCGACAAGCGCATTCTGCTGGTCGACGGCAAGCCCGTCGGCGCCATCAACCGGGTGCCGGCCGAGCATGACGCGCGCTCCAACATGCATGTGGGCGGGCGTGCGGAAGCAACCGAACTCACCGCGCGCGAAGAAGAAATCTGCGCCCGCATCGGCCCGGCCCTTCGTGAGCGCGGCTTCCTCTTCGTCGGCATCGACGTCATCGGTGACTTCATGACGGAGATCAATGTGACCTCGCCCACCGGCATCCGCGAGGTCAAAAAGTTCGGCGGTGCCGATGTTGCCGCTCTGTTGTGGGACGCTATCGAAGAAAAGCGGGGCTGATGCTGGGTCGCGCCCGTGTGCTCGTCACCCCTGTTCTCCTTTGTTCTGTTTATGGAAATACAGAAAAATCTAATACAGTAACTGGATAAAATTGTTCCGCGAATGTTCTTGTTTTAGTCCCGTGATTGTGTTTGATTGTATTTAGGCGCCACAACAACTTCAGTGGGTGGAACGCGGGCGCAAAAAGGGGCAGGGCATGGTGGCGCGCGTCAGCACGGTGGCGTTCCAGGGCATAGAGGGCGTGCCTGTGGATGTGCAGGTCATGGTCGGCCCCGGCAAGCTGGGAATGCATATCGTCGGCCTGCCGGACAAGGCGGTGGCCGAAAGCCGGGAGCGGGTGCAGGCAGCGCTTCATGCGTCCGGCCTTGCCCTGCCGCCGAAGAAGATCACCATCAATCTGGCGCCCGCCGACCTGCCGAAGGAAGGCTCGCATTTCGATTTGCCGATTGCGCTTGGCCTGATGGCGGTGCTCGGCGCTATCCCGGCCGAGGCTCTCTCCGGTTACGTGGTGCTGGGCGAGTTGAACCTGGATGGAACGCTCGCCGCCGTTGCGGGTGCGCTCCCGGCGGCCATTGGCGCCAATGCGCAGGACAAGGGCCTGATCTGCCCCTTTGACAGCGGCGCGGAAGCGGCCTGGGCTGGCAGCGGTATCGATATTCTCGCGCCACGCAGCCTGATTGCGCTCGCCAACCATTTTCGCGGCACGCAGGTTCTGTCGCGACCGCAGCCGGCGGTGCGGGCCGCCCCGGCCAATCTGCCGGATCTCGCCGACATCAAGGGCCAGGAAAGCGCCAAGCGGGCGCTGGAAGTGGCAGCCGCCGGCGGCCATAATCTTTTGATGGTCGGGCCGCCCGGATCAGGCAAATCCATGCTGGCTGCACGGCTCCCCTCCATCCTGCCGCCGCTTTCGGCGGTGGAACTGCTCGAAGTGTCGATGATCCATTCGATCGCCGGCCAGCTTTCCGGCGGCAAGCTTTCTGACCGCCGGCCGTTTCGCACGCCGCATCACTCGGCCACCATGGCAGCGCTGGTCGGTGGCGGGCTCCGGGCAAAGCCGGGCGAGGCCTCGCTGTCGCATCACGGTGTACTTTTCCTCGACGAATTTCCGGAATTTTCGCCGCAGGTGCTGGATGCGCTGCGCCAACCGCTGGAAACCGGCGAATGCGTGATTGCGCGCGCCAATCACCGCGTGACCTATCCGGCCGCCATCCAGCTGGTGGCGGCCATGAACCCGTGCCGCTGCGGCATGGCGGGCGAGCCGGGGCACACCTGCGCCCGCGGGCCGCGCTGCGTGAGCGACTACCAGAACCGCATTTCTGGGCCGCTGATGGACCGCATCGATATTCGCATCGACGTGCCCTCGGTCTCGGCTGCCGATCTCATCCGCCCGAGGCCTGCCGAAAGCAGTGCAACGGTTGCAGCCCGTGTCGCGGCGGCGAGAGACCGTCAACGCGAACGCTTCGCAGACGCCGGTTTTCCAGCGATTGGCACCAATGCCCGCTGCTCGACGGCGCTCATCGAACAGTTTGCCGAACCGGATGCCGGCGGATTGCAGCTGTTGCGGGATGCGGCCGAAAAACTCAAATTCTCAGCGCGTGGTTATCACCGGGTGCTGAAGGTTGCCCGCACACTTGCCGATCTCGACGGTCAGGAGCGGGTGGGCCGCATTCATCTGGCCGAAGCCATTTCCTACCGGATTGCCGGCGAAAGACTGACGGCGGCGGCCTGAACAACCGACGCTTAGAGGCGGTGTCAGCGGGCGGCGATATAGGCGGCGGTGCCGGCGAGAATGCTGGCGGCGGACCGGTTGAGAAGCGTTAGCGCCGCCGGCTTCTTCAGGAGAAGGCGGGCCTTGGAGGCGAGCAGGATATAGGGGATGAGAACGGCCATCAGCACGACAAAGGTCAGGCCGACAAGGGCTGCGTAGTCTTTTGGACCGATCGACTGGAGGGGAATAAGTGTCGGCACCAGCGCCACGTAAAACAGCATGGTTTTCGGGTTGCCGAGCGTGACCAGCAGGCCCGAGAGGAAGGAAAGACCGATGCTCGGCGCGTTTTTCGCCTCGATTTCCTGCGGCAGCAGGCCCGCGGTCCAGAGCTTGAAGGCGATGTAGATCAGATATGCAGCGCCGGCATATTTGATGATGAGGAAGGGCGTGGTGAAATTCTGCGCGACGATGGCAAGGCCGAGGATGACGGCGGTGAGATAAACGAGATCGCCCAGGATGAGGCCAAGCCCCATGAAGAAGGTCGGGCGAAAGCCGGAGCCCAGCGCACGGGCCACAATTGCGGTCATGCCGGGGCCTGGAATGGCAGCGGCGATGAACAGGGCGGCAGCGTAGGCAAGGAGTGTGGTGATGGTCATGGTATCCTCCGTCGCAGAAGCCAATACTCCATCATCGAGCGATGGAAAACAGGCTTCTTGTCTGTAGGAGCCGTCATTTTGGACGTCCAGCGCGAGGTGAAACGGAAAGCCGGTCAGAAATCGGCCATGGGTGAAAGCCGCAGCGGGCCTGTGGGACATGTGCCGTCGCGGTGCCACATCATCAGCGCAAGGCCGTCCTCCGCAGGTGTCGTTTCGAAACCGCCATGGATGGAGAGCCGATCCGGCGGGAAATGGACGTCTACCTCGGTTGCCGCCGGTGCCAAAGCGGCGTGAAGGTGCGTCAGTGGCGGAATGTTGCTGGCGATGATATCGAGGAGGGACAGGCGGTCAGGCGTGGAGGCCTCCGTTGCGGTGATGCAGTTGGTGTGTTCCAGCCAGTGCAAAGACACCGAGGGGGAAAGCCAGGCGTTCAGCAGGAGCATGTGTGACTGATCGAGCACGGCAAAATGGTTGGATACCGGCGTGCGTTCCGCAAGGACCCTGCGGATCAGCGCAAGATCCGTGGCATCGCGGATATCAAGGCGGCGTGCGAGCGGATCTTTTGTTGGCGCAACCGGCACGGAGACTGGATGTGAAGGCATGGGAACGGAAAAATGCGCCTGCTGCAGGGTTTTGAAGCCGTAGGGCTCATAGAGACCGGGGTGTCGGGTGGTCAGCACCATGGCTTCGTAGCCGGCGGCGCTGCAACGTTCGAACGTGATGTCCATGAGCTGCCGAAAGAGGCCACGACCACGCCATGCGGGGCGCACCGCGCCGGATTGCCAGCCGGCGGCGCGCACGATTTCGCCGTCGATCATCAATGGCATGGAAAAGGCGCTGAGATTGGCGATGCAGCAGCCGTCATCATCGAAAAATCCCGTGGGCATGCAGGTCGGATCGGGGCCGCCGAGCATCTCCAGCGGCGTCACGTCGATGCCGAAAATATCTATGAGCAGATCACAGAAGGCACGCCAGGCAAGGGGATCGCCAAAATAATCGGAACGCAGCGACAGCCCTGATGTGTCGATTGCGCCAGGCATCATCAGACGCCCGTCGAGCCGAAGCCGCCGGCGCCGCGGGTGGTTTCGCTTGTTGTTTCGGCCTCGCGCACCTTCGCTTGGACGACGGGGGCGACGACGAGCTGGGCCACGCGCATGCCGCGTTCGATGATGAAATCGGCCTCGCCGAGGTTGATCAGCAGCACCTTCACTTCGCCGCGATAATCGCTGTCGATGGTGCCGGGCGTGTTGAGGCAGGTCACGCCGTGCTTGAAGGCAAGGCCGGAGCGGGGGCGCACCTGCACCTCGAACCCTTGCGGGATTTCGAAGATGAAACCGGTCGGCACGAGTGCGCGGGCGCCCGGCGCAAGGGTCATCGGGTCGGAGACGGCGGCGCGGATATCCATGCCGGCAGCGCCTGCCGTTTCATAGGAGGGGAGATCGAGGCCTTCGCCGTGGGGCAGGCGCACGAGATTGAGCGTCGGGCCAGCCATGCCGGAACCGGAATGCGCGTGCGGGGCAAGGCTCGTGTCGGACGTGTCGGACATGGGGGGCTCTCCATCTGCGGCGCCTCGCGCCATTCCTGTTGTCGAGGTCAATTGCATACTCGGCCTTAAATCGCTAGATACGCGGCAACTCAAAGGATTTTTGACCAATGGCCGAAAGCATTGCAGAGGCGGTTTCCCGCCGCCGCACCTTCGCGATCATCGCACACCCGGACGCCGGCAAAACGACGCTCACCGAAAAGCTGCTGCTGTTCGGCGGTGCCATCCAGCTCGCCGGTGAAGTCAAGGCGAAGAAGGACCGCATCCAGACGCGCTCCGACTGGATGAAGATCGAGCGCGAGCGCGGCATCTCGGTCGTGACCTCGGTCATGACCTTCGAGTTCGGCGGAAATGTCTTCAACATTCTCGATACGCCCGGCCACGAAGATTTTGCCGACGATACCTATCGCACGCTGACGGCGGTGGATGCCGCCGTAATGGTGATCGACGGCGCCAAGGGCATCGAACCGCGCACGCTAAAACTGTTTGAAGTGTGCCGGATGCGCGACATCCCGATCATCACCTTCGTCAACAAGATGGACCGTGAAGCGCGCGACACATTTGAAATTCTGGACGAGGTCGAGGAAAAGCTGGCGCTCGATACTGCGCCGATTACCTGGCCCGTCGGCCGCTCCAAAAATTTCTGCGGCTCCTACAATCTGGCGCAAAACACCTATCGCGGTTCCGATACGCAGGTCGAGGGCCTGCCGGTGAACGGTGCGCAGAGCGTGGCCGAGCATCTGCCGGAAAACGAGCGCGACGCGTTTATCGACGAACTGGAGCTTGCCCGCGAGGCCTGCCGCCCGTTCGACCGTCAGGCGTTTCTGGAAGGGCATCTGACGCCGGTCTTCTTCGGCTCGGCGCTCAGGAATTTTGGCGTGCGCGATCTTATCAACGCCTTGGGCGAGTTTGCGCCGCCGCCGCGCGATCAGGTGGCGGATATCCGCAAGGTGCATGCTTCCGAAGACAAGATGACGGCCTTCGTCTTCAAGATCCAGGCTAACATGGACCCCAACCACCGCGACCGCATCGCCTTTGCCCGAATCTGCTCGGGCAAGCTGGAGCGCGGCATGAAGGCAAA
>JAIXTO010000042.1 GCA_027483885.1 Rhizobiaceae bacterium
CCGACATTTTCTGGCACATCTGGTCCGACAGGATCTGCATGTAGCGGGCCAGCACGATCAGCTCCGTGCCGGTCTGCTCCACCACATCCATCAGCCGGGCTTCCGCCTCTGGCTTGTTTTCCTTCGTCACCTTGATGTGGTGGAAGGGAATGTCGTGGTTGACGATGACCTTCTGGTATTCGAAATGGTTGGAGACGACGCCGACAATATCGATCGGCAGCGCGCCGATCTTCCAGCGGTAGAGCAGATCGTTCAGGCAATGGCCGAAACGCGACACCATCAGCAGCACTTTCATGCGCTCGGCGGCATCGAAAATATCGGCATCCATGGAAAATTTCTGGATGATCGGCGCAAGACCCGACAGGAGCGCCTCCCGGCCTGCCCCTTCTTCCGAGATGAAGGAGATCCGCATGAAAAATTTCTGCGTGTCGAAATCATCGAATTGCGAGGAATCGACGATATTGCAGCCCTTGTCGGCGAGATAACCGGACAGCGCCGCCACGATGCCGCGCGAGGTGGGGCAGGAAACCGTCAGCACATAGCTCTTCATCGTCATTGTTCTCCGCTTGGCCCGATGGGGCCTGGTATGTCCTGTGCGGGCCGGATACCTTCTCCGCGCCCCATGCAAAATGCCGTGCTGCCGCAATAGCCCAGATGCGCCAGATATCAAGTCTTGATCGCCGGCAAAGCCACCGCTCAACACCTAGCGGATGGTGCAGAGCGATGCGCATCGGTTTGCGATACCGGCATGCGTAAAAGCGAAGGGCAAAACATCCCGGCAAGGTCCCGGCGTCAGACCGGCAAGACCTCGCGCGCGGCCTGTCGGATCGTCTGGATGAGGATGGAGAGCGGCAGCGATGGCGGCGCATCGGTGCGCAGTGTCAGGCCGACAGGCCCCTTCGTCTCGCTCGTATCGATCGGTAGCGCGGCCAGCATTCCAGCCTCGATATCGCCGGCCACGACGCCGCTTGAAATGATCCAGATCGCATCACTCTGACGCACGAAAGCGCGGCCAAAGGCGTCCGACACGGTTTCCACCTGCGTCGGAAGCGCGCCGACGCCGTTTGCGATGAGGAACTGCTCGACAAATGGCCGGATGATCGAACCGCGCGTCGGCATCAGCACCGGATAGGCGGCAAGCCCCTGAAAGACCGATCCCTCCGACAACAGCGGATGACCGGCGCGCACGGTAAACAGCACCTGTTCGGAATAGAGATGTTCGAAGGAAAAGCCGGTCATCTTTTCAGGCGCCGCCAGCCGCCCGACGACAAGATCCAGTTCGCCGACGCGCAACTGTTCCAGCAGAACCGCATTTTCACCGGTGACGATCTTGATGCGGCTGCGGGTCTGCTCCTCCAGAAACAGCGCCATGGCGCGCGGCATGATGCGGGTGGAGACCGTTGGCAGCGCCCCGATGCGCACCGGCGGCACATTGTCCAGAAGCTCCTGCGACACCGAATCAACGCCCTGGCGAAGCGCCGTCAACGAGGCTGCCGCATGGCGCAGAAACACCTCCCCCGGCCGGGTGATGCGAATGCCGCGCCCGTCGCGCTCAAACAGCGCAACGCCTAAAACCTCCTCCAGCTCGCGGATGGTTTTCGTCACCGCCGGCTGGCTGATGTTGAGGCTTTCTGCCGCCTTCACCACGCTTTTCTGCCGGGCGACTTCCACGAACGTATGAAGATGGCGATACTTGACGCGAGATCCGATCAATTCATAACTCATCGGTTAGGTTTGGGGGGCTTAAATGTCATTTTACCTAACCATTTTGTGGATGCAATAAAACCTGCGGAGGATGATGCAATGAAATTTCTTCGGATCGGTGACGTGGTGCTGAGCCACGACGTGCATGGCCTTGGCAGCGGCAAGCCGGCGATCGTTTTCATCAATTCACTGGGCACCGACCGTCGCATCTGGGATGCCGTGGTTGACGATCTTGCCGGTGACTTCACCCTTCTCACGTTTGACAAGCGCGGCCATGGTCTTTCCGATCTCGGCCAGCCGCCGTATCGCATCGAGGATTTCTCAGGCGACCTTGCCGGCCTGCTCGATCATTACGGGCTTTCCAACGTCGTCGTCTGCGGGCTGTCTGTCGGCGGGCTGATTGCCCTTTCGCTCTATGAGGCGCGCCCGGACCTGGTGCGCGCCATCCTGTTTGCCGATACCGCTCACAAGATCGGCACCGCCGAATTCTGGGCGGCCCGCATCGCAGCGGTTCGCGAAAACGGCATCGGCAGCATTCTCGAACCGATCATGACGCGCTGGTTCACAGCACCGTATCGCGTCGCAGACAATGCCGATTACCAGGGCTATTGCACCATGCTGGAGCGCCAGCCGGCGGAAGGTTATGCCGGCACCTGCGCGGCCATCCGCGATGCCGATTTCACCCACGTTGCCCGCACCATTGCCGTGCCGACACTCTGCGTGGTGGGCGCCGAGGATGGCTCGACGCCGCCGGACCTCGTGCGCTCGCTTGCCGATCTGATGCCCGGCGCCCGTTTTGAAACCATTCCCGGTGCGGCCCACATTCCCTGCGTGGAAACGCCCGACCTTTTCCTTGCCCTTCTTCGCGGCTTTGTCGCGGATCTTTCCGGAGACTGACTTGATGGCCGACCAGACGCCCCGCACCGACCGTTACCGCCAGGGCATGGCCACGCGCCGCGCCGTGCTGGGCAATGCCCATGTCGACCGGGCGAGTGCCCACGAGACGCCGTTCGACCAGCCATTTCAGGAAATGATCACCGAAGGTGCCTGGGGCACCGTCTGGTCCAGGCCCCATTTTACCAAGCGCGAGCGGTCGATTGTCACCATCGCGCTTCTTGCCGCCCTCGGCCAGGACGAGGAGGTGGCGATGCATATTCGTGCCACGGCGAATACCGGGGCAACCGAGGAGGATATCCGCGAGGCGCTTCTCCATGTTGCCATCTATGCCGGCGTACCGGCAGCCAATCATGCCTTCAAGATCGCAAAATCAGTCTATGCCGAAGGGCAAGCGGTGAACCACGCCGAGGAGGAGACGAAATGAAGAATGCACTGCCTGAAACAGGCGGATTTTTCGCCCGTAACCGCGAAATGCATCCGCCAGCCTATACGCCGGGATACAAGACATCAGTGCTGCGCGCGCCCCAGCGTGCCCTGATCTCTCTGGAAGGCACCAAGAGCGAAATCACCGGCCCGGTGTTTGGCCACAACATAATCGGTGAGTTCGACAACGATCTCATCGTCAATTACGCAAAGCCCGGCGAAATGGCCATCGGCCAGCGCATCATGGTGCATGGCCGGGTGCTGGACGAGCGGGGCGTGGGCGTTGCCGGCGCTCTGGTCGAGTTCTGGCAGGCCAATGCCGGTGGCCGCTATCGCCACAAGAAGGAAACCTATCTGGCCGCCATCGATCCGAATTTCGGCGGCTTTGGCCGCTGCATCACGGATGAGAACGGCAATTATGCCTTCCGCACCATCAAGCCCGGCGCCTATCCCTGGCCCAACGGCGTCAACGATTGGCGCCCGGCCCATATCCACTTTTCCATCTTTGGCCACGGCTTTGCCCAGCGCCTGATTACCCAGATGTATTTCGAGGGCGATCCGATGATTGCGATTTGTCCCATCGTCAAGACGATCCCGGACGAGGAAGCCATCAAGCGCCTGATCGCACCGCTCGACATGAGCAATACCGTGCCGATGGACATGCGCGCCTACAAGTTCGATATCGTTCTGCGCGGTCGCCGCTCCACCTTCTTTGAAAACCGCAAGGAGGGCAACTGACATGGTTCAGCCCTTGAACTACCTGAAGGAATCGGCCTCACAGACCGCCGGCCCTTACGTGCACATCGGCTGCACGCCAAACTTCACCGGAATTACCGGCGTCTACGACAAGGACCTCGGCTCCGGCCCGATGGCGACGGAAAAGACGCGTGGCGAGCGCATCACCATCAAGGGCCGCGTCATCGACGGCTCCGGCACGCCACTGCGCGATGCGATGATCGAGATCTGGCAGGCCGATGCCGACGGTTTTTACAACAGCCCGTCGGAAACGCGCGGCAAGGCTGATCCCAACTTCTTCGGCTGGGGCCGCTGCCCGGCCGACATGGTAACGGGTGAGTTTTATTTCGAGACGATCAAGCCCGGAACCGTGCCCTTCAACGACGGCCGCCCGATGGCACCGCATGTGACCTTGTGGATCGTGGCGCGTGGCATCAATATCGGCCTGCAGACCCGCATGTATTTCTCCGACGAGGAGGAGGCAAATGCCAAGGACCCGGTGCTGACCCGCATCGAACACCGCGTGCGCGTGCCCACCCTTATCGGCCAGCGGGACGGTGATATCGTGACCTTCGACATTCATCTGCAGGGCGAACACGAAACCATCTTCTTCGACATCTGAGGCAGGGTATTTGAGCATTTCCGCATTCGATCATCCCTACCTGTCCGGTCTCCTCGGCGACGAGGAGACCGGCACATTTTTTGAAGCCTCGGCCGATATCGCCGCCATGTTGTCCTTCGAGCGGGCGCTTGCCTTGTCCGAGGGGCAGGCGGGGGTGATCCCGGCCGATGCCGCGGCCCGCATTGCCGAAGTGGCTGGCACGTTCAAACCTGACATTGCAGCACTTCGCGCCGGCGTCAGCCGCGATGGCGTGGTGGTGGCCGATCTCGTCAAACAGCTTCGCGCAGCGGTTTCCGGGGAAGACGCCGCCTTCGTCCATAAGGGCGCCACCAGCCAGGATGTCATCGACACCAGCCTGATGCTCCGGCTTTCCGGCGTTCTCACGCTGTTTTCCGCCCGGCTGGACACCCTTCTCGCGCGCTTTGCAGCACTGGATGAAGCCCATGGTTCGCGTCCGTTGATGGGCCATACCCGCATGCAGGCGGCCATTCCGATCACCGTGTCGGACCGCATCCGCAGCTGGGCCGCGCCGCTGGCGCGTCACCGGGCGCGGCTTGATGCCCTGCTTGAGGCCGGTCTTCCCCTGCAGTTCGGCGGGGCTGCGGGAACGCTGGATGCGCTGGGGAACACGGCCGGCGAGGTCCGCTCAAATCTCGCCCGCGAGCTGAAGCTCAACGACGTTGCCCAATGGCAAAGCCAGCGTGACCGGCTGGTGGAAATCTGCGACCTCTTTGCGCTGATATCAGGCAGCCTCGGAAAATTCGGGCAGGACATTGCGCTGCTTGCCGAAATGGGTGGCGAGATCAAGCTTGCCGGCGGTGGCGGTTCGTCGGCCATGGCCCACAAGCAGAACCCAGTTGCTGCCGAAGTGCTGGTGTCTCTTGCCCGGTTCAATGCCGTGCAGCTGTCTGGCATGCATCAATCGATGGTGCATGAACAGGAGCGTTCCGGGGCGGCCTGGACGCTCGAATGGATGCTCTTGCCGCAGATGGCAGTTGCATCAGGCGCATCGCTGCGGCTGGGGATTGATCTTGCCGGAAAGATCCTCTCTCTCGGCCGAGATTGAGCATCCGAAACCGAAAATCGCCGCAGGTTCAAATTGTGCCTGCGCGCGAAAGTCTCTAGAGAAAATGTCCTGGCCGGCGCCGTCCCATGGGCGCCGCCTGACAAGCCCCAAGGGAGGACATTCATGCTCATCAATATCGACCCGCTTCTGTCGCCGGAACTTCTGCACACGCTGCGGGCCATGGGTCATGGCGATGAAATCGCCGTGGTCGACGCCAATTTTCCTGGCACCAGCACGGCCCAGCACCTCATTCGTCTCGATGGCATTTCGGTCACGCGCGCAACGCAAGCTGTTGTCAGCGTCATGCCGCTTGACGATTTCGTCGATGTGCCGGCCGTGACCATGGAAGTCGTCGGCAATCCCGACGAAGTGCCGCCGGCGGTTGCCGAACTGCGCGCCGTCGTTGGCGATCGTGGAGCCTGCGGCACGCTGGAGCGCTTTGCCTTTTATGACCGCGCCAAAGAATGCTTTGCCATCGTCCAGACCGGCGAAACTCGCCTCTATGGCAATATCATCCTGAAAAAGGGCGTCGTGCGCAGCTGATCTGTTGCAATGGCCTGACGCCATTTCGACCACAAAAAGAATGAGCACCGGGGGCGAAAAACGACCCCGGCGCTTGCGCTTTTCCACCGGCATCGAGCCTTGGCTCATCCGCCCATGACGACCACCCTGCACCAGGCGGTGCGCATTTTCCGGCCCATGACATAAATCAAGGAGAGCTTCCAACGGAGGCGTAACCATCCCTCATCCGATGCGAACAGGCACAACGGTTGATGGAGGTTTCCTTGACGAGAAGAATTGAGGCCCTGGGCCTGGCAACGCTGATAGCGCTAACATTCACCCATCCCGTCCCGGCGGCGGACAACAGCCCGGCCGCCCTGAAGACGCGCTTCGAGGCCCTGTGGAACCGGTTGACGGGCAAGGACACCATGCCCGGTATTGCCACGTCCAACGGCCGGATCGAGGCACAGCAGATCCTTGTTTCGGCAAAGCTTGCCGGGCGTCTGGCCGACGTCTTTGCCGAGGAAGGCAAGATCGTCGATGCCAACGCAGTGCTGGCGCGTATGGACACGGCCGATCTGGAAGCCGAAATGGCCGGCGCCCGGGCGCAATTGCGCCGCAGCACGACCGCCGAAGTGGAGGCAGAGGCCTCCATCGCCCAGCGCAAGAGCGAGTTGGTGCTGGCGACCCAGGAATATGAGCGGGCCCGCACCATGAGCGAAAAGGGCAGCGGCACCGTGCAGCAGCGCGACATGCGCGAGAGCCAGCTGCAGGTGGCGCAAGCGGCTCTGCGGGCGGCGAATGCCAGCCGCGAGGAGGCCGCTGCATCCTCCGAAGCGGAAGAGGCAGACATTGCCCGCATCCAGTCGCAGCTGGACGATACGGTGCTGAAGGCACCGACACGCGGGCGCATCGAATACAAGCTGGTGCAGAAGGGCGAGGTGGTCTCGGCCGGGGCGCCGATTGCCACCATGCTTGATCTTGCCGATGTCTCAATGACCATTTTTGTGCCGGCCCGTGTGGCGGCAGAACTCGCCATCGGCGACGAGGCGCGCATCATCCTCGATGCCGCCCCGCAATATGTCATGCCGGCCAGCGTCTCCTTCGTCGCCTCCGAGGCCCAGTTCACGCCAAAGACGGTGGAAACCACTGATGAGCGCGAAAAGCTGATGTTCCGCGTCAAGCTGAAGGTCGCACCGGAACTGCTGAAGGAGTATGAAAGCCGCGTCAAGACCGGCATTCGCGGCATCGGTTATGTGCGCACCCAGGCAGGCACCGCCTGGCCGGAGGCCCTCCAGACGAAGCTGCCGCAATGAACCCGTTCGTTGTCCGGCTGCACTCGGTCACGCACCGCTACAAGGACGTCGCCGCTCTCAGTGGCGTCACTCTCGACATCCCCGCCGGCTGCATGGTGGGGCTGATCGGCCCGGATGGTGTCGGCAAATCCACTCTGCTCGGCCTTGTGGCCGGCGTCACGCGCCCGCAGGCCGGCCGCATCGAAGTGCTGGACGGCGACATGGACAAGGCCGCCCACCGCCGCGACGTCTGCACAAGGCTTGCCTATATGCCGCAGGGGCTTGGTCGCAATCTCTACCCGACACTCAGTGTGGCGGAAAACCTCGATTTCTTCGGCCGGCTGTTTCGCCTCGACAGCGAGACGCGCCGGCAGCATATCGATGAACTTCTGCGCGTCACCGGGCTTTTGCCTTACCGCGACCGTCCGGCCGGCAAGCTTTCCGGCGGCATGAAGCAGAAGCTTGGCATCTGTGCCTCACTGCTGCACGATCCGGACCTCTTGATCCTCGACGAACCGACAACCGGCATCGATCCGCTGTCGCGCCGGCAGTTCTGGCAGTTGATCGATCGCATCCGGGCCAAGCGACCCACCATGAGCGTCATCGTCGCCACAGCCTACATGGAAGAAGCGCAAGGCTTTCACTGGCTGGCAGCACTCCATGGGGGGCAGGTGATTGCCACTGGAAGCCCCGCAGAAATCCTGGCGCAGGCGGGAAAGCCAACGCTGGATGAAGCTTTTGCGGCCCTGATGCCCGCCGTGGAGGGTGCCTCGACCGCGCCACTCGTTCTTGCGCCGCGCGCCATGACCGATGGCCCGCCCGCCATCGAGGCCGAGGGCCTGACACGCCGCTTCGGAGATTTCGTGGCCGTCGACAACGTCAGCTTCTGCATTCCGAAGGGCGAAATTTTTGGCTTTCTCGGTTCGAACGGCTCGGGCAAGAGCACCACGATGAAAATGCTGACCGGCCTCCTGCCGGCCAGCGAAGGCGTGGCAAAACTGTTTGGCCAGCCGCTTCTCTCCGGCGATATCGCCACCCGCAAGCGCGTCGGCTACATGTCGCAGGCCTTTTCGCTCTATGGCGAACTCACCGTGCGTCAGAACCTTGTTCTGCATGGCCGCCTGTTTGGCCTTCCGGCAGACGAGATTGCGCCACGCGTCGAGACAATGCTTGCGCAATACGACCTTGGCGAGGTGGCCGACAAACAGCCGGACGACCTGCCGCTTGGCATTCGCCAGCGTCTGCAACTGGCCGCCGCCGTGCTGCACCGCCCGGAAATCCTCATCCTCGACGAGCCCACCTCCGGCGTCGATCCGGTTGCCCGCGATGCCTTCTGGCGTTCGCTGATCTCGCTGTCGCGCGAGGATGGCGTGACGATTTTCCTGTCGACACATTTCATGAACGAGGCGGAACGCTGCGACCGCATTTCGCTGATGCATCAGGGCCGGGTGCTGGCCGTCGGCGCGCCGCAGGCGCTCTGCGCGGAACGCGGCAAGGCCACGCTGGAGGAGACTTTCATCGATGTGCTGAGCGAGGCCGGAATGGGCGCGGCTGACGAGGAGGAGACGACTGCGGCCGTCACTCCGGCGCTTGCAGGTGAGCCAAAGCCCCAGACTGAAACCGCGACTGGGGCCAACCACCGCGTCCGCCGATTTGATGTCGGGCGGCTCGTTGCCTATGCACGGCGCGAGACGATCGAGGTCCTGCGCGACCGGGCGCGCCTCGTCTTTGCGCTGCTCGGCCCGGCCATCCTGCTCGTCACCTTCGGTTATGGCATCTCGTTTGATGTGGAAAACCTGCCCTTTGCCATCTACGATCAGGACCAGACGGCAGAAAGCCGCCAGCTGGTCGAAAGCTTTCAGGGCTCGCGCTATTTCGAGGAGCGAGCCGCCATCACCTCGTCCGAAGAGTTGCAGGCGCGGCTGCGCACCGGTGAGTTGAGCGTCGCCGTGGAAATCCCCCCAGACTTTGGCCGTGACCTTCAGCGGGAGCGCACGCCGGAAGTTTCCGTCTGGCTGGATGGTGCCATGCCGTTTCGCGCCGAAACCGCGCGCGGTTATGTGAACGGGCTGGTCTCGGCCTATATCGCCGATGCCAATGCGCGCCATACGGGCAAGATGACCTCTTCCGACGCTGTCAGCATCGTCACGCGTTACCGTTACAACCAGGCCTTCAAGAGCACCAATGCCATCGTTCCGAGCGTGTTCGTGCTGGTCCTCATCCTCATTCCGGCCATCATGACGGCGCTTGGCATCGTCAAGGAGAAGGAAACCGGCTCGATTGCCAATTTCCAGGCAACACCGGTCACGCGCCTGGAATTTCTGCTGGGCAAGCAATTGCCCTATGTGGCCATTGCCTTCACGAGCTTCCTCTTTCTGCTGTTGCTCACGCATTTCGTCTTTCACGTGCCGATCAAGGGCTCGCTGCCCATGCTTCTGGTCGGCGCGTTGATTTACGTCAGCGCCGCCACCGGCTTTGGCCTGGTGGTCTCGAGCTTCGTGCGCAGCCAGGTGGCGGCCATCTTTGCCACCGCCATCATCGCGATGATCCCGGCGGTCAATTTTTCCGGCCTGCTGGTGCCGGTGTCGTCGCTCTCGGGCGGCGGACGTTTGATGGGGCTTGCCTTTCCCTCCGCCTGGTTCCAGCCGATCACCGTCGGCGTCATCACCAAGGGGCTTGGCTTTGCCGAATTGTGGACGAACCTGGTGATGCTTGCCGTGTTTGCCGTCGTTTATATCCTCGTTGCGCTTCTGGCGCTCAGAAAGCGGAGTGCCTGAGATGAGACAGAAGCTTTCCCGCATCCTGCGCCTCGGCATCAAGGAACTCTACAGCCTGAAGGCCGATCCGGTCATGATGGTGCTCATTCTTTATGCCTTCACGCTCGCCATCTACACGGTGTCAACAGGGGCAAAGTCAGAGGTGGAAAACGCCTCTGTCGCGGTGGTCGATGAAGACCGATCCATGCTGTCTGCGCGGCTGCGCGATGGGCTGATGCAGCCTTTCTTCCAGACGCCGGCGCTTATCGAGGCCCGCGATGTCGATGCCGCCATGAACAGCGGCACCTATACGTTCGTGCTCGAAATTCCGCCGAAATTCGAACAGGATGTGATTGCCGGCCGCAAGCCCACCGTCCAGATCGCCGTCGATGCCACGGCCATGTCGCTTGCCGGCACCGGTGCCACCTATATCCAGAGCATCATCACTCAGGAAGTTGCCACCGCGCTGCCGCGCAGCACGACCAGCGATCCGATCAATCTCGTCATCAGCGCCCGCTTCAACCCGAACCTCATGTCGATGTGGTTCAACGCGGTGATGCAGGTGATCAACAACGTCACCATGCTCTCAGTCATCCTGACGGGGGCCGCCCTCATCCGCGAGCGCGAACACGGCACCATCGAGCACCTGCTGGTGATGCCGGTGACGCCCGGCGAAATCATGCTGTCGAAGATCTGGTCGAACGGCATGGTGATCGTGGTCGCCGCCGTCCTGTCGCTGGTGGTGGTTGTCGAGCGGGTGCTTCACGTTCCCGTCGCGGGCTCGCTCGGGCTCTTCATTGCAGCTGCCGTGCTCTACCAGTTCTCCGTCACGTCGCTTGGTATCCTGATTGCCACGGTCTCCAGTTCCATGGCGCAGTTCGGCCTCATCGCCATACCGGTGCTGATCGCCATGAACCTCTTGTCGGGCAGCACGACACCGATGGAAAGCATGCCGCCCTTCCTGCAAACCGTGATGCAGATTTCACCCTCGACGCATTTCGTGGCCCTGTCGCAAGCCATTCTCTATCGCGGCGCCGGCCTGTCGGCCGTGTGGACCTCGATGGTGGCGCTGCTTGTCCTCGGAGCGCTCTTTTTTGTCATGGCGCTCCTGCGCTTCCGCCGCTCGCTGACGTCTGCGGCGTGAAGCGGGGAGGGTGGACTTAACCGACGGCCGCGAGCGGTTCCAGTGGCTGGATTTCCGGCCAGAAGGGCTCGGTTGCCGCCATCAGGGCAGGGGTTGCGGCGGCAATATAGGGAATGCCGTTGCGGGTGCCGATGCGTACATCAAGCCCTGCCTCGCGCGCCAGAACCGCGCCGCCTGCAATGTCCCACATGGTCGTGAACTTCTGCAGGTGGCCGTCATAGGTGCCGCGGGCGGAAAACACGAGACCGATCGAGGTGGAGCGGATGGACTGCACCACCCAGCCGGCATGGCGAAGACCGATCGTCAGAGCCGCCACTTCTTCGGATTCGCTGACCGCGCTATCGCCGAGCGACATCAGGCGCACGTCCTCAAAGGTGGTGTCGCGCACGAAGGGCTGACCGTTGAGAAAAAGCCCGGTGCCATCGGCTGCCGCATAGATTTCCCCCATCGAGGGCATCGCAACCACGCCAAGCTCGGGTCGGCCATGGCGCACGAAGCCGAGCGAAATGCCCCAGAGCGGCGATCCGCGCAGGAAATTCGTCGTGCCGTCGATGGGGTCGACGATCCAGTAGGCATCGTCGGCCACGCCGCCCATCTCCTCGCCGAGCACCGTTTCGCCGGGGAAGGCCTCCGCCAGCCGATCGCGCACCAGCTGTTCGACGGCGGTATCGGCTTCCGAGACGAAATCCTGAAACCCCTTTGCACGGGTGGCGATGCTGGTGCGGTCTTTATGAAAGCGCAGCGCCAGCTCCATGGCCTCTGCAATCACCGCAGAGGCACGCTCAAGTCGTTCATGGGAAATCGTCATCATTTGCCTTATTTGCCTTCTGCGCCAGAGCGCGTGTTGAGCCATGTCCTGAAGGCCCCGACCTCGTCCGTCTGAATGGCGCCGACGCCGGCATCGATGAGCGCACCCCAGACGCTGTCCGGATCGGTCAGTGCCCTGGTATCGTTGAAATCGAGACAATGGGAAACGTCAAGCGTATTGATCCAGAGGCGGATGTTCTGGCGTTCCAGTTCCGCCCGTCCCGTCTCGAGATCGGCGATATTTTGGAACTTCACCTCGATCATCGGCGCGTGAAGAACAGCGATGCGGGAGAGATCCTCGGCAAACCGGCCGGGGCGAACCGCAAACATCGGCATATGCGGGATCTTGCCGAACCAGTCGGCGTCGAGAATGTCGAAATGGTCGGCATCGGGGTCTATATCGGTCTTCACCAGCACCTGATCGGCGATGCCAAGGCGCAGCACCGTCTCCATCACCTGGGGCAGATCGCGGGCATATTTCGTATCGATGTTGACGGTGATTTTTCCCCGCGCTTCCTCCAGCACCTCTTCGAGCGTCGGCACGCATTCCTCAGTGAGAGCGGCATCGGCACCGCCGGCGCCGGCGCGCAGCATGGCCTTGCGCACCGTCTCAAACGGCAGTTCACTCACCACGCCGCGACCATCCGTGGTGCGGTCAAGCGTCGCATCGTGGATCACCATCAGCCGGCCATCAACTGTTGCCTGCGTATCGATCTCGATCATCTCGACGCCGTGTTCGATGGCGGCGCGCACGGAGGCCAGCGAATTTTCCGCCGTCTTCACCCAAAACCCGCGATGGGCAATGGTGAGGATCGCCGGATTGCTGCGCGAGGCAACGGACAAGACATCAAACGGAAAGGCAGCAGCCTCTGGCTCTGCAGCGGTCGTCTCGTTCTCGGCAAGCGCTGAGAAGGCACGGGTCATGGCTCTGGTCTCCTGGGGTCCATGAAGTGGCAAGGATGGCGCCCTCCTTAAACCCGCTTTGATATGAGATTTGTGACAGAACCTGCTGAAGTGTCCTGACGCGCACCTGCAACCCTTTGTATTATTGGCGATTTTCCATCACACAATCGTGCATCCGAAAGCATGATCAATCTTGACTGCACTTATCCGCTTTCTATAAGTCATGCCGGACATTCCCATGAGATCATCGCCATGGAGGCACACTTGATTTCTCATCCTAAAGCCACGCGCCGCACAGCGCTCACCCTGTCTGTTCTTGCCCTGTCTCTTGCCTCGCCTTTTGCCTCGATCGCAACGGTTGCGCAGGCGCAGGTGGCAGACAGCCTCACCATCTACAATGCCCAGCACGAAGGCCTGACCCAGGAATGGGTGAAGGCGTTCACCGAAGAGACGGGCATTGCAGTGACCGTGCGCAACGGCTCGGACATGGAATTTGCCAACCAGATCGTGCAGGAAGGCGCCAATTCCCCGGCCGACCTCTTCCTCACCGAAAACTCGCCGGCCATGACGCTGGTGGATGGTGCCGGCCTGTTTGAGCCTGTGGACGCCGCCACGCTTGCGCAGGTGCCGGATGGGTCTAAGCCCTCCAACGGCCATTGGGTCGGCATTGCCGCCCGCTCCACCGTGTTTGCCTATGACAAGACGAAGCTTTCCGCCGACAAGCTGCCAAAAACCATGGAAGAGCTTGCAGACCCCGCCTGGAAGGGCCGCTGGGCCGCATCGCCGTCGGGCGCCGATTTCCAGGCCATCGTCGGGGCCTTCCTGGAGTTGAAGGGTGAGGCGGCAACCGCTGCGTGGCTGAAGGGCATGAAGGAAAACTTCGTCGCCTATCGCGGCAATTCCACCGCCATGAAGGCCGTTAATGCCGGACAGATCGAAGGCGCGCTGATCTATCATTACTACTATTTCGGCGATCAGGCCCGCACCGGCGAAAACAGCAAGAACGTCGCTCTGCATTACTTCCGCAATCAGGATCCAGGCGCCTTCGTCAGCGTGTCCGGCGGCGGCATTTTGGCCTCCAGCAAGCACAAGCAGCAGGCGCAGGCTTTCCTGAAATGGCTGACGGCCAAGGGCGGGCAGGACATTCTGCGCACCGGCACCTCGTTTGAATATGCCGTGGGTCGTGACGCCCAGTCCAACAAGGCGCTGGTGCCGCTCTCCGATCTCGGCGCCCCCACCGTCGATCCGGCCCACCTCAACAACGCCAAGGTAACGGATCTGATGACGGCCGCCGGAATCCTCTGATTTCCAGCCGTCCATCAGTTGCCTCACGGCGTCGCAGAGCGTATCTGCGGCGCTTGACAATTTCGGGCACAGAATGACCCTCACCAGCCAGACAGAAGCGACAATGACACCGCGCCCGCGCCGGTCGTTCCACCTGTCCTGGGTTTCGCTGCTTGCTGTGTTTTTTGCCTGTCTGGCGCTCGTGCCGCTCGGTTTCGTGATCTGGGCGACATTTGCCACGGGCTTCGAGACGGCGACAACGCTGATCCTTCGCCCGCGTGTGGCGGGCCTTCTGATGAACACCGTCCTCCTGATCGTGCTCACCGTGCCGGCCTGCGTGGTGCTGGGCGTGGCGCTCGCGTGGCTGACGGAGCGCACGGACATGCCGGGCGCGCGGCTGTTTTCATGGTTGAGCGTCGCCCCGCTTGCCGTGCCCGCCTTCGTCCACAGCTATGCCTGGATCGGTGTCTGGCCGGGTCTCAACGGTCTTGCCGCCGGCGTGCCGATTTCCATCGTCGCCTATTTCCCCTTCCTCTACCTGCCGGTTGCCGCAGCGCTGCGGCTTCTAGATCCGGGGCTGGAAGATCAGGCGGCATCGCTGGGGCTTACCCCCCGCGCCGTCTTCTTCCGGGTGGTGCTGCCGCAGCTGCGCCTTGCCATTTTGGGCGGCGCGCTGCTGATTGCGCTGCACCTTCTGTCCGAATACGGTCTCTTTGCGATGATCCGTTTCGATACCTTCACGACGGCCATCATCGACCAGTTCCAGTCGACCTATAATGGCGTCGCCGCCAACATGCTGGCCGTCGTGCTGGTGTTATGCTGCCTCGTCTTCCTCGGGCTCGATTACGCCATTCGCGGCCGCCAGCGTTATGCGCGGCTGGGATCGGGCGTCGCGCGCCGCACAAGCATCACGCCGCTTGGGCCCATGCGGTATCCAGCCCTTCTGCTGCCCATCGCAACCGTGGCCTTTTCACTCGGTATTCCAGCCCTCACGCTCGGGCACTGGCTGCTGGCCGGCGGCGCTGATATCTGGCGCCTCGATGCCATCGGCCTTGCGCTCTGGCAGACGCTTCGGATCTGCCTCATCGGCGGGCTTGCGACGACGGCTGCCGCAATCCCGATTGCCTGGCTTTCGGTGCGCCGTCCCTGTGCGAAAAACCGGCTGATCGAAGGTTGTTATTATCTGGCGAGCGCCATGCCGGGTGTCGTCGTGGCGCTGGCGCTTGTGACCATCACGGTGAAGGTCGCAACGCTCTACCAGACGCTCGCCACCATCGTTTTTGCCTATGTCATCCTGTTCCTGCCGCGCGCGCTGGTTAGCCTGCGCGCCAGCATTGCGCAGGTGCCGAAGGAACTGGAACAGGCGGCCGAAAGCCTTGGCCGCTCGCCGGCCCGGGCAGTTCTTGCCACCACCGTGCGGCTGGCGGCACCGGGGGCAGCGGCCGGTCTTGCGCTTTCGTCGCTCGGCATCATGAACGAGCTGACGGCCACGCAGATGCTGGCACCCAACGGCACACGCACGCTTGCCATAGCGTTTTGGGCACTGACCGGCGAAATCGATTATGCCGGTGCTGCCCCTTACGCGCTGCTGATGGTGGTGTTTTCGCTGCCGCTGACATGGCTTCTCTATCAACAATCAAAGAAGATCGCCGGACGATGACACTGCTCGAGATCTGGACGCTTCGGAAGCATTACGGTCCGGTCACCGCCGTGGATGGCGTAAGCCTTGCGATCGAAAGCGGCAGCCGCACGGCCATTGTCGGCCCTTCCGGCTGCGGCAAGACGACGCTTTTGCGGCTGATCGCCGGCTTCGAGGCGCCAGACGGCGGTTCGATCACCTTCGACGGCGCGTTGATTGCCGACGAACGGTCGCAGATCCCTGCCCACAAACGCGGCGTCGGCATCGTCTCGCAGGATGGTTCGCTGTTTCCGCATCTCACCGTCGAACAGAATATCGGCTTTGGCCTGAAGGACGACGCGGCAGACCGCAAGATCCGCATCAGCGAGCTGATGGACATGGTGGAACTCGACCGGGCCATGCTGACGCGCCGCCCGGACGAGCTTTCCGGCGGACAGCAGCAACGCGTGGCGCTCGCCCGCGCCATGGCAAGGCGCCCCCGCGTGATCCTGCTCGACGAGCCGTTCTCAGCGCTCGATACCGGACTTCGCGTTGCAACCCGAAAGGCTGTCGGTGCGGTGCTTTCAGCGGCCGGTATCACCACGGTTCTGGTGACCCATGATCAGGCCGAAGCACTGGCCTTTGCCGATCAGGTGGTGGTGATGCGCGCCGGCCGTTTTGCGCAGGTGGGCACACCGCGCGAGGTTTATGCGCACCCAGCAGACCCCGCAACCGCCGCCTTTCTGGGCGAAGCCATCGTGCTTGCCGCAAGACTTGAAAACGGACAGGCCACGACAATGCTCGGACAAATCGCCATCCACGACAGGAACCGGCAGGGCCAAGCCCAGATCCTGCTGCGTCCCGAACAGTTTTCGATCCTGCCGCATCAGGGGACCGAAGACAGCGCCTCCACAAACTTCACATCAGGCATCATCACCGACGTCGATTTCTGTGGCCCGAGCTGCGATCTCGCCATCAGCCTCGACAAAAACCCGGACTTTTCGCTGCGCCTTGCCATGGCAAGCCAGCCGCTTTTCGAAAAAGGCGCGCGCGTCCAGATAAGCGTCAACGGCCCCGCACACGTCTTTTCGTGAACGAGGCCGAGTCACGGATCAAGGATCCATGCTAACGTCAGATAGCCGACATCACGGCCCGTCACAGATCGGCGCCCGGTCGGTCGGGATCTCGCCCACCTCGGCACTGTAGGCGCGAAGGCCTTGGCTATCGAGGTCGATGATCCGGTAGCAGGGGTTGCCGCCGGTCCAGAATGGATTCGGGGTGTCGACATCGGTGATGAAACGATGCGCGCAGGCCTGGCCCGAGCTGTAGGCGATGCCTTCGGCTGTCGTGCCCGCCAGCGGAATGTGGATATGGCCGAAGACGATATGGCGAATGCCGGGCGCATGGCGGTTCAGGCGCTCCAGCACGGCGCCATCATCGTGCATGCCGATCTTTTCGAAATGGGCAATCCGCGTCTCCATCGGCGGATGGTGGATGAACACCGTTACCGGCAGTTCACCGGCGCTTGCCAGCGTCTGGTCCAGCCAGGCCATGCGGTCGTCGCCGTAGATGCCACCGATCACGCCGGCCTCGTGGCTGTCGAGGAACAGCAGGCGGCCTGCCTCGCTATCGATGAACGACTGGATGAAGCCGTTTTCATCACGGGGATGGTCGGGAAAGGCTGCGATAAAGTTCGGACGGTCGTCGTGATTGCCGAGCATCAGGCGCGTCTCAAAAGGCACCGGCGCCAGAATATCCTTGAGGAGCGCGTAGGCGTCGGGATCGCCGTGGTTGCAGAGGTCGCCCGTCATCACCAGCAGGTCGGCATCGGAATGTTTGTCAACGATATCGGCAATGGCAGCGCGCAGCTGCTTTTCCGGGTCCACGCCGTTTACCACGACACCCGACGGCATCAGATGCGTGTCGGTGAGCTGAATGATCTTCATGACGGTCTTTCTTCAAGGGCAGAAATCGGCTGCGGAGGTTTTTCCCCCGCAGCCTTTCGCGAGCGATGAACCCGCTTATTTCGACATCAGGGCGTTGGTCTGTTCGACGATCTGCTTCAGACCGGCTTCCGGCGTCACTTCGCCGCGCATGACGGTGCCGATGATATCGCGCTGGGTGCGCCAGATACGAACCGAGTCACCGCCGGGATAACCGGCCCACGGCAGCGAACGGTCAGCCTGCAGCGACGCCGTCTTGACGTTCGGATGCTCGGCGTAATAGGGCGCGAGGAACTCTGGGCCGGTCGCCTGCTTGTTGGTCGGCAGGTAGCCGGTGATGCGCACGATGACATTCTGGGCTTCAGGACCGGTGATCCACTTCAGGTATTTCCAGGCAGCGTCCTGCTTGGCCTTGTCCTGGGTGAGGATCACGGCCGAGTTGCCGCCTGTGGGCACGCCGCCCTTTTCCGGGTTGTCCAGCGGGAAGGTCGAAGTGGTCAGCTTGAAGCGATCGCCAACGAGGCCTTCGATCGTCTGCACATGCGCCGGCGTCGAGAAGATGAAGCCGGTGAGGCCTGCGCCGAACTGCTGGCGCGACTGGTCCCAGTCGAGCAGCGTCTGGCCGCCTTCGGTGACGAACTGGCGGGTGAGCTTCAGCGCGTTGAGGCCGATCTCGTTGTCGAAGGCCACCTTTTTGGTGGCTGCATCGACCAACGTGCCGCCCTGCTGGAAGATCAGCGACTGCCACAGCCAGTCGTCCGGCCAACCGTTGATGTCATAACCCATGCCGGCGATCTTCGGATCGAGCGCATGGATCTTGGCGGCCAGCGCCAGCAGTTCCTTGAAGGTTTTGGGCATGTTGGCCGGGTCGCCACCGGCCTTCTTCACGAGGTCGGCGTTGACATAGATGATCGGCGAGGAGGCATTGACCGGCAGGCCATATTGCTTGCCATCGATCTGGCCAAGCGCGGCCATTTTCGGGCTGTAGTTCTTGTCGAGGAAGGCCTGGCCGCCTTCGGCTTGAATGAACGGGCCAAGGTCGGTGATCTGCTTGCGGGGGGCAAGTGTGTGAACGAGTTCGGCCGTCAGGTTATAGCCGGAGAAATACACGTCCGGCAGGTTGCCGGTCACGGCCGAACGCAGCACCTGCTGCTGGCCTTCATTGTAGCCGGGTGCCGGTGCGAGAAAGTTGATCTTGATATCCGGATTGTTCTTCATGAACTCATCGGCGAGCGGCTGATGAAATTTCGTGAAGCCCGGAAGGTTGTAAAGAACCTCAAGCGTGACATCTGCGGCAAAACCTGGCTTGGCAAGGCCGGCCAGAGCAAGGCAGAGGGCAAGCCCGCCGGTTGCGGTGCGTCGGGTAATCTTCATGGTCAGTCTCCAAAAGGAATTTTTGAGGCAGTATGGGAGGGAGGAAAGCTGGACAGGGGCGCGGTTATTTGACCCCCGTCATCGTGATGCCTGCGATGAAATGCCTGCGGGCAAAGAGGAAGCAGATGACCATCGGCGCGGTGATGATAGCGGCACCCGCCATCAGGGCACCGTAGTTGGCGCCGGATTCGACATCGGCAAAAAACAGCATGCCGAGCGGCGGCGGTGCGAGATTGGTGTCGGTGACGACGATCATCGGCCAGTAGAGGTCGTTCCAGTGCGCCACCAGCGAGAACACGGCAAAGGCTGCCAGCGACGGCAGCGATCCGCGCAGCACCAGCCGCCAGCAGATCTCCATCTCGGAAAATCCGTCCATGCGGGCCGCTTCGATCACCTCTTCCGGGTAGCTGCGGAAGGACTGGTGAAACAGGAAGATCGCAAACACCGAGAGGAAGAACGGTGCCATCATGGCAAAATAGGTGTTGAGCAGGTTGGCCTTGGCAAGCCCGACGAACAGCGGCAGCGCCAGCGCCTGCATCGGCACGCAGAGGGCGGCGATGATCAGCGTCATCATCAGCCGGCGCGCCGGAAAGCGCAGCTTTGCCAGCGCATAGGCGGCCGGCACGGCCGTCAGCACCTGGACGATGAGAATGCCGCCGCAGACGATGACACCGTTCAGCATGAAACGCAGCATCGGCACCTGCGACGCGGCCCGCGAGTAGTTTTGCACGGCATCGAACTGTCGCGGGATCGGCCAGAGCGACACATCGAAGATTTCCGACGGCGAGCGGATCGACGTCAGGAACATCCAGTAGAAGGGCAAAAGCATCGGAATGGCGCCGAGTGCGAGCACCAGATGCGGCAGATATTTGCGGACGTGTCCCATCAGTAATGCACCTTCCGGTCCATATGCACCATCTGGCCAATCGACAGGATGAGCACGATCACCAGGAACAGCAGGGTGAGGGCTGCCGCATAACCGGTGTTGGAATATTCAAAGCCCTCGAGATACAGTTCGAACAGCAGCGTTTCGGAACCGAACCGGCCCTTCGTCAGCACGGCCACCGTCTCGAACACCTTGAAGGCGGAGATCGAGGTGGTGACGACGACGAACAGCGTCGTCGGCCCCAGCATCGGCCAGGTGACGGTGAGGAAACGATCGATCGGATTTTTCGCGCCGTCGAGGCGGGCCGCCTCATGCAGATCCCTGGGGATGGCGGTGAGGCCGGCCAGAAACAGCACCATGTTGAAACCCAGCACCTGCCAGATGCCGATCAGCGCCATGGTCGGGATCAGCAGAACGGGGTTGGACAGGAATGCCACCGGCTCGAAACCAAAGGCCTTGATGGCGGCATTGACCGGGCCGAGCGAGGGATGCAGCAGGAACTGCCAGACGGTTGCCATCGCCACCAGCGTCGCGGTGACCGGCAGGAAATAGGCGATCTCCCAGAAGGCGCGGCTTTTCTTGCGTTTATAGACCAGAAGCGCCACGCCCAGCGCCAAGAGAACGCCGAACGGAATGACGATCACGGCATAGAGGACGGTATTCCTCAACGAGCGCAGAAACACCGTGTCGCTGAAGGCCTTGATGAAGTTATCGAACCCGACAAAATGGATCGACAGCGCGCCGAGCTGATAATCGGTGACCGAAAAGACGCAGAGAACGACAATCGGGATGATGTAGAAAGCCAGGAGCAGGATGGCAGACGGTGCAGCAAAAAACAGCCCCAGCCGCGCCATCCGGCGGTCGGCGGGGGAGCGTTTGGCGCGGACCTTTGCCGGCTGTTTGACGAGTGTCACATCGGCCATCGTCATGCGGCAACCCGTGCGCGGGCGGACACATCGCAGCGCCTGCCATCAGCGCCGAACAGATGGGCGCGCTGTTCGGCAAAGCCCAGACGCAGCAGGCCGTCGGCTTCACTCGGCAGGCTTTCGCCGGCATGCTGGCGCATGACGACACGCACCGACTGATCCTGCACCAGCGCGCAGGTGACGAAGCGATCGGCACCATAGGTTTCGCTGCGCAGGACCCGAACGGCGAGACCATCTGCTGCCGGGCGAAGATCTTCGGCACGAATGCCAAGCGTCGCCGGGCCTGCAGCCTGTGCTGCCGCTTCAAGACCGAATTCCTGGCCGAAAGCCGAGATACGGCCGGACATGCCGATTTCCACGGGCAGGAGATTGATCGTCGGCGTTCCGATGAAGCGGGCTACGGTCAAGGATGCCGGCCGCTGATAAAGTTCGTCCGGCGTGCCGAGTTGCTCGATACCGCCTTCCGACATCAGCGCGATGCGGTCGGACATGGTCATCGCTTCGATCTGGTCATGGGTTACATAGATGAACGTGGCGCCGAGGCGGCGATGCAGGCCGGTCAGTTCCTCGCGCATATGGGCGCGCAACTTGGCATCGAGGTTGGACAGCGGCTCGTCCATCAGGAAGGCGGCCGGCTGGCGCACCAGGGCACGGGCCAGAGCCACGCGCTGGCGCTGGCCACCGGAAAGCTGCGCCGGCTTGCGGTCCAGAAGATGGCCGATCTGCAGGGTTTCCGCGGCCTCTTCGACCGAAGTAGCGATGTCGCGCAATGTGTCAGCGCTGGCGATCATTCGCCCGATCAGCGGCAGCCGAGCCGTAAACGACAGACGACGCATCCTGAGCGGCGTGGCAATGTTCTCACGCACCGTCATGTGCGGGTAAAGCGCGTAGGACTGAAACACCATGGCAAGGTTGCGTTCGCTCGGATCGACGTCGGTAACTTGTCTGTTGCCGATGGAGACTGTGCCCCGGTCGGGTGTCTCAAGGCCGGCGATGATCCGCAACAGGGTGGATTTTCCACATCCGGACATGCCGACCAGCGACAGGAATTCGCCGGGGCGGATGGCAAGATCGATGGATTTCAGGACATTGTCTGCCCCGAAGCTTTTTTCGATACCCTGAAGTTCTAGCGATTGCGGCTGCATGCGGCGCTCCTTTGCGGCGCACCGTATGCGTCCCAGCCATGACAAACAGACGACAGTTTCTCGATGTTTTGATTATAACGCACAGAAAGGGCGTCGATCCCGCCATCATGGCGCAACGGCCATGCGGTGTCCGCATGGTCATCTTGGGCTGTCGAACACACCCAAATAAACATGATTTCTTTTGTCATGTTTATTGCCTGCCCATCAAATTTATCGTAAGCGGTGGCTCTCGCACAATCGACTGAAAGCTCTTGCCCATGTGGATTAAGTCTGCCGCGCACGCCCGCGTTGATGACGCCATGGAGATCCACTACCAAGAGCTTTGCCGCGCCATGAAACGGCGTGGGCATGCCGCCGCAACCTCGCAGGAAATCGTCCATGAGGTCTATCTGCGCCTCGCCAACACACCGAAACTGGTGGAGAACAGGCCGGTTCTGAGGGCATTTCTCATCCGCGTCTGCGCCAATCTCGGGATAGACCGCCTGCGACGGGAGAGGCTGGAGCGCCGGCTGTTTTCAGGCATGACCGAGGAGGCGTTGAGTGTGCCCCAGCCGCTTGGCGACGCGGACGCGCGCGCCGATGGGCCGTACCGGCTGAAACGCCTGCGCCAGGCCATCATGAAAATGTCCTATCAGCGGCGACAGGTGTTTCTTGCCAGCTGCATTGGAAACCTCACCCCCGACGAGATTGCCACGCGCTGCGGGATCAGCCGCAACATGGTCGATCGCCACATCCGCAAGGCCTATCTGCATTGCCTCGAATGCCTTGAGGACACGCTCTGATGGCCGGGATGAAAACCACAAGGCAGATGCGCGAAGAAGCCATCGACTGGCTTTTCCAGCTGCGTGAGCATCCCGACGACGCGGCGATCCGGGCATCGTTCGAGGCCTGGGCTGCAGCCGATCCACGCCATCCGCAGATTTTCGAGCAGATCGAATGTCTGATCGGCGATACGTCCCGGCTGCTTACCGAGGACGACCGGTTTCTGTCGAAGGCAAGCCGCAAGCCTGTTTCGCGAAAGGTGAAAGGGGCAGCGGCCGGCTTTGCCGGCCTCTGTCTGCTGGCAGGTCTTCACCTCGATATCCCACTTCGTCTTCGTGCCGACCATATCTCCGCCATCGGCCGCAGTGAAATCATCCGGATGGCGGACGGCTCGGTCGTGACGCTGAACGCCAACAGTGCGATTGCAATTCGCTTCACGCAAGAGCAGCGCTGCATCATCCTGCTGCGCGGCGAGGTGTTCGTGGAGGTCCGTCCGGACCCGTCGCGCCCCTTCTGCGTGGAGGCGGGTGGTGGGAAAACGACAGCACTCGGCACCGCATTTGATGTCGACCTCCGGGGCGCTGAAACCCAGGTTGCGGTAGAGGAGCATAGCGTGAAGATCGAGGCCGGCGCGGCAACGCCCACGACGATCCTCCAGCAGAACCAGTCGATCGTTTATGATGAGAACGGAAAGTTGCGTGATCCGCAAACGATGGATCCCTCGACCATCGGCGCCTGGCGACAGGGACGGTTGGTGTTCGAGAACCAGCCGCTTGGCGATATCGTCACCGGCATCCAACGATATCTGCCCGGCCATGTTCTCGTCGCCACGGCAAATCTGCGGCAAAAACGGCTCAGCGGCAGCCTTGATCTCACGCACCCGAAAGCCGCTCTCGATGACCTTGCGGCAGCCTTCGAGATCCGCGTCACCCATGTCGGCGCCTATCTCACGATCCTCCACTGAAGAAATTTTCGGTCAACCTGTCCTGAAACGGAAGGCTCATTCGTACGGCTGGCAGAGAACATATTTTGCTGCCCAAGGAGCTTATCCGTATGACAAACAACACCCGGTCAACGCGCCGCCGGTTGAGACTGCCGCTGCTTTCCCTGTTTCTGACGAGCGTCGCCCTGACCTCGCTTCCAGCGGTCGCAAACGCACAACAGGCCGGCCGGATCGCCATTGACCTGCCCGCCGGCAGTGTTGCCACGAGCCTCAATCGCCTCGCCAGCCAGTCCGGCCTTCAGGTCGTTTTCGATGCGACGCTTGCAAGCGGGCGCACGAACGCCAGGATTACCGGTTCGATGACCGTGGGCGAGGCTTTGGAAAAGCTGCTGGCCGGAACGGGCCTCACCTATCGGTTTGTTGCCGAACGGACGGTGAAGCTTGAAAAACTCTCCCCTGATGCAGCCGCGGCAACCGGCGGCGATGAAACGGTTCTGCCGCGCGTGACGGTGGCAGCCGGCGGCCTGTTCAACAGCGGCGCGCCGAGCGTGGCGGAGATCAACGGGCGTCAGATCGAGGCCGCCCAATCAAACTCCCTGCCGCAACTTTTGCAGAAGACGCCGGGTGTCACCGCCACCGGCGGGGTCAGGCTGCAAGGGCAGAGCATCTCCATTCGTGGCTTTACCCGGCAATCGGATGTCCGGATCCTGCTGGATGGCGCGCCAAAGAATTTCGAGCGCTACGATCAGGGCACGGTCTTCGTGGACCCGGAACTGCTGAAGCGCGTGGAAATCCTCAAAGGAGCAACGTCGGTGCGTTATGGCAATGGCGGGTTCGGCGGCACGGTCATCATGGAAAGCAAGACCGCGGAAGACATGCTGCTTGAGGGGAAAAGTTTTGGAGCCTGGGTGAAGTCCGGTTATCAGAGCGCCAACAAACAACGCCTGGGGTCGGCGGCCGTCTATGGCAAGTCCGATTTTGGCGGCCCCGTCACCTATGATGGCATGGCCTCGGTCATCTGGCGCAAGAGCGACAATGTGCGCGTCGGCGGCGGACAGGTCTACGAGGCCTCCAGCGATAAGCTGACATCCTTCTCCGCCAACGGGGGCCTGGAAGTCGACGGACACGAATTGAGGGCCTCCGTCATCTACGGTCGCTCGTCGGATTATGGCCCGCCGGCGGCCAATCGCGGTGACCTGGACCTCACGGCCTCCAGCATTGCTCGTTATGGATATGAGACCGCGCGGCTGCGGGCGCTGGCCCTTCGCGAGATGGAGGACTTCTCCTCGACGCTGAAATACGCCTATACCGGCGACAGCGATCTGGTGAACGTCAAGGCGATGCTCAGCCTCTCCTCCACCGACCTGCACATGACGCGCCCGACGATCTCAGGCTACGTTCCCAGCGCGAGCCTCGGCGGCCAGGAGGATGATGCCAAATACACCGATATCAAGTTCGAGCTGGAAAACACCTCGTATTTCGATCTGGGCGGCTTTTCGCATGCGGCCAATTACGGTGTTCAGTATGTGCATCACGATCGCGACACCTGGATGTACGACATCGCCAACAAGAACAGCGCTCAGTATAATTATGGCTATTACTCGTCCTGGATCATGCCGCAAGGCAAGCAGGACACGCTCTCCGCCTTTGTCAGGGACGAGATCGGCCTGACGCCGGATTTCAAGGTAACCCCCGGGCTTCGCTTCGATTATGTGCGCTCGCAAGGCGTGCCGAATGCCGCGCCGCGCTATAACGATCCGGCAGCCGGCCACGACTATTCCGCCACGTCCCATACGGGGGTCACGCCCGCACTCAGCCTTCGCTGGGAGGCAACGCCTGAAACAACCCTCTTTGCCGACTGGGCCTATGCCATGCGCGTGCCTGTGATCGACGAGCTTTATTCCAGCCAGAGCGCCTCGACCAAGGCGTCCGCCACCTCCCGCGATCTTGAGGTCGAACGAAACAACACGATCAACATCGGCCTGTCACGCCAGTTCGACGGACTGCTGTCTGAAGAGGACACGCTGAAAACGTCCGTGGCAATCTTCTACAACCATGTCACCAACCCGGTGACGCGCCGGTTCGGCAGCGCCAATCTCGCCAACATCACCGGGCCTGTGCCGTTCTACTGGAATACGCCGAGCTACAAGATCTACGGCGCGGATTTCTCCGTGAACTACGATTCCGAGAGCATATTTTCCAACATCGGCCTTGCCTGGATGAACGGCTCGCGCAACGGCGCCATCAATGACGTCAGTGGTCCGAACACCTATTTCCAGGACCTTGCGCCGTTTACCGGCAATGTCCAGCTGGGCTACAAGATCCCGGAATGGGACCTGTCGATCAGCTGGAACGGTTTGTTCGTGTCAGCCCAGAAGCGTACCCCTTACAATCAGGGAACCGGCTATTTTTATGCCCGCCCCGAAAGCAAGGGCTATGCCGTCCACGGCATTTCGGTGGACTGGACCCCGAAGGAGGGAAGCCTTGCGGGCATGGAGATGCATGCCGCAATCGACAACCTGTTCGACAAATATTACGAGCCCTATCTCTCGGATGGGATCGCGGCCATGCCGGGCCGGAACTTCAAGCTGTCGATCAGCCGAAAATTCTAGTCCGGACTTGCGGCATCACAGCCCGGATGACGGGTGAGCGACGGGTGGTGAGATGCATCTCACCTTGGTCAGCGGCCACCCTTTTCCCTACCCTGAGGCGAGGACCTTGAAGACAAGGCATATCGGCCCTCCCCGTCAAGCCGTGCCATCAGGGCGCAATCCGGATTTCGACCAGCGCCTGGGTCTTTTCCGTGGTGACATGGGCAATGGCCGCCTGAAGCACGCCGAGCAGATCGACGGCCCGCTCGACCTGTGCTGTCCAGGCCCTGCTTGCCGCAGCCACCTTGGTGAAATCCGGAGACGGTGTGAGCGACACGAGCGGCATGGCGTTTGATTTTGCTGCATATCCATCCGGATAGACGCCAAGAACAGACTGGCGCACCGCGCCCCATTCGAGATTGTTGAGCACCAGAACCAGAAGCGGGATTTCCAACGCCTCGGCGATCTGGTGGCAGGCGACGGGATTGGCAAACATGTAGGAACCGTCACCCATCGTGGCGATCACCAGTCTGTCGGGATCGGCAAGCTTCATGCCGAGCCCTGCCGGAAACGACCAGCCGAGACCGCCAGAATGTGGCTCCTGATACCAGGAACCATGCTCGCGCAGCGTCATCGGTTCCAGCGGCGCGCCCAGCTCTGACAGGATCGACGCATGTCTCCCCTCGATCGCCTTCGAGAGCGTCAGGCTGACAAAGGCCTTGGTCATCAGTTCGCCGCAGCCGGCCTCCGCCTGCCGGATCACCGCCGTGCGGTGTGTGACCGCCGCCTTTTCGACATCGGCGCGGCGCGCTGCCCGGCTGGAGGTGTTGGCTTCGAGATAGCCGGAGGCAGCATCCGCGAGCGCCATGATCACGTCGCTCGTGTCACCCGTCAGGGCAAGGTCGCACGGAAAATTGCGCACCGGGAAGCGCGAATAGAGCGGATCCTGGCCGATATGGATGACCTTGCAGCCCTCACCAAGCGTATGGGTGTCCGGCGACCACGGCGCAAGGCAGTCGATGACGAACACCAGATCGGCCTCGGCCAGCCATTTTGCCGGATCCATGCCCACCGCCATCGGGTGGTCGGTCGGCACGCCAAGCTGGATCGCCCAGTACTGGTTGACGGCAATCCCCCAATCCAGCGCGAATTTGGACAGCGCGGCAAAAGCCTCTTCGCTGCCGGCACCCCGCTGGCAGATGATGAGCGGGCGTTTGGCTTGGGCGAGCATCTTGGCCGCACGCTCCAGATCAGCGGGGCGCGGGGCTGATGTCGCCGCAGCGATGCGGCTTGGCCGATCCAGTTCGCCCGACGGGCAGGGCTGGCAGAGCACCTCGCGCGGCAGGCTGAGATAGACCGGTCCGCGCGGTGTGGAATTGGCGATGGCGGCAGCACGGTCGATGATGTCGACCGCCTGCTCGGGAAATTTCAGCTCGTAATCCCATTTGACCGATTCGCGGATCATGGCTGCCTGATCACGCATTTCCTGGCCCCAGCCGATGGGCACGGTGCGCGCACCGAGCCGGCCCTGTTCGACCACCGGCGTGCGTCCGGAAAAGATCAGCATCGGAACATGTTCGGTCGCCGCATTGATCGCGCCGATCGCGCAATTCGCCAGGCCGACATTGGTATGCGCCATCACAGCCTGCGCCTTGCCGGTGGCGAGGTAATAGCCATAGGCCATGCCCATCGCGGCATTTTCGTGCGGGATGACGATCGCCTTCGGCAGCGGGATCTGCTTGGCGTTCGCCTCCGCGAGCCCCTCGATGATCGGCGGGAAGTCGGTGCCGGAATTGGCGAAGATATAATCGACGCCGACCGCCTTCAGGCGGGCAAGGATCGCCCCACCTGCGGTAATCGTGTCAGTCCCGGAGTTAGCCTTTGCATCAGTCATGGACAGTCTCTCTTGCATATCGGGTCAGAGGTGGCTGGGAAGCCAGGTAACGATCATTGGAAATGCGATCAGCAGGGCCAGCCGAATGATATCGGTGATGATGAAGGGGGTGACGCCCTTGAAGATCCGGGCGAAACTCAGTTCGGGAACGACGCTCTTGATGACGAAGACATTCATGCCGACAGGCGGGGAAATCAGCCCCAGTTCCACCGTCATGACAACGATCACCGCAAACCAGATCGGGTCGAAACCAAGCGCGAGGATCACCGGATAGACGATGGGAACCGTCAGGATGATCATCGCCATTGCATCCATGATGCAGCCGAGCACGAGATACATCAGGATGATCAGCAGCAGCACGCCGTAGGACCCGATGCCGAGACCGCCGAGGAAGGCTGTCACCTTCTGCGGCGTGCCGGTAATGGTCAGGAAATAACCGAACATCAGGGCGCCGATGAGGATGGTGAACACCGCTGCCGCCGTTCGGGTCGCCTGCAACAGCGAGGTCAGGATCTTCTCCCTGTCGAGTTTGCCGCGCAGGAGCCCGATGATGAAGGCACCGCCTGCTCCGACGCCGCCGGCCTCCGTTGGTGTAAACAGGCCGCCGTAAAGGCCGCCGATGACGAAGAAGAACAGAAGCAGCGGTGCCCAGACATCCTTCAGCGCATGCAGGCGTTCGTTCCAGCTGCTCTTCGGGCCGGCGCTCAGCATGTCCGGGCGCAGCCGGCCGATGATGACGATGGTGATCATGTACATCAGCACGGCGAGAATGCCGGGCACGATGCCGGCCATAAACAGGCGGCTGATGTCCTGTTCGGTCAGGATGCCGTAGACGACGAGCACGGTCGAGGGCGGAAACATCGCCCCCAGCGTGCCGCCGGCCGCAATGGTGCCGGCCGCAAAGGACTGCGGATAATTGAACCGGCGCATTTCCGGATACGCAACGGTCGAAAACGTCGCGGCGGTGGCAACCGACGAGCCGGAGATTGCCGCAAAGCCGGCGCAGGCGACGATGGTTGCGAGCCCCAGCCCGCCGCGCAAATGCCCGATGAAGGTGTTGGCGGCCCGAAACAACTCCCGGCTCATGCCGGAATTGGTGACGAAGGCGCCCATCAGCAGGAACATCGGGATGACGCCGAACGTGTAGTCGGTGACGGTGCGCATGGAGGTCTGCCCGATCAGTTTCAGCGCCGGGCCAAAACCTGCGAGCAGCCCGAAACCGGTGATGCCGACGAGGCCCATGGCCATGCCGACCGGCACGCGCAGCAGCATCAGGGCAAACAGCAGGACGAATCCCGATACGGCGATAAAATTCTGTGTCATGGGCTTATTCGACCGGATCTGTAGTGTGTTCTTCGTTCACACTCTGGGGATTGAAGACGAGGCGGAAGGTGCGCACAGCAATCAGGACCACGGCGGCAACATCGCCCAGCCACGCCACGAGGAAGAAGGGCCAGGTGGGAAGCTGCAGATCGTAGGTGAGGACATTCTGCGCCCTGGTCTGCACGACCTTGTCGAACAGCATGATGGTCTGGACGGTGACGACGAGCAGCAGCACGAGCGTTGCGAACACATCGATCATGCGCTTGTGCTTCGGTCCGACGCTTTCCCAGAGGAGATCCACGGTGATGTGGGCGCCGCGATAGCTCGTGGCCGCAATGCCCCAGAAGATCAGGATGCCGAGGAAAAGCCGGCCGAAATCATAACCGTCGGGGATGGCGTAGTTGAAGAAATAACGCAGCATGACGGAGATGAAGATGTCGGCGGCCACAAGGCCGACAAAGCCGGCCGCAATCCACTCGATCCCATCGATGAAACGATCCATCGCATTCTTTTTCGGCGGCGGTGAGCCGGATGGCGTCAACGCCTCTGCTGTTTGGCCTGTCATGAGGTTCCTCCTGTCTTTCCGCAAGGAAACCGGCCGATGCCTCCAACCCGCATCGGCCGTTTCCTGTTCTCGTCAGAACGCGGCCTTGTTGTCGGCAAGCGCCTTCTTCAGGTCGCCCAGAACCTGGGCTGCGTCATACCCCTTGGCCGTGACCTGTTTTTCCCAATTGGCCTGCAAAGGGGCCGCGGCCTTGCGCCATTCGGCGACCTGCTCAGGCGTCAGCTCGACAACCTCATGACCGGGCGCCTTCTTCATCTTCTCGCGGCCGGCATGTTCGAACTCGGTCCAGGGGGCAGAGAGCTTCACCGCCCATTCGGAGGTGCAATGATCATCCAGAACCTTCTTCTGGGCGGCCGATGCCTGCTCGTAGACATCCTTGTTCATCACCCATGTGTAGGCCGTCGTGTAGAGCGGCACGTCGAGCGTGTATTTCGTTACCTTGTCGATGCCGAAGAGGAAGATCGAGTTCCACGGGAAGGTGATGGCATCGGCAATGCCGCGCTCCAATGCGTCGCGGGATTCCGGCGCCGAGGCCTGGACATTGGTGCCGCCAAGCGTCGTGACCAGCTCGCCCATCGTCTGCTGCGCCGGGCGCACCTTCAGGCCTTTGACGTCGGAGGGCAGGGTGATCTTCTTGCGCGTGGAATGCAGCGCGCCTGGATCATGCACGAAGGCCATGCAGAAATGCGTGTCGGCCATCTCCTTGGGCGCATATTTGCGATACCAGCTGTCGACCGCCGCGGCCCCGCCCGTGGCGTTGGCAACGGTGAAGGGCAGCTGTGCGGCATTGATGACCGGGAAGCGACCAGGCTGATAACCGGGGCTGACATAACCAACGTCGGCAATGCCGTCACGCACCATGTCATAGTGATCGAAGGCCTTGCCAAGTTGCTCGGCCGGGAAAACCGTGGCGGTGATCGTTCCGCCGGACGCCTTGGTGATGCTGTCGGCCCATTCCTGGGTGGATTTCACCAGAGGATGCACGGGCGGCACCCAGAGCGAGATCTTCAGGTTGATCGTCTTGTCCTGGGCTGACGCCGGCATTGTGCCGGATACCAGAACGGCTGCGACACCGATCGCCGCCGCCAACAGGCTCTTCCTCATAGGAATGCTAGGCATGTTTTCTCCTCCATTTAGGGTGCGGCAGGCATGCCGCGTTCGTTTCCGGCCTCCCTCCTCGGAAGCCGAATTCCGCGGGACGTGTCCCGCCGATCTGCAATGTCTTCGAATGCCGGTCGCGCGGCGATCTGGTCTTGGCGCGGCAGGCTTTGGTCAGCCGTTTATCCGGCCCTGATCAGCCGGTGCCCAGCGCATTCACGATGCGGGCGAGCACGGCAAGCACGACGTCCTTATCGTCGCCGGCGATTTCATCCAGCCGCTGGTCATGCTTGTGGGCGATGGCATGCAGGCGACGCTGCATCTTGTGACCATCGTCGGTCAGACGCACACTGTAGCTGCGCTGGTCGTCCGGGTTCTGATGCCGTTCGATAAGACCGCGGATGACGAGACCCTTCAGCGTTGCTGTCAGCGTGGAGCGATCCCGACCGCAGACGCGGCTGAGATCGGACGGCGTCAGCTCACCATACTCGGACAGGATGGTGAGGATCGAATACCAGCCGGGCTTGAGGTCGGCCTTGTCGACGGCCGCACTGAACGCCTGGAAGGATGCTTCCTGGGCCACCCGCAGATGGTAACCGAGCACGTTGCGGAAGGCCTCGGGGATGGTCGCATAGCTGTCATCGCCTCGCACCAGATCCAGTTTCGGTTTTGTCGACGCCTTGGCCATTTGCTCTACGCTTTGTCCTGGAGCGGATGATGCTGGTGTGGATGTTCACAATGGTGGCAGTTTTGGGCGGCACGTTTTGCCGATCAGACATCGAATTATAGCCATCCAATCCTCCCGGCCATCAAAGCCTTGCGGAACGCAAGCCTTTGCGGGCCGAGACTGGCTTTTGCCGGAATGGACCAATCCGCTCTTCTTCAGCAACCGGGCTCCCTCCCGGTCCTCCTTAAGGCGAACTTAAACCGATAACCCGGCAGACTGCAAGATAGTTTGGCAACAAATATTTTGTCATCAAACTATCTTGCATCGATCACGATTGGCGTCATGATAGAGTTGATCGAAGCGTGCCTGGAGAGGCGCGGCTCTATCGTGCCGGAGGGGGTGGACGTGAAAATTGCAGTGATTGGGGCAGGCGCCATGGGAGGCCTGTTTGCCGGGCAGCTTGCCGCAAGCGGCCAGAATGTCTCGTTGGTAGAGGTCAATCCCGTTCAGATCGACACCGTGAGCAAACAGGGCCTGCGGCTGACGATTGACGGGAAGGACAAGATAGTTGCCCTGCCGATCGACACGGCGCAAAACTACTCCAGCGCCTTCGATCTGCTGATTGTCTTCACAAAAGGCATGCATACGCAGGCCGCGATCAAGGCGGCGTCCCATCTGGTCGGGCCGGCCACCCTGGCACTGACGGTGCAGAACGGCCTTGGCAATGTCGAGATGATCGAAACGGTCATTCCCCGCGCGCGGATCATCAAGGGCATGACCAACTGGCCGGCAACGGTGATCGGGACAGGCCATGTCAATGTTCCAGGTCGAGGTGAGGTGCATCTGTGGCCGGCAGCTGGCCAAAGCTTCCCAAGGTTCGAGGAGGTCTGCCATGTGCTTGATGAGGCTGGCCTGAACTGCTTTGCTGACCCATCGGTCGATGCAAGCATCTGGGAAAAGGTAGCCTTCAACGCGGCGCTCAATTCCGTTGCAGCGGTGGCCGGCATGACAGTCGGGGAGATGGCTGACAGCAGCGAAGCGCGCGAGATCATCCTGTCCATTCTGGAGGAGTCGCTTGCGACGGCATCGGCGCTCGGCGTGGACATTGACCGGCCAAGGACGAGACAATCGGTCGAGTACGCGCTGGCAAACCACCGCGATCACAAGCCGTCAATGCTCCAGGACAGGCTCGCCGGCCGCCCGATGGAAATTGACACGATTACCGGCGCTGTCGCAGGCGAAGCTGAACGCCAAGCCGTTCCGGCGCCCGTGACTGCGACGATCACGCGGGTATTGCGACTGATCGACAGGCACCACGAGAACCAGGCCCTTAAATGATCCGATAGGTTATGATGCGCCGCAGGCCCATCGCCGCCAATTGTGCCGCATGCTGGACATCGATTAATCCGAAGCGTTAAACTCGCGCCCTGATTAAATGTGATGCCGAATAATGAATATGCTAGATCCGCAGCCAAGGGCCGAGCTTCGTGAAGACAGGGGCGAGGACAAGATCCATTCCAATCCGGCACGCCTTGGCGCGCGGCTGAAATTGTCGCGTCAATCGCGCGGGATGACGCTGAAGGCGCTGTCGCTGGCGGCGGAATGTTCTGAAAGCCTGCTCTCCAAGATCGAAAACGGCAAGGCATCGCCATCGCTTCCCATGCTGCACCGGCTTGTCGGCGTGCTCGGAACCAATATCGGCTGGATGTTTGAGGAAACCGATGGTGACGAAGGCATCGTGTTTCGTGCCGGCACGCGGCCGCTGATCGCGCTTGATCCGCTGCGCCGCGGCGAGGGCATTTCTCTGGAGCGGGTCATTCCTTATTCGGCCGGGCATCTTCTGCAGTGCAATATCCACCATATCGAGGCGGGCGGGCAGAGCAAGGAGCCGATCCGCCATGTGGGCGAGGAAGTGGGTTATGTGCTGGCCGGCGAAATCGAGCTGATGGTGGATGAGCGCACCTATCGCATTGGTGCCGGCGATACATTCGTGTTCAATTCCGAGCGGCCGCACTGGTATCGCAATGTCGGCACGGAGCGGGCCAGCATCTTCTGGGTCAACACGCCGGCGACGTTTTGAGCAGGTTTTTCCGCTGCCCGAAAACCATGCAGGCCACCATTCAAGTCTCTTGACATTCATTCAAGTTACTTGAATACTTCCCCTCGTGAATTCGTGACGAGCCCTGAACGGGCCGCAACAAGGGGAACTTCCATGCGTCTTACGAAATATCTTTTGAGTTGCGCCGTGGCCGCCACCATCTCGGCGGGCTTTGGGGCAGGGGCAGCACTGGCCGATACGTTCGCGCTGGTCACGATCAACCAGCAGGCGCTGTTTTTCAACCAGATCAATGATGGCGCAAAGGCCGCCGCCAAGGCTGCGAATGCCGACCTGGTGATCTTCAACGCCAACAACGTGCCCGCAGCCCAGAACGACGCCATCGAGAACTACATCACCCAGAAGGTAGACGGCATCATTCTCGTCGCCATCGATGTCAACGGTGTGAAGCCTGCCATCACGGCGGCAAAGAAGGCCGGCATTCCCGTCATCGCCATCGATGCGCAGATCCCTGATGGCGACAACGTTGCCTTCGTCGGCGTCGACAACACCAAGGCCGGCGGAGAAATCGGCACGTTCTTCTCCGATTACGTCAAGGGCAGCATGGGCGGATCGGCTAAGGTCGGCGTCGTCGGCGCGCTCAATTCCTTCATCCAGAACCAGCGCCTCGATGGCTTCAAGTCGGCGGTCAAGGCCGGCGGCCAGAAGGTGACCTTCCTCGACACGGTCGATGGCCAGAACGTGCAGGACGTGGCGCTGAGCGCTGCCGAAAACCTGATGACGGCCAACCCCGACATGTCGGCGCTTTACGCAACCGGCGAACCGGCTCTTCTCGGCGCCGTCTCGGCCGTTGCGAGCCAGGGCCGCACCGACAGCATCAAGGTGTTCGGCTGGGATCTCACCAAATCTGCCATCGACGGTATCGATCAGGGCTGGGTCACCGCCGTGATCCAGCAGGATCCGGCCGGCGAAGGCAAGGCTGCTGTCGAAGCACTGGCCAAGCTGAAGAAGGGCGAAAAGGTCGAGCCGATCATCAACGTGCCGGTCACCATCGTCACCAAGAAAAATGTCGATCAGTTCCGCGGCATGTTCAAGTAAGCTCCGCAGAGGATGCCACGGTGGCGATGCCGCCGTGGCACCTCCTGCTGTTTCCTGTTCCGGCAAGCGTGCAAGGCATGACTGTGATGATCGACACTGACACCTACCGCGTCAGGATGACCGGTATTTCCAAACGTTATGGCACGATGCAGTCGCTTGACGACGCGTCGCTCAGCCTGAAACCCGGCGAAGTGCTGGGTCTGGTCGGCGATAACGGCGCCGGTAAATCCACCCTGAGCAAGGTGCTCTCAGGCGCGGTCATTCCGGATGCCGGCACAATCGAGATCGACGGCAAGCCGGTGTCCTTCACGTCGCCGGCGGATGCGCGGGCCGCCCATGTGGAAATGGTCTACCAGGACTTGGCCCTCTGCGACACGGTGGATGTGGCGGGCAATCTCTTTCTCGGCCGCGAGCCGAAATGGCGGCTGGGCGGCATTCCCATGCTTGATAAGAAAACCATGCATGCCCGCGCCCGCACCATGCTCTCCAACCTCGGCATCGTCATTCCCGATACGCGCATGAAGGTGGAAAACCTCTCGGGCGGGCAGCGCCAGTCGATTGCGATTGGCCGCGCCACCTCGTTCAACCCCTCCGTCCTCATCATGGATGAACCGACGGCCGCCCTTGCCGTGGCGGAAGTGGAGGCGGTGCTGGAACTGATCCGCACGGTGAGCGCCCAAGGCGTCAGTGTCATCCTCATCACGCACCGGCTGCAGGATCTGTTTCTCGTCTGCGACCGCATCCAGGTGATGTACGAAGGTCGAAACGTTGCCGAACGGCGCATCGAGGACACCAGCATCGAAGAGGTGGTCAATCTGATCGTCGGACGAAAGTTTTCCGCCCGTTCCGCCGGGCGCGCTGCAGATGAAGGCGTTTTCGCATGACCGTGCCGCACTCCCACGCCAACCCCTCGCACCCGCCGCGCCTGCGCAAGGCGCGCCTCATAGACCGGGCCATCGCCAATGGCGGCATCGTGTCGATCGCGCTGTTTTTCCTCGTCGTCTGCATCATCTTCAGCGTCTACACGAATGCCTTCCTGACCGCGCCGAACCTCCTCAACATCATCCGCCAGTCGGCACCGCTGCTGATCGTGGCAGCCGCGATGACCTTCGTCATCACCACCGGCGGTATCGATCTCTCCGTCGGCTCGGTTCTGGCGCTCTCGGCCACGCTGTCGGCGGCGTCCTTGCAGGCCGGAATTCCCTGGCCCCTCACCATTCTGCTGATGCTCGGTCTTGGCGCGCTGACCGGTGTCATCCAGGGCTATTTCATAGCCTATGAGCGCATCCCCTCCTTCATCGTGACGCTTGCCGGTCTGTCGGTCATCCGGGGGCTCGCGCTGCTGATCACCGGCGGTTATTCCATTCCGGTCGAACCGTCGAGCCCGTTTACCGCAATCGGCCGTGCCTGGATCCTCGGCGTGCCGGCTCCGGCGCTGATTGCCATCGTTATTCTCATTGCCGCCTTCGTCACCTTCAACGAAACGCCTTTTGGCCGTTACGTGACCGGCATCGGCGCCAATGCCGAGGCGGTGCGCAGGGCAGGGGTCAATACCCGCGTGGTGACTCTCTGCGTCTACGTCATCTCCGGCATGGCGGCGGCAACCGCCGGCATCATTCTGGCCGCCCGCCTCGGCTCCGGTTCTTCCAATGCCGGACAGGGCTTTGAGCTGGATGTGATCGCGGCCGTGGTTCTCGGCGGGACGAGCCTGTTTGGCGGACGCGGCACCGTTGTCGGCACCGTGCTTGGCGCACTGACGGTTGCCGTCATCGCCAACGGCCTCATTCTCTCGCACATGTCGCCCTTCTTCACGCCCATCGTGACGGGCCTCATCATTCTCGTCGCCATCTGGCTGAACTTCCGCCTGTTCAAGGGCGGCGCACGGAGCCGTTGATCCATGATGGACCATCTCTTCAAGGACGAACCGCAGCCCCGCCACCCGATCGGCGTGCGCTCGGGCACCGTGATGACGGTGCTCGGACCGGTGCCCATTGCCTACATGGGCGTGACGCTGATGCACGAGCACATCTTTCTCGATGGCGCGACCTCGTGGAAATGCCCGTGCCATCCGGATGAGCGGGCGATTGCCGAACAGCCGGTCAATATCGAGATCATCGGCGAGTTGCGGATGAACCCCTATATGAACCGCGACAATGTTTCGCTGGATGATGGCGATCTCGCTCTGTCCGAGTTGAAGCGGTTTCAGGCGCTCGGCGGCCATACGGTGGTGGAAACCACCAATTTCGGCATTGGCCGCAATGCCGAGCAGTTGCATCGTGTCGCCCGCATGTCCGGCTTGAAGATCGTCATGGGCACCGGTTTTTATCTGGAGCATACCCATCCCGAATGGCTGAAAGCCATGGATGTGGACGCGGTGACGCAGTTCATCGTCGATGATGTCGGCGGTGGCGAAACGCAGCCGGCAATCATGGCCGGTATCATTGGCGAAGTGGGCGTCAGCAAGGATTTCACCGCGGAAGAGCAGAAGTCGCTGCGCGCGTCGGCGCGTGCCTCGCGCATCACCGGCCTGCCGCTCTCCATCCATCTGCCGGGCTGGGAGCGGCTTGCCCACCGCGTGCTCGACATGATCGAGGAGGAGGGGGCAGATCTGAGGCATACCGTGCTCTGCCACATGAACCCCAGCCACAACGACCTGCCCTACCAGAAGAGCCTGGCCGAACGCGGCGCCTTTCTCGAATACGACATGATCGGCATGGATTATTATTATGCCGACCAGAACGCGCAGTCTCCTTCCGACGAGGAAAACGCCCGCGCCATCGCAAGCCTCGTGGAAGCAGGCTATTGCGACCGTCTTCTGCTGTCGCAGGACGTGTTCCTGAAGATCATGCTGACCCGTTATGGCGGCTTCGGTTACGGCTATATCCTGAAGCATTTCCTGCCGCGGCTGAAGCGGCACGGCATGACGCAGGAGGCCATCGACCGGATGCTCATCGACAACCCCAAATCCGTGTTTTCCGCCGGCGCCTGACGGCCCGGTGCGACCAATTTTGCAGGAGCAGACATGACCAAGAAAAAAGTTCTTCTCGCCGGTGAATCCTGGGTCTCCACCGCAACCCATATCAAGGGTTTTGACCAGTTTCCGACCGTCACCTACCACACCGGCGCCGACGAACTGTTAAAGGCGCTGAAGGCGAGCGAATTCGACGTGACCTTCATGCCCGCCCATGAAGCACAGCGCGATTTTCCCCAGACGATCGAAGCGCTCGACGAATACGCCGCCATCATCCTCTCCGATATCGGCGCCAACACGCTGCTTCTGCATCCCGATACCTGGATCCATTCCAAGCGCACGCCGAACCGCCTGAAACTCCTGAAGCAGTATGTGGAAAACGGCGGCGCACTTTTGATGTTCGGCGGCTACTACAGCTTCCAGGGCATCAATGGCGGCGCGCGTTTCCACAAGACACCCATCGAGGAGATCCTGCCGGTTACTTGCCTCTCCGCTGACGACCGCGTCGAGGTGCCGGAAGGTTTTAACCCGGTGGTGACGGCAACGGAGCCGCATCCGATCCTTTCAGGGCTTGGCGCCGACTGGCCTTATCTTCTCGGCTTCAACGAGGTTGTGGCCAAGGCAGACGCGCAGGTTCTCGCAACGGTCTCGTCCGAATACGGCTCGCTGCCGCTTCTCGTCACCGGAACCTTCGGCAAGGGCCGCACGCTCGCCTGGACCTCCGATGTCGGCCCCCATTGGCTGCCGCCGGAATTCATTGCCTGGGACGGCTACAAGACCCTGTTTGAGCAGATGCTGGCCTGGGCCACGGCGAAAGACTGAAGATACCATGCGCCTTCACGTCGTCGGCAATATCTGCCTTGATACGACCTTCGGACTGCCGCACCTGCCGCAGCCGGGGGAAACCGTCAATGGCAAGCTGACGGCGGAAGGGCTGGGCGGCAAGGGCGCCAATCAGGCGGTCGCGGCCGCCCGCGTCGGCGCCGATATCAGGTTTCATGCCGCAATCGGATCTGATGCGGTTGCGGAACAGCTGATTGAAACGCTGGAGCAGGACCTTTCGGCGCAATATCTGGTGCGAACAGAAAATGCCACCGACCGCTCGACCATTCTGGTGGATCAGGCGGGGGAAAATGTCGTGATCAGCGCCGTTGCCTGCGCCACCGCATTTGATCCACGCGCAAACCTTGCTCCCCATTTGAGGGCAGGCGATACGCTGCTGATGCAGGGCAATCTTTCGCCGGAGGTCACGCAAGCCTGCCTTGCCCATGCCAAACGCTGCGGCCTCTACACGATCTTCAACCCGAGCCCGCTCGGTCAGCAGGTGGACATCGATTTTTCCTCCGTCGACCTCTTGATTGCCAACAGGACGGAGGCAGCAACACTGGCCGCCACGCCTGACATGGCAGAAGCCATTGCAAAACTGGTTCAGCTCGGCGCGACAGGTGTCATCGTCACGCTCGGCGCCGACGGCTGCCTGGTTCAGGAAACGGCAGACGCCGCGCCGCTGCATATTGCCGGGTTAACGGTTGAAGCACGCGACACGAGCGGGGCCGGCGATTGTTTTGCCGGCACGGTTGCCGGTCTTCTGGCGCTTGGAAAACCGTTGACGCCGGCCATCGCGGTCGCCATGGAGGCGGCAGCCCTTGCCGTGTGCCGGCCCGGAACCGTGGCATCCTTTCCGTCCAGAGCGGAATTTGCCGTCCTTCTCACCAAATTCGAACTGGAACACCCATGAGTGACACCACGAAATCCATTGGACAGGTTTCAGGCGATGCCCTGATCGACCTTTTTGGCCGCGACAAGGCCATCATCGGCGTCGTGCATCTGGCGCCTCTTCCCGGTGCGCCGCGTTATGACGGCGAGGCCGTCGAGACCATCTACCAGCGCGGACTGGACGATGCGCGCGCCTATCTCGGCGGCGGCTGCGATGCCGTGATCATCGAAAACCACGGCGATATTCCTTTTGCAAAGCCCGATGATATCGGCCACGAGACCTCTGCCCTCATGGCTGTCGTCTCCGACCGTATCCGTCGCGAACTTGGTCGCCCGATCGGCATCAACGTGCTCGCCAATGCCGCCATTCCGGCCCTTGCCATTGCAACGGCGTCCTGCGCCGGTTTCGTGCGGGTCAACCAGTGGGCCAATGCCTATGTGGCAAATGAGGGCTTCATTGAAGGCGAGGCGGCCCGCGCCATGCGCTACCGCGCGCATCTGCGGGCCAAGGGCATCCGCATCTTTGCCGATGCACATGTCAAGCACGGCGCCCACGCCATCGTCTCTGATCGGCCCGTCGAGGAACAGGTGAAGGATCTCGTCTTCTTCGATGCCGATGTAGTGATTGCCACCGGCCAGAGGACCGGGCATGCCGCCGATCTCGGTTATATCGGCATGATCAGAAAGGCCGCCGGCCTTCCGACACTGGTTGGCAGCGGCGTAACGCCCGACAACGTCAACGAGATCCTTGAGGTCGCAGACGGCGTGATCGTGGCCAGCTCGCTGAAATACGACGGTGTCTGGTGGAATGCGGTGGAGCCGCAGCGCGTGAAGGACTTTATCGCGGGCATTCGCCGATGACCATCACGCCGACAGTCGATGGATCAAGGCTGTTGCGACGTCTTGCCCAGTTCGCCTCCATCGGCGCAACGCCGGGCGGCGGTGTCAACCGGCAGGCGCTGAGCATCGAGGATCGCAAGGCGCGCCGGCTTCTGGCAGACCTTGCGGGCGCGCGGGGCTTTCTCGTCTATCAGGATGCGGCGGCAAACCTCTTTATCCAGCGGCCGGGCCGGCAGCCCGATCTTGCGCCGCTTCTCATCGGCAGCCATCTCGACAGCCAGCCCGGTGGCGGAAAATACGACGGCGCGCTCGGCACGCTCTCGGCCTTCGAGGTGCTGGAAGCCTTGGACGATGCCGGCGTCACCACCGAGCGGACGGTGGAGGTGGTGGCCTGGACGAACGAGGAAGGTAGCCGCTTTTCGCCCGGCTGCATGGGCTCCATGGCCTTCGTTGCCGCATCGCTGCCCGATGAATGGCTTGACATGACCGGCGCTGATGGCGCGCCGTTTTCAGCCGAACTGTCCGCCACGCTTGCCGCCCTGCCCGATGCAGAATTGCGCCCGCTCGGCCATGCCGTGTCCGCCTATGTCGAACTGCACATCGAGCAGGGACCGATCCTCGAGCGCAGTGGCGTCGCCATCGGCATCGTGACGGCCGTGCAGGGCACCAAGTGGCTGGACATCTGCTTTACCGGCGAGGCCGCCCATGCCGGAACGACGCCGCTTCAATACCGAAGAGATCCGATGGCAGCCGCCGTGCAGGCGATCGCCGCATTGCAGGCATCGGTGATGCAAGGCGATGCGCTCGCCCGCCTCACCGTCGGCCGCATCGCCGTCGAGCCGGGCTCGATCAATGTCATTGCCCGCGAAGTCCGCTTGACCGTCGATATCCGCCATCCGGAGGCCGACAAACTTCAAGCCATGCTGCAGGTCGTCAACGCCCACTGCGCGGCAGCTGCTGAAGGGCAGGGCTGCACCGTGACCCTGACCGAACGCTTCGACATGCCGCCCGGCCGCTTTGACGAGGGCGTGATCGAGGCTATCTCAGAGGCCTGCAGAAGCTGCGGCATCACCTCCATGCCGATGGTATCGGGCGCGTTTCACGATGCCCTGTTTCTCGCCCGCGTGGCCCCATCCGCCATGATCTTCGTGCCCTGCCGGGATGGCATCAGCCACAATGAAGCGGAATTCGTGCCCGATGAAAACGTGATCCTCGGCGCAACGGCGCTGTTGCATTCCACAGTTCGCCTGAGTGCTGCACGCGCATCTGGAAAGGGTTTTTCGCAAATTTGGGCAACAGATGCCGGGCCCTGCTGAGGGCCTTTCGGGCAGTGAGAATTGCGCAACCGGCCGAGAAACAAGCAGGGTGAACCGATGGCTCGCGTGGCCGATTGCCACTCGGCGGTCGTGCATCTGATTGGCGCTGGCGCTTTTCGGCTTTCCCCGACCGTTCACATCGGTGCGCACGCCTGCGCTCCTTGTCCCAGCCTTCCCGCTCGTCCGGGCCGATCTGGTTGGGCCCGGCCAGCAAGGAGTGGTCGTGTGCCGGCACCGCTGCACAGCCGGCAACCGGAATAGGACGGCGCGGAGAAGACAGTCTCTCTCCGGAGATCACTCGCCATCATGACCCGTTGCCAAAACGGCAATTGATTTTGCGAACATCGGCACTTCGTTGCAACGCCGCCATCTGCAATAACCAGGGGGCAGCTGCGGAGGTTGGACGCATGGCCTATGTCATTACGGATCCTTGTATCGATGTGAAGGACGGCGACTGCACGACGGCCTGTCCGGTGGATTGCATCTATGAAGGCGGACGGTCCTTCTACATTCATCCGGATGAATGCATCAATTGCGGCCTGTGCCTGTCGGTCTGTCCGGTCGATGCCATTCTCTTCGACGAGGACATAGCCGGGCATAAGCAGGCCTACATCGCGGCAAACCGCGAATTTTTCGGCCCTGATGTCACCGGGTGGGGAGCGCCGGGCGGCTGGGAGCGAGGGCGGACAAGCCCGTTGGATCACCCGCTCATGGCAGCCTTTCCAGTGCGCAAGGCGACGACCATGACTGCCGGATAAGACCCTGTCGCGGACGCCGCGGCATGTGCCGTCACACGGTGCGTTTGGCGAGAGCTGTTGCAATCTTCAGGCTGAATTTTTCAAGGCCCTCGCTCAGGAAGTCCACCATCGTATTGGCGGCATGGGTCAGCTTGCGATGACGCGGCACGACGACGCCGACCTGCAGGTCTTTCAGGCGCGAACCGGCAATGGGGAGGGCGACGACCTCGCCTGCTTCCAGTTCCTGCAACAGGCCAAGAGGCGTGAAGAAGGCGACGCCGGCACCAGACAGGATCAGCGGTTTCAGCATCATCTGGCTGTTGGTCGACACGAAGCTGCGGCCGTTGCGCTCCAGCGCGCCCAGTTCGATCGAGATCATCGAACTCATGACATCGTTGTTGAGCTGCAGCAGAAGATTGAACTGGGCGCATTCCTGCAGGCTGACGGTCTTTTGTCGTGCCAGCGGGTGATGTCTGGCAACGATGGCCATCAACGGCATGCTGACACCCCGCACCATCGCGACATCGGCAGGACGGTCGACATCGAACGTGATGCCGATATCCACGTCGCCCTCGGCCAGGCGCTGGTAGATATTGTAGCTTTCGGCGCGGATGCGGAAATCCACGGCGGGATGGCGGCGGTGAAACTCGGCCACCTGTTCGGGGAGGAACTGCACGGCAAGACTGTCGAGGCATGCAATATGCACGCGGCCGGTCTTCTTGCCCTTGAGGTCGCCGAGATCTCCCTTCATCACGTCATAGCGCTGCAACGTTTCGCGCGCGTGGCGAAGCACCACCTCGCCGGCGGATGTCAGGCGCAGCCCATCGGAAAACCGCTCGAACACCGGCGTGCCGAGTTCGTCTTCCAGCTTCTTGATCTGGCGGCTGAGGGCAGAGGTTGCCACATGCAACTCCTCCGAAGCCTTGCGGATCGAGCCGGTGCGGGCAATCGTTGCGAAATATTTGAGAATGCTGGCGTGCATCGGGCCTTCCTTGGGGTGTTTCGGCCCTCAATCTACAGAAAGTCAGCGACCCTGCCAGATGGGGGCCCGTTTCTCCTGGAAAGCCCGCACGCCTTCGCTGGCATCCTCGCTCTGCAGCGCCCGAACCAGCGCGGGGGTGCGCAGGGACTGGGCTTCGGCCGGTGAAAGATGCGCGGTGCGGTTGACGGTCTGCTTGATCGCCCGCAGGGAAAGCGGCGCGCAGGCGATGAGATCAGCGACCCATCGTTCGACCGCCTCGTCCAGTTCCTCACGCGGCGTCACCTCATTGACGATGCCAAAGCGCGCCATGTCATCTGCCGAAAACTGCCGGCCGCTCAGCATCACGCCCATGGCCTGGTTAAAAGGGATCTTGCGCTGCAACAGCACCATGCCGCCATCCAGCGGCATACGCCCGACGCGGGCTTCCGGCAGTCCGAACCTTGCATTGTCGGAGGCGATGACGATGTCGCAGCCGAGCACCATTTCAAAACCGCCGCCCAGCGCAAAGCCGTTGACCCTGGCAATGACAGGCACGTCGAGAGACCGACGAAAGGCGATGCCGCCAAAACCGGCCGGGCGGGCAAAGGCCCAGTAATCCAGCCCGGATTTGCCGCTGCCGCCCTTGAGGTCTGCACCGGCGCAGAAGGCCTTTTCGCCCGCCCCGGTGAGCACCACGCAACTGACATCGTCACGCGCTTCGATCTCACGCCATACCGCCTCGAGCGCCTCTTCGGTTGCCGCGTCCACCGCATTCATCCGCTCGGGGCGGTTGAGGGTGACACGGGCAACCCGCTCGCGGATCTCCAACAGCACGCTCATGCGGCGTCACCCCTTAAGGCCTCAGGCGTGGATGGAAAGAACTCCGCATTGTGCTCACCAAGCGTCGGCGGCGCAAGGCGCACCGTCACGGGAGCAGCCGAGAGCGCTATGGGAGACCCCACCAGCCGCACGGGGCCGGCCGGCGTTTCGCCAGCCTCCAGCACCATGCCGTTGATGCGGGTCTGCTCGTCGTCCAGGGCTTCGGCCAGCGTCCGCACCGGCGCACACAGGATATCGACATCCTCCAGCCGCTTCAGCCAATGGGCACTGGAGTTTTGTGCAAAGCGGTGGTGAAAGATGGCCTGAAGGGCCGAACGATTGGTCATCTGCCGGTCGAAATCGGCAAAATCGGGCTTGAGCGAGAGGTCCTCCATCTCCAGGGCGGCGCAGATATCGCGCAACGGGTTCTGCTTGAAGGCGCCGACCATGACGATCTCGCCATCGGTGGTGGCAAAGCAGCCGGTCAGCGGAAAGGCGCCCCAGTTCAGCTTTTTCTCGCGCATCATCCAGGCGGCACCCTCCTGCATCTGCAGGGCAAGCATCGAGGAGTAAAGGCTGACCGAAACCTGCTGGCCCTCGCCGGTCTTGGCCCGATGCAACAGCGCCAGCAGGATGCCCTGGGCCAGATGCATGCCAGCGGCATAATCGGCAAGCGGCGTTGCATAGATCGAGGTCGGATGGGCCTCGTCACTCTTGCGCTTCATCAAGCCCGTCAGTGCCTGGGCCAGAATGTCCTGGCCGCCCTTGTGCCGATAAGGCCCCTCGAGGCCGAAGCCGGTTCCCACGGCAAAAATCAGGCGCGGGTTGAGCGCCTTCAGCGTCTCGTAGCCCAGCCCCATGCGCTCCATCACGCCGGGCCGGAAATTGTTGACCACCACATCGGCATCCTTGATCAGGTCGAGGATGCCCTTCAGCACGGCATCCTGCTTCAGATCCAGCGCCAGGCTCTTCTTGTTGCGATTGAGCGAGCAGAATACCGGGTTATTGAGCCCGTCCGGATCCGAGCCCAGAGACCAGCGCGACAGGTCGCCGATTTTCGCCTTCTCGATCTTGATCACCTCTGCGCCGTAATCGGCCAGGGTCTGGGTGCAGCAGGGGCCGAGCATGACCTGGGTGAAATCGATAACGCGGATGCCGTCGAGGGGAAGGGTGGTCATTCGGCAGCCTCCAGGAATGATGCATTGGCAGACGGCCTGTCGCCGGGATCTGCCCCTTGCGCCCGCAGGCGTTTTCGAATCTGGCCTATATCGGCCTGTCTCACGGTAACGCCGGCATGGAGCGCGACGACGGCAGCGACACCGGCAGCCTCCCCCATGGCCATGCAGGGAGGGATTTCGCGGCTCGATTTCTGCGCCTGCGGCGTGGCGGAATAGTGCCGGCCGGCCACCAGGATCTGGTCGATTTCGCGTGGCAGCATGGCCCGGTAGGGGGTGTAGTAATCCCGGCCGCGGCAGACGGTATCTTCAAAATGCCTTCGGCTTGCCACATCCTCCTTGGTCACCACATAGTCGCCCTGCAGCAGGCGCGTCTGGCGCACGCCGGTCTGTGGCGCGAAATCCACCACATAAGCCTTTTCGAAACCCGGCAGCTGTTCGCGGGCGAAATCCAAGAGCTTGCCGATGCGGGTGCGCCCTTCCATTTCCGCCGTCGTCAGGTCCTCGACGCTCAGGCCGGAGAGCTTGGGCATATGCGGGCAGTTGAGCCAGATAACACCGGGCAGCGGCGTCTCCAGCCACCAGAAGGACCAGCAGCCGCCGATCAGGCGCTTGGCCTCATGATCCAGTCGCTTGAAGCGTTCCGGCTCCTCATGCTCGAAGCGCTCGGCAGCGTCGGTATCGACACCGCCCCAGCGCGACACGGTGGTCAGGAGAAAATTGTCCTCGATATGGGCCGCGCCGGCATTGGCTGCAACGTCGAGGTCGCCGGTGGTATCGATGATCACGTCGCCCATGATCGCCTGCTGACCGGCCTTGGTCTGGCAAACCACCCCTTTCACCACGCCATCCTCGACGATGGTGTGCGAGAACCAGCTGTGGGTGCGAAGCTTCACGCCGGCCTCGCGGATCAGGTCATAGGCCGTGCCCTTGAAGGCATCGGGATCGAAGGCTGCGGAAAAGCACACCGGATGCGGCATGGTCTGGGTGTGGAAGTCGAACAGGCCCCAGCGTGACCAGCGGCGCCAGGCCTCCGGCGTCGCCCGGATATGGTCCTGCATGTCCTTCGCATCGGGCGTGACGCACAGGCCCTTCTTCTGCATCCGCTCGATCATTTCCAGGCACAGCCCGCGCACGGTCACCTCGTGATCGTTCGTCATGTCATCGAGCACCAGCACCATGCCACCGGAGGCAAGACCGCCCAGATAGGGATAACGCTCAAGAAGGGTAACGGAGGCGCCGTTGCGTGCCGCCGAGACTGCGGCCGAGATGCCAGCCGGTCCGCCGCCGACCACGACCACGTTGGATCTGTCGACGACCGGGACGTCGGCCGCGGGTCGGTGAATTGTCAATGTCATGGCTGATGTCCTGTCGATTCTAACGTCAGTGGTTGCTGGTCTTCCAGCGGACGATTTTCTTTTCCGCCAGCGACACGATGGAAAACAGCGTGACGGCAAGGGCTGCTGCAATCATCACCGTGGCGTAGAGCAGCGGCGAGCGGAAATTGTAGGTGGCCTCGATGATCAGCGCCCCGAGCCCGAAGCTTGATCCGATCCACTCGGCAACGATGGCGCCCATGACGCAACTGGTGGCAGCGATGCGCAGCGCGGCAAAAAGAAAGGGCATGGAGGCCGGGAGGCGGACCTTCCAGAGGATTTCCATCTGGCTTGCGGAAAGAACGCGCATCAGGTCCAGCATGGCGGGGCTTGCCGAGCGCAGGCCCTGGACCATGTTGACCAGCGTTGGAAAGAAGCAGATCAGGCCGGCAATGATGATCTTGGGTGCCACGCCATTGCCGAAGATCAGCACCAGGATCGGTGCAAGCGCGATGATCGGGATCGATTTGATAAAGACGGCGATCGGATAAAAGGCCTTCTCCGCATTGCTGTTGTGAACGAACCAGACGGCAAGCAGGATGGCGGCGAGATTGCCGAAGAAAAAACCTGCCAGGGCTTCCATCAGGGTCGGAAGCAGGTTCGTCCACAGCACGCCGGCATTGTCGCGAAGGGCAGCAAGCACTTCCAGCGGAGCCGGTGCCATGAAGGTCGGCACAGAAAAGACCGTGATGACGGACTGCCACAAAACGATGCAGCCGATGGCCGCGGTGATCGTCGGCCAGCGGTTGGCAAGCCAGTTCATCACGCCCTTCTGCAGGCAAACGCCAAGCGGCAGCGGCGCATCCTGGCGCCCGGACATATCCGCATCGCCGGCGGCAATTTTTGTCGAGGGTGCAATCTCGCTCATCAGCATTCCTCCAGAAGGGCACGCAGATGTGCGGTGATCTTCACGAATTCCAGCGTATCGCGGATCTTCAGCGAGCGGGGGAAGGGAAGGTCCACCTTCAGGAACTCCTTCACGCGGCCCGGATGAGATTGCAGCATCAGCACATGCTGGCCGAGAAACACCGCCTCCGGGATGGAGTGCGTGACGAAGAGGATGGTGGTCCCGGTCTCCTGCCAGAGGCGCAGCAATTCCTCGTTCAGCTTGTCGCGGGTGATTTCGTCGAGCGCGCCGAACGGTTCGTCCATCAGAAGGATGCGCGGGCGCGTCACCAGCGCCCTTGCAATCGCCACGCGCTGGCGCTGGCCGCCGGACAACTCGTCCGGCAGGGCATTTTCGCGTCCCTTGAGGCCAACCATGTCCAGCAGTTGCGCAGGATCGGCATAGGAACTGCCGGGACCATGGCGGCCGACTTCAAGCGGCAGGCGCACATTGTCGATCACAGTTCGCCAGGGCAAAAGCGTTGCCTCCTGGAAGACGAAGGCAAAATCGCGGCCTTCCCGCGCCTGCCTTGGCGTTTGCCCGTTGACCGAAACGGTGCCGCCGCTGATCGGCACGAGATCGGCGACACAGCGCAGAAGCGTCGATTTCCCGCAACCCGATGGACCCAGCATGGTGACGAAACCGCCCTGCGGAATATCCACGGACACTTTTGACAGTGCCGTGAATTGCGATGCGCCGCTTCCGAAACGGATGTCGAGATTGCGGATGGAAACGGCAGGCGCGCAAAAAGCCGCGTCCATGGGCGTGTGCTCTTTTGCAAGACCGGCTGCCATCACGGTTATCCCACCTGCTTGCGGATGTCGGCGGTGGCGTCGAGGATCGCCAGGCTCATGACGTCATCGACAGTCGGCACCGAGCCCTTGAACTGTCCGAGATCGGCATAGGCGCCGAGCTGGGCCTTCCAGTTGTCGGCGTTCATGGCGCCCCAGCCGCTTTTCGCCGTCACATCGTTGAAGGCAAATTTCATCAACGGGCCGATCGCTTCCAGTTCATTCGCCTTGTCGAGATTGGGGTAGGCCTCCACCAGAAGCGAGACCGCTTCCTCCTGGTGATCGCGGGCATAACCCCAGCCCCTGGCGGTGGCGCCCAGGAAGCGTGTCAACTCGTCTGAATGCTTGGAAAGCTGGGCGTCCGTGGTGTAATAAACGTTGGCGTAAAGCTGCAGCCCGCCATCCCACAACATGAGATCGACACGGTCGTCGCCGAGCACCTTGAGGGCGCTGGTATTGGTGAGCCAGCCGGTCACGGCATCGGCCTGACCGGTGATCAACTGGTTCATGTCGGAGCCCATGTTGACCATCTTCACCTGGTCTTCCGCAATGCCGTTCTTCGCGAGAAGCGCCCGCAGCAGGATGAAGGCCGTCGGTTGTGTGGCAATGGTCTTGCCGATCATGTCCTTCGGCGAGGCAATCGGCTTGCCCTTGCGCGAGAAGTAAGCAAACGGGTGCTTCTGATAACCCGCTGCAATGGCTTTCACCGGCATGCCGGCAGAGCGGGCCAGCATGACCGACGGGCTCGACGAGATCTGTCCGAGCGTCGATTGTCCGGCTGCGACGCCGGCCACGCCATCGACATTCGGGCCCCCGGGCACGATGTCGAGCGTGATACCCGCATCCTTGTAGAACCCTTTCTTCATGGCGACGACCTCGCCCAGAATTCCGTTGGAGGCCAACCAGCCGAGCTGCATGCGGATCGTAGCATCGGCGGCGCGGGCGCTGGAGATGCTGAGGAGACTTGAGGTGGCTGCAAGCGTGCCCGCAGCGGCGCTGCCGGCGAGAAATCCGCGCCGGTTCATCGATAAATTGGACATCTGGTTCCCCTTTTTGGAGCGCGACTGTGACCGGTCACGCCGTATGCCTTCTGGCACTGGAGGAAATGATGCGGGAAGGAAGCGTTCTAAGAAAGAAGAATTTTTAGTTTCTTTCATTGCCGATATGGCAACGCATTTTAGGCAGGATCTGGTCGGCAAGACGGCCGCCGGCGCGGCCGCAGTTTTTGCCGATCAGTGCAAACCTTTGCCGCTTCCTCGATGCGGTTCATGTCTTGGGGGAAGGATCTCGATCGCCAACCGTTCGGCGAAACGTGCCTGCGGGGCTCCGCGTCAGCCCTTGCGCCGCCGCCCCATCAAGGCGAATGCTGCGAGACGGCCACGCGAAAACCGTTGCCGCGCCAGTAGCCATCCGGTTCAAGGCTGCCGCGATAGGTGGTGCAGGCCTTCAGCTTGCCGCTCGAAAAACATCCGCCGCGCAGTACCCGGCGAATGCGCGGGCCGGCATCGGGGTCTTCCCGGCCATCCATGGCATAGGGGTATGTGAACGAGGGCGTCGTCATGTCGTTGCCCCAGAGCGTCGTTGTCCATTCCCAGACTTCGCCGGCCATGTCGAAGCAGCCGTAAGGGGACCGCCCCTTGGGAAACAACCCGACAGCAACAGTGCGGTTGAAGCCGGCTTCCTCGGAATTGCAGGCGTCCGGCTGGAACTGCGCGCCCCAGGGATAAACGATGGTCTGGTCGCCAGCATCCGGCTGATCGCCGCGGGCTGCCCGTTCCCATTCCGGTTCGGTGGGCAGGCGCACCACGTCATGCGGCTCGATCCGGCCTTCGGCCCGCCACCGCAGCGTCAGCCAGGCGCAGTAGGCGTTCGCATCATGCCAGGTGAGATCGGTTGCCGGCGCATTGCGGCGCTCGGGGTCGTGCGCCTCGGGGCTTTTCCATGACCGCCCCGTCTCTGCGATGAAGCGGGCGTAATCGGCATTGACGACGGGATAACGACCGAGGCGAAAGGCTTCCACGGTGACCGGATGGGCGGGTGCGGAATTCGGATGGGTTGCCGATCCGAACGTGAAGGTGCCGCCGGGGATATCGGCAAGCCCCTGCAGATCGCGCGGATCACCGAAATACGAGAGCGTGCGCGCGGCCCGTTCACGGCGATAGGCCGAGAGGCGGCCCTCTTCGACAACCGACAGAAGAAGCGGCAGTACGTGCTGGCGAAGCTCTGGCGCCTGTTCCAGAAATTCGGCGGCGAGCAACGCGCCGTGGAACGGCATGTCATCGGGTCCGGAAAGCAGTGGCTCGATCAGCGGTGCAATCGGCCGGCCGCTTGCCAGCAGCCGGCGGGCAAGGTTCTGGATCAGCGGCTCGAAGGCCTGCGGGTTCTCGCGGTAGAGCGCTACTGCCTCTGCCGGCGGATGAAGATGAAGCTCGTTTGCAGCCAGCAGCGTCGAAAACCGGAGGCCTAGCGTCTGCAGTCTTTGCAGGATCGTGTCATTCTGTTCAAAACCATCGCCTGTGACATACGCCAGCGCATGACGCGTCACCACCATCGGATCAATGCCGAGCTGCCGGGCGACTCCGCCCGCCCAGGCATCGGCCAGGGCCTGTTCGCTGTCCGGCTCCGTCTGCGGCTGGATTTCCATCCGGGCACCGAAGAGGGCCGGGTTGGCGGTCAGGCTCGAGAGCAGGTTTACCGGCATTTCGGGTGCGCCCGCCCGCCGCTGGCTGGCAAGAAGCGGCAGCAATTCATATCGCGGCAGATCGGCGGGCAGCGGCCAGTCGCGCACGATGCGGCTGTCGCCGAGAAGGAGAGCGCGCACATGGGGCGTCGTGGCCTGAAATTGTCGCACCGCATCGATCATCTGTGGCCCCGCCGCCTGAAGGGCGTCGATGCCGTCGACAATCAGCAGCAAGCCGGCATCGCCGTCGCACCAGGTATCGCTGTCGAGGAGGGTGCAGAGACCGGGCAGGCGGCGCTCGATCAGCGTTTCAAGCGTCAGGCCCGCTTGCGCGTCGATCACCAGCGGCACGAGGTTTTGGATGTCGAACATTTCAGGCGCGGTGTCGCCTGCCTCGTTGCGGACGATCATGCGGGGTGCGTTTTCGCCCGAGGCAATCTGCCAGGCAAGCTGGCGGGCAAAGCTCGTCTTGCCGGCGCCGCTCTCGCCGGTGAGGAGCAGCAGGGCGTGGTCACGCACCATTTCCACAGCCGAAAAATGCTGCGGTACGGGAGGCGGGGCGCCGTCGGCAAACACACGCAGGCCCTTGGCCGCCTTGTCCTCGTCGGTGAAATTGACAAGAAGCGGGATGAAACCCTCGATCAGCGAAACAGGCCGGCCCTGCGGCCCCTCGTCCGGCAGGACATGAACCACGGTGCTTGCAGCCGTGGCGACGGCCTCCGTTCGCAGGCGATCAAGGGCATCATGCATGACAGACCTCAGCGGAAAAGTTTGGCGACGTCGGGATTGTGAAAGCGCTGGATCTCGATGGCATAACCGGCGGGATCCTCGAAAAAGAAATGTTCGCAGAACGTGCCGCGCAGCATATCCGAAAGACCGGGCACTTTTGCGGCAGAGAGCTTGTCATGCCAGGCCTGAACCTCTTCGCTGACGATGGTCAGCAGGACCGCGCTTTTCGGCTGGTGCTTCAGGTGGCCGCGATTGCCATCGACAATGCCGAAATAGCTGTTGGGCGCGATGCGATAGATGCGCGCCATGGTCTGGTCGAGCACCAGTTCGAAGCCCAGCACCTCCTCGTAGAAGGGAATGACGGCATGGATGTCGTCGTAATAGAAGAAGGTGATCGAATAATCTCTGGTCAAATCTCTGGTCATGGGCTTTCTCCGGATCAGGCGACGACGAGCGTGCCCTTGTGGTCAATCGACAGGCCGTTCAGGCCTTTGCGGGCGGCAAACACGTCGATGGGATGGGTAATGTAGAGCCAGGGCGGGTTGTCCCTGAGGTGCGACAGGCATTTCCCATAGGCTGTTTCGCGGGCTTCCGGCGCGACCGCCGCGTTTGCCGCGGCAATCAACTGCTCGGCCTGCGGATCGTCGAACCCCTGCCACCAAACGGCCTTCGTGACGCTTGAAATCTTGTCGTTCAGGATGCGGTAGGTGCTGTGCGGCGAGGAATCGAAGATCGCCATGTCGCCCATTTCCTTGCGGCCGATCTGGCGGGCGTATTCAGGTCTGTCCTCCTCGATTTCGACATCCACGACAAGGCCAACGGCCTCAAGCGCTCCCGCCACGAAGGCACTGATCTCAGGAGCCCGCTCCGGCATGAAGGTGGGGCTGCGCAAACAGATGCGGGTGCCGATGGCGCCGATCTCTTCCAGAAGCGCACGGGCCTTTTGCGGATCGTACGCGATCGGCTCCAGTTTGGCCGAGGCCATGCCGAGGTGGAAAGGGCTGACAATGGAGGAGGATGGGATGGCGAGGCCGTGAAAAATGTCCCGCACGATGGCTTGGCTGTCGACGGCGTGGTTGACGGCAAGACGCGCCTGCGGGTGGCGGAAAAGCCCTGTCGAACAGTTGAGGTAATACATCACCGACAAGGTGTTTTCGGCCTGCCCCCAATCAAAGGCCGGATCGAAATCCGGCTTTCCGTGCATGCGCTCGAGATTAAGCGCTGCGTCGGCCTGCCCTTCCTTCATGAGCGAAAACCGCGCTTCAGCAGAAGGCTCGGCCAATGCTACAATCCTCTGCGGAGCAGCGGTGGCGTCGAGCCTTTCCAGTGTCACGCGCCTTCTTGGCTCAAAATCCGTGACCCGGAAAGGGCCGGTGCCAAGCGTTGGCGTGCCATCAGGTGCTGTACGGCAAATGTAGAATTCGGAGAAGATGTCGAGGATATCGGCAATCGGCCGGGGATTGCTAACGCTGATCGTGAGGTCATCGGGGGCGGAAAGGGTCGCATCGGCGAGATAACGTGCATAGGACCATTTCATGCCAAAGGTGTCGACGGCCTCCAGAATACCGTCGATGAAGGCGAGGATGTCGGACGCGGTGCAGGGTTTGCCATCATGAAACCGAGCACCGTCGCGGATCCGGAACTGCCAGTGGCATCCTTCGTGATCCCGCGACCAACCGGAAAAAAGCGCCGGCAAAACCTTACCGTCACGCCATTTCAGCAGCGGTTCGAACACCAGATTTTTCAGCGTCAACACGCTGGTATCGTCGGTCACGCGGGTCGGCGGCAGGAAATCCACCTTTTCGAGCGCGATGGTCAGGGTCTCTTCTGCCATGGAGGCCTCAGTTGATCTGCGTGCGGCGGCGGGGATTAAACCAGTCGGCAAGGCTGTCACCGATCAGGTTGAAGGAGAGGACGGCGAGCAGAATGGCGCCGCCCGGGGCCAGCACCACCCAGATGGCACTGCGCGCATATTGCAGGTTGAGCGCCACGTCCGCGCCCCATTCCGACAGCGGCGGCTGCGCGCCAAGCCCTAGAAAACCAAGGCTTGCCGTCTGCAGGATGGCACTGCCGAGCGCCAGCGTCGATTGCACCAGAAGCGGGCCGATGCCATTGGCAAAGATATAGCGCAGGAGGATGCGCCGCGATGACAGGCCGAGCGAAACGGCCGCCTCCACATAAGGTTTGACGGAGATGGCGAGCGCCTGTCCGCGCGCAACGCGGGCAAATTGCGGGGCAAGCGTGATGGCAACGGCGAGCATGGCATTCTGCAGGCTGGGGCCGAAGGCGGCGGCAAGCGCGATGGCGAGAACCAGCGCCGGAAACGAGAGGATCGCATCGACGATGCGCATGATCACCGTATCCGTCCATCCCCCGACATAACCGGCGAGCGTTCCGAAAAACACGCCGATAACAAAGGCAAGCCCGACAACGCCGAGCCCGATGGCAAGCGTTGCGCGCCCGCCATACATGATGCGGGTCAGGATATCGCGGCCGAAGGAATCTGTTCCCAGCCAATGGGCAGCGCTTGGTCCTTCGAGCTTATGCAGAATGTCGAGCTTGGTTGGCGTATAGGGGCTGACGAACGGGCCGACAAAGGCCAGAAGCAGAAGTGCTGCAAGGATGAGAGCGCCGACGAGCGCCAGCCGGTTGTGCCGGAAAAAGAGGATCGTCTCGGTCATGGTCAGTCCATCCTCCGGCGAATGCGGGGGTCGAGCACGCCGTAGAGCAGATCGACGATGATCGAGGTGGTGACGAAGAGCAGGGCAAAGACGAGCGTCGTGCCCTGGATGACCGGATAATCGCGGTTCTTGATCGCCTCGAACATGTAGCGCCCGATGCCCGGCCACGAGAACACGGTTTCGGTGAGGATCGCGCCGCCGAGCATTTCGGCAAATTTCAAACCGATCACGGTGAGCGCTGGCATCAGGGAATTCAAAAGCCCATGCTTCAGCACCACCTGATGGCGGTGAAGACCCTTGGCGGTGGCCGTGCGAATAAAGTCCTCCCCCATCACCTCCAGCATGGTGTTGCGCACGAAACGGGCAAGCGTGGCTGCCAGAAACAGCGCGAGAACCGTGACCGGCAGGACCAGATGCGCGAGCCCGCTCAGCGCTGCGGCCGGATTGCCGGCAATCAGGCTGTCGAGAATGATGAAGCCGGTGATGGGTTCAACGGTCAGATAGGCATCGAGCCGTCCAGACACCGGCAGCCAGCCGAGATGGGTGGCAAAGATCAGTTGCAGCACGAGTGCCAGCAGGAAGGCCGGCATGGAAACGCCCATCAGCGAGACGACGCGCAGGGTGTGATCAAACAGCGTGTTGGCTTTGACGGCGGAGAGAACGCCAAGCGGAATGCCGACAAGAATGGCGACGAGAACGGCGAGCACCGACAGTTCGATGGTGGCGGGAAGGCGTGCCAGAATTTCACGCAGCACCGGCTCGCCGCTTTTGAGCGACAGGCCGAGATCGCCATGGGCAAGGCCGACCAGATAATCTGTAAACTGCAAAAACACTGGCCGGTCGAGATGCAGTTGCGCGCGAAGTGCGGCGATCTGCTCGGAGGTGGCGCCCGGGCCAAGCAGCGTCACGGCGGGATCGCCGGGGATGAGGCGGACCAGCGAAAACGCGATGACCAGCACGATGGAAAGCACCGGGATCAGTCCGATCAGCCGGCGCAGAAGAAAGTTCAGCATGGGCTCGCTGCCGCTCCTGTTGCGGATGCGCCATCAGAAGACGGCGCATCCGGTCTGTCGTATCGCAGGTAACTTACCCCTTGGACACGCTCCAGTATTCATTGAGCGGCGGGGCGCTGTTGATGACGAGACCCTTCACGTTGGAACGGGCATAAACGATGAGCTTGGGGCTGAACAGATAGGCGCCCGGCACCCGCTTCATGATCTCTTCCTGCACGGTGAAATAGAGCTTCTTGCGGGTTTCCATGTCGGCGGTCTGCTGCGCCTTGAGGATCAGCGCATCGAGATCCTTGTCTTCAGGCATGCGGAAGGTCATCGCCGTATTGGCAAGCGAAGACAGGTAACCGATGGTGATATGGGCATCCGGATCGTTGTACCAGGGCTGGCGGCCATCAAGCGCCACATCGAACTGGCCGGCGGTCTGCAGCGTGCGATAGGCCGGGAATTCGGTCTGCTCGATCGTCGCATTGATGCCGATATCGGCCAGGTTTGCCTGCACGAAGGTGGCAACCGCGCCCCAGAGCGGACCCTGGAAGCTGTAGAGCTTGATCGACAGGCTGGTCGGATCGACACCGGCTTCCTGCAGCAGCTTCTTGGCGAGGTCCGGATCGTATTTCGGTGCAAGCTCCTTCACCTTCGGATCGAAAGCCCAGCTGTTCGTGGTCAGCGGACCATAAACACGCTCGGCTGTGCCGCCGAAGACACCGGCAAGAAGGCCGTCGTAATCGATGGCGCTGGCAATCGCCTTGCGCACGCGCACATCGGCAAACGGACCGTCCTTCTTGGAATTGTTGAATTCGAGTTGGCGGATGATCTGGCTCGAGGCTTCGAGAACCTGCACATCCTTGTTTTTCTTCAGCGAGGCGATGTCTTCGGCGGCGATCGCCGAGAGCTGGCCCTGCTGCTGGACGACATCGACGCCGCCGTTTTCAAGCTCCAGCCGGCGCGTGGAGGCATCCGGGATGACGCGGTAAACGATACGCGACAGTTTTGGCGCGCCGCGGAAATAGGAGGGGTTGGCGTCCAGGATCACATTGGTATCGGCCTGCGCGCTCTTGAACACGAAGGGGCCGGTGCCCACAGGGTTCTTGGCAAAGCTGTCGCCGAATTTCTGGACGGCAGCCGGGCTGACGATGGCGGCCTGCGGCTGGGCAAGGATCGACAGGAAAGCGGGGTAGGGCTGCGCGAGGCTGATCTTCACTTCCGTCGGCGAGACGACCGCGATATCGGAAATGAGGCCGAACGTCGCCTGCACATAGGAATTGCTCTTCTTCGTGCGCTCCAGCGAAAACTTCACTGCGGCCGCATCGAAATCGGTGCCATCATGGAACTTCACGCCGGGGCGAAGCTTGAAATCAAACTCCTTGCCATCGGCCGACACGGTCCATGTATCAGCCAGGCGGCCTTCCACCTTGGTGAAATCAGGTGCGGTCCAGGCCACCAGCGTGTCGAACACGTTGAGGATGATTTCGCTGCCGATGGGCTCGGCCTTGTTGGTGCCGGGCTCAAGCGCCACCGGATCGGACGGCACGGCAACGACCAGCGTTTTTGACTGGTCCTGGGCCTGGGCGTCGATTGCGCCCGCAAGGAGCGGCACCATCAATCCCAGAGTGGCAAACTGCTTCCAGACGGTCATTCGTGATGCATCCTTCCTGTTGTGTGAAGCCTTGAGGGTGTGTGCCAAGGCCGGTGGCCGGGGAAAAGCTGTCATTTCCCTGTGATATTCCACGAAATATATCATTGGTTCGCAGCCTGTAAAGGTCGCATGCCTGTTTCCTGTCCAGGAAGCATGTTTTGCCTATTTTATACTCTCTTGCCGAATGAATTTACTGTATTTAAGCAGTACGACGGGTCGTTCCGCCACTTATTCAGGCAGAGCGCCGGTCACAACAGGCCGGTCCGGGTCTGTCACCCAATGCGACCAGGAACCGGGATACATCGCAGCCTCGATGCCAATGGCGGCAAGTGCCAGCACCGAATGGGCCGCCGACATGCCGGCACCACAATAGACGCCGACCGGCTTAGCCCCATCGGCGCCTAAGGCCGCATACATCGCGCGCAGCGTGTCGCTCTCGGTGAAATTGCCGTAATCGGTGACATTATCGGGGGCAGGGGCGGAGCGGGCGCCGGGAATATGCCCGCGCGGCGGCTGGCCGGGGGCGGCCACCCCGCCGATATAGTTCGGGCGGATGCGAGCATCGATGAGCACGCCCGAGCGGGCAATATCGAGCGCCTCGTCTGGCCCGAATTCCGGCATGTGGCCGCCCGTCAGCGTGATCGTGCTGGGATGGGGTTGTGTTTCGGTGTCGCTGACCGGCAGTCCGGCGGAAAGCCAGGCGGGAAAACCACCGTCGAGCACGCGCACATCGGAAAATCCCGCCCAGCGCAGCACCCACCAGGCGCGCGCCGCCGTCATGCTGCGGTCGGCATCATAAACCACGATGGTGCTGTCGCGCCGCAGGCCCCACGCCCGGGCCCTTACCTCAAAATCCTCGATGCGGGGCAGCGGTCGCTGTCCGGCACCCGGCGAGGCGGGCGACTGGAAATCCCGGTACGCCTCAGTATCGATGGCACCTTCGATGCGCTTGCCGGTAAAATAGTTTTGGCCCGTATAAGGGTTGACCGAGTGGACGGCGAGGATGGTGATGTCATGGCCGCCGAGCCGCATGGCCTGCAGCTGCTGCGGGGTTAAAAGCACGCGTTCACGGATCGGATCGGTCATCGTCTGCCTTGTCCATGTAGTCCGACGGGGACGACTAGAGCGTCAGGCCGGAGCGGCCGTTGGAGATGAGCGCCGTCAAAATGCCGACGCGGGTGTTTTCGTTGTGGCGCACCATGGCAGCGCGGGCTGCCTGCGCATCACGCTTGCGCAGGACCTCGACGATCTCGTGATGATCGCGGTTGGTTTCCGGGTTCACGTCGCGCATGCGCGCGCCCATGTAGAAGAGCCGGGCGCATTCCTCGAGATGGCTGATGACCAGAGCATGCAGGCGCGGATTGCGCGAGGCCTGGGCAATGGCCGCATGAAACGCCTGGTTTGCCTCGACAAAACTGCGCACGCTGGCGTTTTCGCCCAGCTCGTAATTGACGTCGGCCAGCCTATCCAGTTCATCGAGTTCTTCGGCCGTCAGGTTTTCCGCGGCGAGCGCTGCCGCCGATCCCTCCAGCATTTCACGGATGGCGAAGAGGTCGTTCATGTCCTTCACCGTCACCGGCGTCACGCGGTAGCCGCGCCGGGGATAGGCTTCCATGAAACCTTCGACGCAGAGCCGTGCCAAGGCTTCACGTACCGGCGTCTTGCTCACCGAAAGCTGCTCGGCCAGTTCCGGCTCGGACACTTCCATGCCCGGCGGCATATCACCGGTGATGATCCGCTCACGCAGGCTCGCATAGGCCATTTCCGTCAGCGACTTGCCGCGACGGGCCGTCTGGGGTTCGCCTGGCTGGTCCATATCCGCTGCAATCTCTGTCATTCTTCGTTCCGTTCGCAAGGTCGCTGCCGATATAGGCGCTTCATGCGTTTCCCGCTATACCAGTGGCGCGCTTGTGCTTTGACAGGCCGAAATCCCTGAGATATTACGTAGTATATTAACGGCGGTTCGTGTTGACCGCAATCCCTGTCATGCCCCGGATGCCCCAGTGTCTCAGATTCTCGTCATCAATCCCAACAGTTCCGTCTCCGTGACGCGGTCGATGGAGGATTGCCTTGCGCCGGTGCGCGCCGCCTCCCGCCATGACGTGATGTGTACGGAACTGGCAAAATCGCCGCCGGGCATCGAAACCGATGCACATGTGCAGGAAGTGATCCCGCATCTCATCGAAAAGATCCGCGGTTCGGATGCCGATGCCTTCGTCGTCGCCTGTTTTTCCGACCCGGGCATCGACACGGTGCGCAAGGCAACGACGCGCCCGGTGATCGGCATTGCGGAAGCCGCTTATCTCGCAGCACTCGGCCTTGGCCGTCGCTTCGGTATAGTCTCGCTTGGGCCATCCTCAATTGCCCGGCACCTGCGTTACCTCAAACATCTTAATCTCGATCAGCGGCTTGCCGGCGATCGCTCCATCGACATGACGGTGGTGCAGTTGATGGCAACGGACGCCGCCGAACAGGTTGCACGGATCGGACGGGCATTGCGTGACGAGGATGGCGCCGATGTCATCATTCTCGGCTGCGCCGGCCTTGGCGGTTATCGGCCTCAGATCGAGGCGCTGCTCGGCCTTCCCGTGGTTGATCCGGTGCAGGCCGGGGCAGCACTTGCCTGCACCACGGTTGATTTGAACTATACGAGGACGCTTGCATGAGCTTTGATCTTCTCATCCGCGGCACGCTTGTTTTGCCCGAAGGACCGCTGGAAAACGGCTGGCTTGCCATCCGGAGCGGCCGCATCGAGGCCATCGGCACCGGCGAGGCGCCGGCGGCAGGCGAGGTGTTCGATGCCGGTAACAATCTGATCATTCCGGGTGTCGTCGACGGCCAGACCCATGCCGGCAGCTATGGCGGCCTCAAAGGCATCGGCTCGACCACCCGTTCGGCGATTGCCGGCGGCGTTACCACCATTGTCGACATGCCCTATGACAACCCGGCGCCGCTCAACACCCGCGAGCGGTTGGGCGAAAAGATCGCCGCCATCAACGAACATGCCCACGCCCATGTGGCGCTTTATGCAACCGTGATGCCGGGGCAGGACATGGCGGAGGTGGCAGGCCTTGTCGAGGGCGGTGTCGTCGCATTCAAGATCTCCACCTTCGAAAGCAGCCCGACACGCTTTCCCCGCATCGGCGCCGACCAGATGCTGGATCTCTTCGAGGCGCTGTCGCAGACCGATATTCCGCTCGGCGTCCACAACGAGGACCAGGAGATTGTGCGTGCCCGCATTGCCAAGGCCAAAGTGGCCGGCCGCGATGGCATCGAGGCGCATTCGCAAAGCCGGCCGCCGGCCGCAGAACTTGCCGCCACCGCGCATTTCCTCGAGTTGGGAGCCGCAGCCGGCGCCCACGCGCATATCGTCCACCTGACATCTTCGCGTGGTTTCCAGCTGGTCGAGCATTACCGCGCCGATGGTTTTCGCACGACGGGCGAGCTTTGCGTGCATTACCTGTGGTTTGATCCGGCAACCGATGGTGCGCTTGGTGCCCGCATGAAGGTAAACCCGCCGATCCGCCCCGGCGAAATCGAGCCGCTCTGGCAAGAAGTGCTGTCGGGCCGCGTTGCATTTGTCAGCTCGGATCATTCCAGCTGGCCGATCGACAACAAGTTCACGCCCTCCATCTTCGAGGCCGGCGCCGGCGTGCCGGGGCTCGAAACGCTGCTGCCGGCCTTTTATACCGGTGCGGAAAACCGCGGGCTCGATGCGCCGCAGCTCACCGTTTCTCAGCTTTGCGAACGCCCGGCACGTTTCTTTGGCCTTTATCCGCAAAAGGGCGTGTTGGCCGTGGGCGCCGATGCGGATATCGTCATTCTCAGCCGCGAAACCTATCCGTGGGACAGCGCCAAGGCCCATGACGATCTCAACTGGAGCCCGTTTGACGGGCGCAATTTCACCGTGCGGGTGGCCCGCACCTATCTGTCCGGAACGCTTGCCTTCGATGGTGCCTCCGTCGTCAACAAGGCCGGCGACGGCACCTATGCTGCCCGTGGCGCAAGCCACTGGTTTTCCTAACAACTTTGCCGCACCATCCGCCCACAATCTGATTGTCGAGAGAGAGCCATGACCCGCATTTCTGCCGAAAGCAAAGGCGTCTACATCATCGCCGTCACGCCGTTTCACGATGATGGCGCCATCGATACCGCAAGCGTCGACCGCATGGTCGATTTCTATATGGACAAGGGCGCTGACGGACTGACCATTCTCGGCATGATGGGCGAAGCGCCAAAACTGACGCAGCAGGAATCCATCGACGTCACCCGCCAGGTGATCGCAAGGGCGGCGGGAAAACCGGTCGTGGTCGGCGTTTCTGCGCCGGGTCTTGCAGCCATCGGCGAACTGACCAAGGCGGTGATGGATCTGGGCGCTGCCGGCGTCATGGTGGCGCCGACCGCCGCCCTTCGCACCGACGACCAGATCCTCGGTTATTACCGCAATGTCGTGGCAACGATCGGCCCGGACGTGCCGCTGGTGCTGCAGGATTTTCCGCTGGCAACCGGCGTGCAGATCTCCACCCGCACCATCGGCGCCATCATCGAGGCTCTGCCGAGCATGGTCATGCTGAAGCATGAGGATTGGCCGGGCCTCGACAAGATCAGCGATCTTCGCGACGCGGAAGCCGCAGGCCGCCGGCGCATTTCCATCCTCTGCGGCAATGGCGGCGTGTTCCTGCCAGAGGAAATGGGTCGTGGTGCCGATGGTGCCATGACCGGGTTTGCCTATCCGGAAATGATGGTCGATGTGGTGCGTCTGGCCAATGCCGGCGACATGCAGCGCGCGCAGGACCTGTTTGATGCCTATCTGCCGCTCGCCCGTTTCGAGCAGCAGCCGGGCCTTGGCCTTGCCGTGCGCAAATATGTGCTCGCCAAGCGCGGCGCAATCGCCAGCCAGGCCCAGCGTCGCCCGGGCGCCAGCCTCGGCGCAAAGGCGGTTGCCGAAGTGGATAACCTGATGGCACGGCTGGACAGGCGGCTTGCCGAACTGGCTTGATGCCGAACATTTTTGCAGAGCCTCAGTTGAGGCATTGGCCGGACAGGGTGACCTCATGACGTCCTTCGACTTCGATACGCTGATCGAGCGCCGCGGAACCGACGCAAAGAAATGGGCCGCCTATCCGGCAGACGTCCTGCCCATGTGGGTGGCAGATATGGATTTTGCAGCGCCCCCGTCGGTCATCGAGGCGCTGCAGGCCCGCGTCGAGCATGGCGTGTTCGGTTATGGCCTGCCGCAGGATGCATTTCGCCAGCAGATCGTCGATGACACGCAGGCGAAATATGGCTGGGCGATCTTGGCCGACGATATCGTCTTCCTGCCGGGGGTCGAGCCGGGCTTCAACATGGCGCTGAAATCGGAAACGAAGCCCGGCGACGGCCTGCTGATCCAGACGCCGATCTATAGCCCCATCCTCAATGCGCACCGTCATTGGGGGCTGGAAAGCATCGAGGCGCCGCTGGTGACGACCGGCGAGGGTTACGAGATGGATACGGCAGCGCTGGATGCCGCCATGGCGAAAAGCCGGGCCTTCCTGCTCTGCAATCCGCACAACCCGACCGGCAAGGCGCTCACGCACAGCGAATTGACGGCCATCGCCGCCTCCGCCATTCGCCACGACGTTCTGGTGATTGCCGACGAAATCCACTGCGAACTGCTGCTCGACGGTCGCCGCCACATTCCGATCGCCTCGCTCTCGCCGGAGATCGCAGAGCGAACCATCACGCTGATGTCGGCCAGCAAGACCTATAATATCGCAGGCTTGAAGACGGCTTTTGCCATTGTCACCAACGCGAACCTGCGCAAACGCTTCAACAGTGCCCGTCTTGGGCTGGTGGACAGCGTCAATGTGCTCGGGCTTGAGGCAAGCCGCGCGGCCTATGCGACCGCCAGCGCCTGGCGCGATGCGCTGCTGACCTATCTGCAGGACAACCGCGATTACCTGCAGGGCGAAATCGCACGACGCTTTCCCGCCATCCGCATGGTGCCGGCCCAGGCCACCTATCTCGCCTGGCTGGATTGTTCGGCGCTTGGCCTCGCCGAACCGCCGCAGAGCTTCTTTCTCGACAGGGGCCGAGTGGCCTTCAGCGCCGGTTCCGATTTCGGTTCGAACTACGGAAAGTTCCTCAGGGTCAACTTCGGTTGCCCGCGCCCTCTTCTGGAGGAGGGGCTCAAGCGGATGGAAGCAGCGCTTTCATCGCGTCTCTAGCGTGGCGATAAAGCCGGGGGCATGCGACTGGCACTGGCGCTGACAATCCGCGTCTTCAGGACCGTCGCCCGCTGTCGTGCCCGTTCTTGATCAGCCTGAGATGCTGGATGGCACGCCGGGACGGATCCGTCACCAACTGGTGACATCCGGTAGTCTTTCAGGTCGAGGTTGCCGTGCGGATGTGATCGAGACAGATGGATTGCAGCCTGCTCGGCAGCCAGGTCTCGCGTATGGTGATGCCGATGGTGCGCGTGCCGAGCCGCTCGCGCACATGGTCGGTGACAGGAATGCACGACAGCAGCCCTTCGCGTTCCTCGACCGCGATCTGTCGGCTTGAGAGCATCGAAAGGCGGTCGCTTTCCAGGATGATGGCGCGGGTCAAAACGAGGGAGCTTGTCTCGATGCTGGCGCGGGGCGATACGGGGCATGTCTCGAAAAGCGCATCGAAGGCGGCGCGAATGGGCGTGCCCGATCGTTGCGCCACCCATTCCTGTTGCGCCAGGTCATCAAGCGATGCCCCCTTGGAGCGTACAGCGAGCGGATGGTTCGCCCGACCGACGATCGCATAGGGGTCGTTGAACAACGCTTCCGTTTTCAGGCCGGCCAGATCGCTTCCCGAGCGCAGGGCCCCGATCAGGATGTCGCTTGCCCCTGCACGCAACTGCTGTGACAGAAGTTCATAGGAACCGTCCATCACTTCGACCCTTGCATGGGGATGAGCGGCGAGCAGCGGATTGAGCGCGCGAGACAGAAGCAGGGTGCGGGCAAGCGGCAGGCACGCGATCTTGATCCTTCCTTCCAGGCGGCCTTCGAGTTCCTTGAGTTCGTCAGCGGCCTGTTCCAGTTCGATGAGCGCCACCTGCCAGCGCATGGCGAGGCGCCGCCCGACCGTATTCGGCGCCAGACCGCTTGGGCTGCGCACGAAGATGGCCTTGCCGAGATTGGCCTGCAACTCGTGCAGCGTCCGGTGGAGGGCAGCTGCGGAGCGCGCACCGGCGCGCGCCGCTTCGGTGATCGAGCCGCTGCCGGCAAGCGCGATCAGCGCCTCGATCTGGCGAAAGCTGATATGGGCAAGGGCCTTGGACGCCAGGATGGGGTCGCGTTTCGAGCTGGCGCCGAGCGTTTCTCCGAGCGCCGCGATGAGCTGGTTTTCCATCCGGTACAACCGCGCCAGAAGCACCTCGCCGGCATTTGTCGGCTGGCTGCCGGCGGCATAGCGGGTAAGCAGCTGCGCACCGAAACGGGCCTCGATGCCGGCGAGAGCCACGGAGACCGAGGGCTGCGAGACATTAAGGTCGGCTGCCGCGCGGTTGAGGCTGCCCGTCTCGCAGACGCGCATGAAGGCACGCAGATGACGAAGATTGAGGTCGGTTGCGATCATGTGAGAACCATACACGGATTCGCAAAAAGCTATAGGCCGGCACTGCTTTCGTATTAGCCCCGCGCTTACCTTTGGTGCGAATGTGCGCCTCAAACATGGAGGAGCATCAACATGCATCAGAAGACCGGGCTCGTTGTCAGTGCCCATTCCGCAGATTTCGTCTGGAGGGCCGGCGGCGCTATCGCGGCTCATACCAAGCAGGGTTATGCTGTCACCGTCGTGTGCCTGTCATTCGGCGAACGCGGCGAGTCCGCCAAGCTCTGGCGCAAAGCCGGCATGACACTCGACGCCGTGAAGACCGACCGCAGGCGCGAGGCGGAGAATGCCGCCAAAGCGCTTGGCGTTCACGATATCCAGTTCTATGACCTGGGCGATTATCCCCTGCAGATCACGCCGGCGGCGTTCGATCGGCTGGTCGATCTCTACCGCGAGATCCGCCCGGAATTCATGCTGACCCATTCCCGCCAGGACCCCTACAACTTCGACCACCCGATGGCCACGGAGTTTGCGCAGCATGCGCGGGTCATCGCCCAGGCACACGGGCACCGGCCGGACGTGCCTGTGCTCGGCGCTCCCCCGGTTTACCTCTTTGAGCCGCACCAGCCGGAGCAGTGCAACTGGAAGCCCAATTTCCTTCTCGATATCACCGAGGTCTGGGAGAAGAAGCTGGCAGCCATCAAATGCATGGAAGGCCAGGAGCATCTCTGGGAATATTATACCCGGGTCGCGCTTCAGCGTGGTGTCCAGGCCTCGCGCAATTCCGACTATAAGATCACCTATGGCGAGGCCTATGAGGCGGTTTTTCCGCATGTCACCGGCACGCTCGGTCATGGAGCCTTGGCATGAGTGTCGTACACCGCACCATCGAGCGGCCGCCGCTCGATATCGTCGATGCGCTGGCAAAATGCGGCACAGCGACCGTCCATGAAGCCATGGGCCGCATCGGCCTGCTGCAATCCTACATGCGGCCGATCTGGAAAGGCGCGCGTGTGGCCGGCACTGCGGTGACGGTTTCCATTCCGCCGGCAGACAACTGGATGCTGCATGTGGCCGTGGAGCAATGCCGGGAGGGCGATATCCTGGTCGTTGCCCCGACCTCGCTTTGTGATGCCGGCTATTTCGGCGAGCTGCTTGCCACATCCCTCAAGGTGCGTGGCGTGCGCGGGCTGGTGATCGAGGCCGGTGTTCGCGACATCGCTGAACTGGAGGAAATGGGTTTTCCCGTCTGGTCCCGCTTCGTATCCGCACAGGGCACCGTCAAGGCAACGCTCGGTTCCGTCAATGTCCCCATCGTCTGTGCCGGCGCCAGTATCTCGCCCGGCGACATCATCGTTGCGGATGATGATGGCGTGATGGTCGTGCCGAAAGCCAGGTCCGAAACTGCGCTGCAGGCATCCCGGGCGCGGCTGGAGAAGGAACGCCAGACCCGCGCGCGGCTGATGGCGGGGGAACTGGGCCTCGACATCTACGGGATGCGCGAGACGCTCGCTGCCAAGGGACTGACCTACATCGATTGATCAGAAGCCGGGAAAGGGGGAGGAACCTTTGCCGCACGGGAGGACATATGACCACGATTGCTTTCATCGGCTTCGGTGAGGCGGCGCAATCCATCGCCGGCGGCCTTAATGGCCATAATGCTGTGCGACTTGCCGCATTTGACCTGCGGTTTCAGGATCCGGCAGCTTCTGCAGGCCTGCGCGCCACTGCCGCAGAACGCGGCGTGCAGCCACTCGACACGATTGCCGACATCGCGTCGGCGGACATCGTTCTGTCGCTCGTCGTGGGGGCAGCGACGAGGGCCGTTGCAGCGTCGGCCGCCCCACATCTTTCGCAGGATGCCCTCTTTATCGATCTCAACTCCGTCGGCCCGAATACCAAGGCTCTGGCTGCAGCCGAGATCGCGGCGGGCAAGGGCAGCTTCGTTGAAGGTGCCGTCATGGCGCGCGTGCCACCTTACGCACAGAAGGTGCCGATCCTTGTTGCCGGTCCACGCGCTTTCGAGGCTGCCGAGCGGCTGAATTCACTCGGGATGAATCTCGAGGCCGTCGGCGACACGCCGGGCCAGGCCTCGTCGCTGAAAATGATCCGTTCGGTGATGATCAAGGGCGTTGAAGCACTTCTGATCGAGGCGTTGTCATCGGCGGAGCGGGCCGGCGTTACCGAACGTATCCTCGATTCCGTCGGCGAAACCTTCCCGGGGCTCGATTGGCGCCAGGTCGCCGATTATTACCTGTCGCGTACGCTCGAACACGGTGCGCGCCGAGTAACAGAGATGACCGAAGCGGCCGAGACCATTGAATCGCTTGGACTGAAAGCTCCAATGTCCCGGGCGGCCTGCGAGACGATCGCCAAAGCCCATGCCGCGATGAAAAACCAGGGCCTGTCTGTTACCGACGGATACCGTGGTTTCGTGCCCGTCCTCGCACGTCGCCTGGCAGAGGGCCTCTGACATGGATGGCATCCTTCAGTCGCTCGGCGTCATTTTTTTTTTTTTTGTCCTTGTGGTTCTCATCCTCGGAGCCTTGCTCGGCATCATCATCGGCGCCCTGCCGGGGCTTGGCCCATCGATCGGGCTGTTCGCCAGACTGCTCGAACTTCCGCTACCCTGACCTCAACAAAAATCAACAGGAGTGATGACCATGATGCAGAACGGGATCGCGTGCATGATGATGAGGGGCGGCACCTCGAAGGGGGCCTATTTCCTCGCCGACGATCTGCCTTCAGACAGCCATGAGCGCGACCGTCTTCTGCTGCGCATCATGGGCTCGCCCGATCCGCGCCAGATCGACGGTATCGGTGGTGCGGATCCGCTGACCAGCAAGGTCGCTGTCGTGCGCGCGTCGACCCGGCCGGGCTTTGATGTCGATTACCTGTTCCTCCAGGTTTTCGTCGACCAGGCGCTCGTCAGCGATAGCCAGAATTGCGGCAATATTCTTGCCGGCATCGGTGCGTTTGCCGTCGAACGTGGGCTCGTCAAGGCCAGCGACGGCGAGACTGCGGTCCGCATCTACATGGAAAATACCGGACAATCCGCCGTGGCCCGGATCCGCACCGAAAACGGCCGGCCCGTCTATACCGGCGACGCCTCCATAGACGGTGTGCCGTGGCCGGCGGCCCCCGTCTATCTCACATTCACCGATGCCGCCGGCTCAAGCTGCGGAGCACTGCTGCCGACCGGTTCAGCTGCAACCGAGATCGATGGCGTCACCTGCACGCTGATCGACAACGGCATGCCTGTCGTTGTCATGCGCGCGGCGGATTTCGGCCTGTCCGGTTATGAAAGCCGCGAGGACCTGGAGGGGAACGAAAAGGTCAAGGCGCGGATCGAACGCATCCGGCTTGCGGCAGGCCCGCTGATGAACCTCGGCGACGTCACGAAGAAATCCGTTCCGAAGATGACGCTGGTCGCACCGCCGTTAAGCGGTGGCGCCATCATGACCCGCAGCTTCATTCCCCACCGCGTCCATGCGTCCATCGGCGTCTTCGGTGCATTGAGTGTTGCCACGGCCTGCATGTTTCCCGAAAGCCCGGCCTCAGCCATGGCGGTCCTGCCGGCCGGTGACGACAACACCGTGGCCGTCGAACATCCGACCGGCCAAATGGAGATCCTGCTGCGCCTCGACCAGAATGCGCCGGGCGGGCTCGGCGAATGTTCGTTTCTGCGCACCGCCCGCAAGCTTTTTGATGGACACGTGTTCGAAAACTGACATCGCGAGCACGAAGGGAGGCTTCATGGGGGACAGTCGATCGTCCCAGACTGGCGGTTGTTGAAAGGATCTTCGGAAGTCACGCGCCTCGGCAGTCGAATCCGTTGGCTCGATTGGTGGATGGCACGAGAGAAATCTGCATCAATAATGTGCATGCTCGATTGTTGTGCTTGAAATTGCTGATACCACCGTTAGTATCAGGGGGTCGAAGGGAGCAGATCCCCCGCGAGACCCCCGGCACATTTCCCGAAGAAGGACAAAACCCCATGACGAAAGCAACTCGGCTGCGCGCCTCAGCTCTGGCGATCGGCGCCGTACTTGCCGCCTCGATCTCGACGATGGCTGAAGCAAAAACACTGACCATCTCCTGGTGGGGCTATAACGGCGACAAGCTGAACGCCAACATTGTCGAGCCGTTCAAGAAGATCTGCGGTTGCGACATCGTTTTTGAAACCGGCAACAATGCCGACCGCCTGAACAAGCTGAAGCTGCGCGGTGGCAAGGGCGTTGACGTCATCTACCTCACCGACAGCTATTCCCAGATCGGCATTGCCGAGGGCCTGTTCCAGAAGGTGGACGCCGCCAAGCTGACGAACCTTGCCGACCTCTACGACCTCGCAAAGGACCCGCAGGGCGGATACGGCCCGGCCTATACGATCGGGCGCGTCGGCATTGTCTATGACGCAGCCAAGGTCAATCCGGCGATCTCGTCGTGGAACGATCTGTGGCGCGAAGACCTGAAGAGTGCGGTTACCCTTCCGGGCATCACCACCACCGCCGGCCCGATGGTCGTGCTGCAGGCGGCAAAACATGCGGGAGCCGATGCTTTTTCCGATGCGGACAAGGCCTTTGCCGCGATCGAAGCACTGAAGCCGAACGTTGCCAAGAACTACAATACCGGTTCGGAACTGGTGAACCTCATCTCCACCGGCGAAGCCAAGGTTGCCATCGCGCAGGATTTCACGCTCGTTTCGATGAAGGCTGCCGTGCCGACGATGACCTGGGCCAGCCTGTCTGACGGCGACATCGCCACGCTCAACACGGTCAACATTCCGGCAGGATCTGAAAACGTCGAACTGGCCCACCAGTTCATCAATTTCATCCTGTCGAAGGATGTCCAGCAGATCGAAGCCGAGCAGGGGGTTGATGCACCCGTCTCCACCAAGGTGTCGCTGACGCCGGAGCAGGCCAAGATCTGGACCTATGGCGCCGACATGATCGCCAAGCTCAACCGCCTCGATTACGTCAAGCTGAACGAGGCCAAGACCGACTGGATCGATGGCTGGAACGAGATTTTCAGCAAGTAAGCAGCATAATCCGTGCATGACTGTGCCGGCCCGGCCGCAATCCGGGCCGGCACACTTGAATGAAAGGCGCGCTTGCGCCATCCTGACCTTGCGAGGCTTCAAGAGCCTCCGACACCCATTCACGACATCGAAATCAAGGCTCCGTCCGCCCGTCAACCGACCCTGGACACGCCGCTTGAGCAAGACATGATAAAACGTTTAAGCCCCTGGATATTGGCCGGACCGGCAAGCCTGCTCGTGCTGGTATTCCTCATTCTCCCCGTCGGCTCGACGCTGATTGCGACCTTTACCGATGCGAAGGGCTGGGCCGCTCCCTATGCCGCCTTTTTCAACAGCGGCTTTCGCCGCACCGTGCTTTACCGCACCATCGAGATTTCGCTGATCACCACGATCATATCCGTCGTGCTGGGTTTTATCGCCGCCTATGTGGTGGCGCAGATGCCGGCGCGGCTGAAAAGCATCATGATCATCGCCGCCGTCTTTCCGCTGCTGACCGGTGTCGTGGTGCGCTCTTTTGCCTGGCTGATCCTGCTTGGCAAGAACGGCATCCTCAACACGGCGCTTCTCTCTGTCGGGTTTATTTCCGAGCCGATCTCGATGCTCTACACCGAAGGCGCCGTCATTGCGGCCATGGTCTATCTTTTCGTGCCGCTGATGATCCTGACGCTTGCCGGCGTGCTGGAAGGCATCCCCAAGGATGTGGTGGAAGCGGCGACCTCGCTGGGTGCAACGCCCTTTGCGGTGTTTCGCCAGGTCATCCTGCCGCTTGCCATGCCGGGCCTCATCGTCGGCGCGGTGCTCGTGTTTACCGGCAGCTTCACCTCATACGCGACGCCGCAGCTGCTTGGCGGCGAGCGCCAGATGATGATGGGAACGCTTCTCTACCAGCGGGCGATGGTGACCTTCGACTGGACCGGCGCCTCGACCGTTGCCGCGATCATGGTGGTCGTGACCATTCTCATCGTTGTCTTGATGACGCGGCTTGCACGCCGCCTGAACCCGATGGCGGGCTAAAACCATGCGCAACACACTTCACCCGGCCCTGACCATCACCGCCTCGATCATCTTCATCATCCTGATCGCCCCGCTCTTCATCATTCTGGGTGCGGCCGTCAGCGACACCAATTACCTCACCTTTCCACCGCAGGGTTTCACCATGCGCTGGTTCAGCAATATCTTCGAGATCAGCGCCTTTCGCACCACAGCCATCACCAGCCTGCAGATCGCCTTTTTCGGCACGTTCCTGGCGCTTCTCATCGGCATTCCCGCCGCCTATGCGCTCAATCGTTTTCGCATAAGGCTGCCGTCCTGGCTGTCGAACGTCTTCGTGCTGCCCATCCTGGTGCCGGAAATCGTGCTTGGCTTCTCGCTGATGAAATCGGTGACGATCGGCCTCAACCTGCCGGTGTTTACGACGCTGCTGCTCGGTCATGCGCTCTTGGTGCTGCCCTATGCGGTGCGGGTGGTGGGAGCAAGCCTTGCCTCCTTCGACTTTTCCATCGAGGAGGCCGCCATCAGCCTCGGTTGCCCGCCGCTCAAGGCATTTTTGACGGTGGTGCTGCCCAATATCAGCGCCGGCGTCATCGCCGCGTTCATCCTGGCCTTCATCACCTCAATCAATGACGTGTCCATCTCGCTGTTTTTGACCGGCCCCGGCATTTCCACGCTGCCGATCCAGATCCTTGCCCATATGGAACAGTTTTTCGACCCGACGATTGCCTCCGTTTCCGTGCTTCTGATGCTCTTGACGGTTGGCGTGATGGCCATCGTCGAAGCCACCCTTGGCCTCACCTTCCTGACAAAGTGAATTTGCCGTGACCGTTTCGCTGACACTCGACCACATCACCGCCCATTACGGCTCCACGCAGGTGCTGGAAGACCTTTCGCTCGCCATCAAGGCCGGCGAACTGGTTTCGCTGCTCGGCTCCTCCGGCTGCGGCAAGACAACGACGCTGCGCCTGGTTGCGGGTTTTCTCGAGCCGACAAGCGGCACGATCCAGCTTGGCGAGCGCGACCTCACCCGCCTTGCCGCCCACAAGCGCGATATCGGGCTGGTGTTCCAGAATTATGCGCTGTTTCCGCATCTGTCGGTGCGCGACAATGTTGCTTTTGGCCTGAAACAGCGCGGCCTTGGCGGCACCGAGCGCACCGCCAAGGCCAATGCCATGCTGGAGCGGGTCGGTCTTTCATCCTTTGCCGATCGTATGCCGGCGGCCCTGTCCGGCGGGCAAAAACAGCGAGTGGCCCTTGCCCGTGCACTCGTCATCGAACCGCCGCTCTTGATGTTCGATGAGCCATTGTCCAACCTCGATGCCAAGCTGCGCGTCGACATGCGCGTCGAAATCCGGCGGTTGCAACGCGCCAACGGCACGACCTCGCTGTATGTAACGCACGACCAGGAAGAAGCATTTTCGATTTCCGATCGCGTCGCCATCATGAACGCCGGCAGGATCATGCAGCTTGATCGGCCGGAAGTGCTCTACCAGCGCCCGGCCAACAGTTTTGTCGCCCGTTTCGTGGGGTTCGAGAACCTGATCGGAATGACGGTCACCGCACGTGACGGCGAGACGGTCACGGCGGTGACGCAGGCGGGCGCGACGCTGAAGCTGTCGCAATCGGTCTTCGGCGCCATCCCCGACCGCTTTGTGCTGGCCGCCCGTCCCGATGGTCTGGCCGTCAGCCGGGAAGGGGAGGGCATCCCCGTAACGCTCGGCATCCGCACCTATCTCGGACGCGCCTATCAATACCAGTGCACGACGCCGGCCGGAGATTACCTCGGCAACGGGCCGCTCACCGAATTGCTCGACCCGGGCACGGCAGCCGTGCTGACCCCTGTGCCCGAACAGTGCTGCATCCTGCCTTCAGACGCTTGAGGAAAATCCCATGCCGCTTTCCGATGCCGAACTCGACGCTGTCCTCGCCCAAGCCGACGCCACGCTGCCGCAGGCGCTTGACCGTCTGTTTGCGCTGATCCGCATCCCGAGCGTTTCCACCGATCCGGCCTATGCGGCCGATTGCCGGCGCGCGGCGGAATGGCTGGCGCAGGATCTTGCCAATATCGGCTTTGACGCCTCGGTGCGCGATACGATCGGCCATCCGATGGTTGTCGGCCATGCCAGACAAGAGGAGGGGGCCAACATCCTCTTCTACGGGCATTACGATGTGCAGCCGGTCGATCCGCTGGCGCTGTGGGAAACCGATCCCTTCGAGCCGGTGATGAAGCCGCTGCCCAATGGCGACACCGCCATCGTTGCGCGCGGCGCCTCCGACGACAAGGGACAGATGATGACCTTTGTCGAGGCCTGCCGCGCCTTCAAGGTGGTCACCGGCGGGCTTCCGGTCGGCATCAGCATTCTCTTTGAAGGGGAAGAAGAGGCGGGAAGCCCAAGCCTTGCGCCCTTCATGGAAGAGGCGGCAGACGAGTTGAAAAGCGATGTCGTCTACGTCTGCGATACCGACATGTGGGACCGCGAGACACCGGCGATCACCACCATGCTGCGCGGCCTTGTCAGCCAGGAAATCGAAATCACCTGCGCCGACCGCGACCTGCATTCGGGCATGTTCGGCAATGCCGCGCGCAATGCGCTGCAGGTGCTGGGCGACGTCGTGGCAAGCCTGCGCCATGCGGATGGCAGCGTCGCCGTCGACGGTTTTTATGAGGGCGTGACGGAGCTTTCCGATGAGGTGAGGGCGCTCTGGCAGCGGTTGCCGTTTGACGAGCAGGCGTTCCTGAGCGATGTCGGCCTGTCAATCCCGGCAGGGGAGGAGGGCCGCTCCATCCTCGAACAGGTCTGGGCGCGACCCAGCTGCGAGATCAACGGCATGACCGGCGGCTATACCGGGGAGGGGTTCAAGACCGTTATTCCCGCCAAGGCGTCTGCCAAGATTTCCTTCCGCCTCGTCGCCGGCCAGGACCCGGAAAAGATCCGCGACGCATTTCAGGCGCATGTGCGGGCAAGAATTCCGGCCGATTGTAGCGTTACCTTCAAGACCTATGGCCTGGCGCCCGCCATCACCATGCCGCTCGACAGCGAATTTCTGCGCGCCACAAGCGGAGCACTGACAGCGGAATGGGGTCGTGAAACAGCACTTGCCGGAACCGGCGGTTCCATTCCGATCGTCGGCGCCTTCAAGGAGAAATTGGGGGCCGATACGCTTCTCGTCGGCTTTGCCCGCTTCGACAACCGGGTTCACAGCCCGAACGAGAAATACGACCTGTCGAGCTTCCGCCACGGCATCCGCTCATGGATCCGTATTCTCGCGGCCCTTTCGGCCTGACGTGCAAAAAAGCCATCCGGCAGGCGAGAACCTGCCGGACCTTTCCAATCGGGGCGATCAGAACACGATCTTCTGCACCGCCCCGGTCTGGACATTGACAAGCCCCTGCGGCGCATAGTCGGAGGGCGCGACAAGCACCCAGCGCCACGGCGCGCAGGTGAGCGTGGCAAAGGCCAGCCGCTCGGGAAAACCCGGAAACCAGCGGGGGCTGAAGGTCGGCTCGTACATCCAGTCGATCTTGTCACCCTCGGCATAAAGCGCCTGCATTTCCTCATGCAGCAATTCCGGAGCCCGACACGTCATCAGGCCGGCCACTTCATAACGCACGGTTGCGACCAGCTTCCCTTCGCGCACCAGCGCCCAGCCACCGTCATCCTCGGCGATGGCGTTGACGGCCATGGCCATGGCGGCATCGGAGGACCCGACGCACCAGATATTGTGTTTGTCATGCGCCATGGAGCAGGCAAGGGCCGTCTCCGACGTTTTTGGGCCGCAGCCGATCCAGAACATTTTTGAGACGGCCGCCTTGCCGGAGAAGCGGTCGATGACGGAAAACTTGGTGATGTTGCGGCTTTCGTCGCGCTGCACCAGCCCTCCCTCGACCGGCAGTTCATAGGTCAAGAAATCATCGGCCCAGTGGAAGGGGCGCAGCACGGCAGCCTGCATCGTCTGGCGGCCGGGTTCGGCAAAGATGGCAAAATCTGCATCGGTCAGGGGACGGCCGATATTGACAGTTTTTGTCGCCCATTCCGGCCAAGCGATTTCAGGCACATCCGGCAGATAGGTCTTGCCTTCGGATACCTGTTTTCCGTCGGCCCAGACTTTTGCAATCTCGAATGTCTCGACATCCGAGAGCAGCACGATATCCGCGTAGCGGCCCGGCGCAAGCGAACCGACCCAGGGGGTCAACCGCATGTGGCGGGCCGGATTGATCGTCACGCACTGGATGGCGATTTCCGGTGCAAGGCCGGATTGGATCGCAAGCCGGACGTTATAGTCGGTGGCGCCCATCTTCAGCGTATCGGAAGCGCTGCGGTCATCGGTGGTAAAGGCGATCTGCGACCAGTCGGAAAGCCCCCTGTCCAGAAGGCCCTTGATCACCTCCGGCAGGCTGTGCGGGCGAAGCTCCATGAACAGGCCGTGGGTGAGCTTGTCCCAGAATTCTTCAAAGGTCCAGGCTTCGTGGTCGGAGGCAAGGCCGGCGGCGGCAAAGGCGTTGATCGTCGGCAGATCACGGATGCCCGCCGCATGGCCTTCCACCACACCGCGCTGCTCGAATGTGGCGCGGATCATGCCCCAGAGGCGGGTGTGCGACGGATTTTCCGGGTTCCAGACGGCCGGCCAGTCCATGACTTCGTCAAGGCCCGCCACCATCAGGCTCTCCTTGAGGAAGGCCTTCTGCTCGTCATAGCCCAGATATCCGCCACCGTGTTCGTAACCGGTCGGTGGCACGGCGGAGCCCGGGAGAGGGAAAATCTTCAGGGGGGAGCCTGCCTCGCGCGCTTTCAGCCAGAATTCCAGCGTCTTGCCGCCATTGACGTTGGAAAACTCGTGGCTTGCCTCGCAGGTCCAGGTATTGCCGCGCGGCAGGACAAGAGCCGCCTCCCATTCCGGCGTCAGATGCGAGCTTTCGATGTGCTTGTGAACCTCGCCAAGTCCCGGCACGGCGGAAAGATCCGGTTCGTGAACGTGCCGCGCCACCTCGCCCGGATAGCTGCCGGCCGGCCCGACATAGGCGATGCGCCGGCCCTTGATGACGATTTCCTGATCCTCGGCCCAGGTGCGGGTCGCAACGTCGAGCAGGCGCCCGACGCGCAGCGCCACATCCGCCGGCTCCTTGCCCAGCGCCACCAGCGTCAACTGCTGGCGGATGGCGATTTCGGTGGCGGAATCGGGATTGATGTCGATGAGGGCGGGGCGCGTCACGGGCCACTCCTTGGCATTGCAGAGGATCGGGTTGGACCGGCCGGCTTGTCAGCCATCCGGCAATGGTGCCACTGGGCATAAACCCGCCCCGGCCTGATCGCAACCGGCGTTTTCCGTCAGTCGTCGTCTTCTCCTGCCCCTTCGAGAAGCGGGCTCAACTCGTCCTTCTGCATCTGGTGACGGCTGAGGAGGCCGGCATCTTCCAGCATGTCGAGATCAGGCAATTCGCGAAGGGTGGCAAAGCCGAAGGCGGCGAGAAAGGCCGGCGTCGTCACATAGGTATAGGGCGAACCGGGGCCCGTGCTGCGCGGGCCAGACGTGATGAAACCAAGGCGCTTGATCGTGGCAATCGTGTCGCGGTTCACCTCGCGGCCAAAGATGCGCGACAGCTCGCTGCGGGTCACCGGCTGGAAATAACCGATTACCATCAGAACCATCGCCTCCTGCTGCGACAGCTCCGCCGGGATTTTCACCGGTGCGCCCGAGGAGCGTACCACATGGGCATAAGCCGGACGTGTGCGATACTGGAAACCGCCGGCGACGGAGACGAGATCGAAGGGCCGGTTTGCCAGTTCGGCGCGGATATCGTCGATGATCAGGTCGATATTGCAGTCGCGCCCAACTACCCGGGCCAGCACGTCACGTCCGACCGGTTCGCTGGAGGCAAAAACCACGGCCTCCACACGGTTCATCCATTCACGCCAGCGCGCCTGCGGGACAAGGTCTGAAAGTTCGGTATCGAGAAGCACGGGCTGTTTCGGATTGCGCGCCATGGTCAGAGCCCAAACACGCGCGAGTTCTGACGACCGGAAAGCTCGCGGATCGCCTCGAAATCCAGAAGCCGCTCGAACAGCCGGCGCGAGGCGAACCGTGACAGCTTGCGGGTCACCAGCGAGCCGGACACCGCATCCTCGTTCAAAAGAAGATCGACCGCATCCCCGGCGCCCTTTGCGCGAAGTTTTGGCACCACCTCCAGGAGACGCCCGGCCCGCCGGTCGATGTCGCCGGCAAAACGCACCGCATCGATGGCGGCATCGGCAAGCGACAGGGTAACGGCGCGGGTAAAACCGTCCGTTTCAGGCGACAACCGCTTCTGGCTGCGCTCGGTGCGAAAATAGGCCGATTGCCGCTGCGCCATCATCAGGGGCAGAGCCACCGGCCAACCCATCATCTCCTTCAGCATCTGGTCTGCCACCCACCAGGCCAGAAGCTCGTAGGGGGCACCCAGCGCCATGATGCGCGACACGATCTGCGCTATTGCCAGCGGCGGCGACGATGTTGCCCGCCGCAGCGCATCGCACCCGTGCGGCACGGCTTCCAACTCGTCGGTCCAGCGCAGATCGAGGGACACGGCCACCTCCTTCAGCGTCTCGGCCTCCAGGAAAAGCGGCCGCGCCGCAAGTCGCTTCCAGGCGCCGTACAGGGTGCCGGAGGGGCCGGCATCGTCGCCGGGGCGGCGCAGAACCCAGGCATCGCGCAACTGTGCCTCCTCTTCGCGCCGGCCGGAGAGGCGAACCGCGACAACCGCACATTTCAGCGCCTGACGCTGACGCCACGCGCCGGCCCAAAGGTGATCAGCGCGCATGATCCGGTCGAGCGCCAGAAGTGCCCCACCCGCCACAAAGGCTGCCTCCGCATCACTGTCCACGGCAACGCGACGCGTTGTCCAGGCTGGAACCTGAAAAGCCGGATCAAGCGGCAGCGGGGGTTTTCGCGCAGGAATCATCAGGGGATCATAATGGCTTTGAGCGCTTCTGCCAGAGCATGACCCTCGAACCGCACAGTTCTTCTCTAATCCGCATCATCCTGAAGGCGCTCATGTTCAAGCCGGCGCGACAGCAACGGATAAACCACCAGCCCGTCCTCCTCTCCGCGGGGAAACTGCCCGTCGCGATGGCGCTTTTCGGCCGCCTTGTAGCCGGCGGGGCTGACGCCGATATAATGCTTGAACATGCGCGAAAAATAGTAGCTGTCGCTGTAGCCGACCTGCGCCGCCGTCTGCTTCACCGAGCGCCCGCCCGCAAGCAGCCCCATGGCGCGTTCCATGCGCTTGAACTCCTGGTATTTGGTGGGCGTCAGCCCCACCTGCCGGCGAAAGGTGCGGCGGAAATAATCCTGGTTATAGGGGATCGACCCGAGCACCATCTCGACGATGCCATCATCCAGCGGGTCTGCCGCAATGCGGCTTGCCGCCACCATCACCGCCAGCGACAGCGCATCCGGATTGTCGACCGAGACCTCCTGCTGCTGGCGCCAGCCGATGAAGGCCGCCTCGATATATTCGGTGAGGAACACCATGAACATGTGGTGTTGGGCAAGCGTGGTTGAGGACAGCGGCACCGTCTCGCGGTAGTGGCGCACCAGCGGCTGCAGCATCGGCCAGCGCGGCAGGGCAACCGCGCGGCGCATCTCCATCTGCGAGATCAGATCCATGCGGCCGAAGACATTGAGCGTAAAATGCTGGGCAACGCCGGTGTAGAGGTCGCTGGACACCGTGCGCCCGACAAATTGCGTATTGGCCTCGATCAGCATGGCGGAGCCCGGCTCCATCACCACCCGTTCGCCCGCCACCTCATACTCGCCACGCCCTGTAAGACATATGACAAGATCATGCACCGTATTCGTCTTGTCGATGCGCCAACTGGGGGAGTGCTGCATCTTGATGGTGGAGCGCGTGAGGTTGAGCGTCAGCGATTGCACGGGAATAGCGGCCAGCGGCCCTTGTTCGTTTTTATCCATCTTTTTGTCCGAAAGCCTCTATTCTCTTCTGCCTGCCTCCAGAAGATAGTAGCGCCCATCGATGGAAAACACCAGTTTCCATCACCTGTTCAATGGGAGGAGCGGGGCATTTTGGGGAGGAGAGGGTGCATCGAAGCGCCGCCATTCCCTTTGCCTCGATATCAAGATGCAGAATTTTGAATACCCGGAACCCACCCGGCCGGACCACGCGATAACAGCTGTGTCCGCCATTCCCCGGATCGATGGCATTTGCGTCAATGAGCAGCAGGTGCGCCAAAACCTGTATGACATGCCCTTGGAGATGGCGGCGAACGAGGCCTCGTTGCGGTCTGCGGGAGCCGCCGCATGAGTGGAGACAACCGCTTTCTCGGGCTCTTTTACCTGTCGCCCTATATCATCGGGCTTCTGGTTTTTACCGCGCTGCCCTTTGCCGCCTCGTTTTACCTGAGCTTTACCGATTACAACCTGATGTCGTCGCCGGTGTTTACCGGGCTCGACAATTACTGGAAGCTGTTTACCGGCGACCGCACGTTCCGCAAGTCACTGTGGGTCACGCTCGTCTACGTGTTCACCACCGTACCGCTGAAGCTCGCCTTTGCGCTCTTCATCGCGGTCATCCTGAACTACAAGCTGAAATTCATCAATTTCTTCCGCACCGCCTTCTACGTGCCCTCGATCCTCGGCGGCTCCATCGCGATTGCCGTGATGTGGCGGTATCTTTTTGCCGATGTCGGCATCGTCAACATGGGGCTGGCCACGCTCGGCTTCGAGCCGGTCAACTGGTTCGGCGATCCCACAAACGCGCTCTTCACCATCACGCTTTTGCGCCTCTGGCAGTTCGGCTCGGCCATGGTGATCTTCCTGGCGGCGCTGCAGAGCATCGACAAGTCGCTCTACGAGGCAGCCTCGATCGATGGCGCGGGCAAGTTTGCCACCTTCTGGCACATCACCATGCCGCTGATCACGCCGGTCATCTTCTTCAACCTGATCATGCAGATGGTCCAGGCCTTCCAGGAGTTCAACGGCCCCTACATCATCACGCAGGGAGGGCCGCTCAAATCCACCTATCTCCTGCCGCTCTACATCTATGAGGAAGCCTTCCGGCGTTTCGACATGGGCTATGCCTCGGCCATTGCCTGGGTGCTTTTCGTGATCATCATGGTGCTCACCCTCATCGCCTTCTGGTCCTCGCGCCATTGGGTCTATTACGCCGGCGACAAGAGGAGCTGATCCGATGGCAAACCATATCCTTTCAGAAAACCTTGCGCTCGATCAGGAAGCAGACCGCATCCTGAAGGCGCAGCGCCGCCGCCAGTTCGTTAGTGCCACCCTGCGCTACGGTGTGCTGACGCTCGTCGGCCTCATCATGCTCTATCCGCTGATCTGGCTGATCGGGGCCTCGTTCAAGTCCAATTCCGAAATCTTTGCCGGTGCCGGCTTCATCCCCAACGAAGCCACCATTTCCGGCTATGTGCAGGGCTGGCAGACCTCGACGCCCTATACGTTCGGGCGGTTCTTCTGGAACACGTTCCTGATCGTCGTGCCAAAGATGATCGGCACGGTGATTTCCTGCACGGCGGTCGCCTATGGGTTTGCCCGCTTTGATTTTCCCGGCAAGAAGGTGCTGTTTGCCTCGCTGATTGCCACGCTGCTGTTGCCGAACGTCGTCACCCGCATTCCGCAATATCTGCTGTTTCGCGATCTCGGCTGGCTCGACAGTTTCCTGCCGCTCTGGGTTCCCTCGGCTTTTGCCGGCGATGCCTTCTTCGTCTTCATGCTGGTGCAGTTCCTGCGCGCCATTCCGCGCGACATGGAAGAGGCCGCCCGCGTCGATGGCGCCAACACCTGGCAGGTGCTGCTGTTCATCGTTGTGCCGCTTCTGACGCCGGCGCTGATCTCGGTCTGCCTCTTCCAGTTCATGTGGACCATGAACGATTTTCTAGGCCCCCTGATCTACCTCTCGTCGGTCGACAAGTTCCCGGTGTCGCTCGCCCTCAAGCTCTCCATCGATACCACCGAAGCCTTCGAGTGGAACCGCATCCTCGCCATGTCGGTGCTGACCATCATGCCGGCGCTCATCGTGTTCTTCGTGGCGCAGAAATATTTCATCGAAGGCATCTCCGCCGGTGGCGTGAAAGGATAAGACAATGGCTCGCCTGCAGCTTAGAAACCTCGAAAAAGACTATGGCGGCTTCAAAGCCGTGCACGGGATCAACCTGGATGTCGCAGACGGCGAGTTCATGGTTCTGGTCGGCCCCTCCGGCTGCGCCAAATCCACGACGCTGCGCATGATCGCCGGCCTGGAGCGCATCACCGGCGGTGAAATCCGCATCGGCGACAACCTCGTCAACGACAAGGCGCCCGGCGAGCGCGGCATCGCCATGGTGTTCCAGAACTATGCGCTTTATCCGCATATGAAGGTGCGCAAGAACCTCTCCTTCGGGCTTCGCCTGAAGCGCCGGCCGGCCGAAGAAATCGAGCAGGCGACGCAGGACGTCTCCACCATCCTGGAGATCGGCGACTATCTGGAGCGTCTGCCAAAACAGCTCTCCGGCGGACAGGCGCAGCGTGTGGCCGTCGGGCGCGCCCTTATCAAGAAGCCGCAGGTTTTCCTGTTCGACGAGCCGCTGTCGAACCTCGATGCCAAGCTGCGCGTGGTCATGCGGACCGAGATCAAGGCGCTGCACCAGCGGCTGCAGACAACCTCGGTCTACGTGACGCATGACCAGATCGAGGCGATGACCATGGCCGACCGGATCGTGGTGATGAACGCCGGCCGTATCGAGCAGATCGGCACGCCGCTGGAACTTTACGACACGCCGGCCAATCTCTTCGTGGCGGATTTCATTGGGTCTCCGTCAATGAACTTCCTGCGGGGTACGCTGGACAACGGTGGGCTTCGGCTTGCGGATGGCAGCCTCTTGCCGCTGGCAAGGGTCGGCCGGGGTGCCCTGGGGCAGAAAGTGGTCTTCGGCATCCGGCCCGAGCATCTGGTTCTATCCGAAGATAGCCGTAACCTCGCCGCCGAAGTGGAGGTGGTCGAGCCGACCGGAGCCAATATCCAGGTCTACGCCAAGGTCGCCGGGTCGCCGCTTTGTGCTGTGTTTACCGAGCGGCACGATTTTCGACCGGGGCAAAGAATAATGCTATCCTGGGACGATGAAAGATCCCA
>JAIXTO010000049.1 GCA_027483885.1 Rhizobiaceae bacterium
ATGATTACCTGGGCTCGCCGGAGGGGGAACTGGCGCTGGCGCAGGCTTGCGTCTATCTCGCGACAGCGCCCAAATCCAATGCCGTTTATGTCGCCTTCAAGGCGGCGATGCGGGCTGCCAAGGAAAACGGCTCGCTGCTGCCGCCCAAGCGCATTCTGAATGCCCCGACCAAGCTGATGAAGGGCGAAGGGTATGGCGACGGCTATCGTTATGACCACGACGAGCCGGACGCGTTTTCCGGCCAGGATTATTTCCCCGACAAGCTCGGCCGGCAGGTGTTTTACGATCCACCGGAGCGCGGTTTCGAGCGCGAGATCCGCAAACGGCTCGACTGGTGGTCAAAACTGCGCCGCGAGCGGGGCGGGGCCTGACGTCGTGTTGTCAGGATGCCTTCTTCTGCGCCGGGATAACACCGCCGGCGGACGGGGCGGCGATCATCTTCACCGCTGAATCGGCAAGGCCATGGTGACCTTCGCAATCCACCACCACATGCCAATGGCCGCCTTCGGGAATGGTGAGCCGGATGGGGGATTTCTTGGCAACGCCGCCGACAAATTTGAAATCGAGTTTTTCCGTGAAACGCTGGTAGTTGACCGCCGTCATCAGCCGGACATTGTTGACGGCCGACAGGGTGACTTCGATTATCGTGCCGGCGCGCTGGGCCTTCAGGTCGAAATGGGTGAAGCGAAAAGCGGGCGCCGACATGCGTGTCTCCATGTTTCTCAATGCCCGGCGAAGGGTAGGGGGAGGAAGTTAACGCTTGATGGAACCAGGTGGCAATTTATCCGTTAACAGAGCGAACAAGACGTGTCGCGCAAGGTCTATCCCTGATGGTGCGACGGCAGCTGTGATCCACCGCAGCTGGACGAACAACAAGAATTTGATCTCCAGTCTTTTCAGGCCTTGTCCCGTTTCCCCTGCCGGACAAGGCCTTTTCCTTTGCTGCAACCAGTTGAAAAGCGACGTTCTTTCATCGCCTTACAGCGACTGGATGAATCGATCCGGCAAGGTGTTGATTCAATCTGTGAAAGCCTGGTGCCTCTTGTCCGCAGACAGCAAGTTCTGGCCTCAGGCCGATGATCGATGCTAGGACGCGTTCCAGCGTTTACGGGGACGAGTGTCATGTATGGTGAGACAAAGCAGATACTGCTCGATGTGACCGGTCTTGGACCTGACAGCCTCCACGTTCTGGTGGCGTTCGGCATGTTTCTCATGTGTCTGCTCGTCTCCCGCCGTATCGGGTTCAGCCTGCTTCTGGTCGCTGCCCTTCAGATGACAAACGAACTGCTCGATCTCTTCGATGATCTCGCCGACGGCAGCCCGCTGCGGTGGTCGGATATGTGGACCGATACCTATGCCTCTCTTCTCTTGCCAACGTTGCTTTCAGGCATACTGTTTCTCCGGCGCGTCTTGGTCGGCAGACGTGCTTTGCGCCGGCATCGTGCGAGAAGGCCAATGCGGGTCGGTAGGGTAACATGACGGGAAGAGTGTTTTTTCTGTTCGGACAAAACGAAGCAGGGGAAGAGTTTCGCCGGCGAACGCGCGCGCGACAGGCGCTTCTTTTTGTCTTGTTGGCTTTCACCACGGCACCTGCAGGCGCTGCCGATGCGCAAAAGGGTCGCCGCACCTTCCAGCAATGCGCCTCCTGCCATGCGGCGGAGAGTGACAGCAACGGCTTTGGCCCGCATCTGAAGGGTGTCGTGGGGCGAAAGGCTGGCAGTGTGCCCGGTTATGCCTATTCTCAAGCCATGCAGGAGGCCGGTGCCGCAGGGCTTGTCTGGGATGAGGCGGCGCTTTCGGCCTTTCTCGCCAGCCCCGCCAAAAAGCTGCCGGGCACGAAGATGCGTTTTTACGGATTCTGGTTTCAGTCGCAGATCGATGACGTGATCGCCTACCTCAAGGCAAACCCCTGATTGTGAATGCGTTTCAGCTAAAATGCGTGGCGAGGCCGGTCCCTTCGGCACGCTAGCGCAGGCTGGACGGTTAATGGAATGTTTATGAATTCATGCGAATGAAAGGTACCTTTGGTGCGGGATCGACGTGCGGTAAACGGGGCGCCGCCGTCTTATGATCTCGTGGCGACAGCTGAATGTATCGCCTGCGCATTCGCCACACGCAGGCTGTGTATGGAGTAGTATCATGACCTCGAAGCCTTTTGCCGTGGCGCTTTTCGCCACTCTTTCCGCCACCACCGCCTTTGCAACGGCTGCGTCCGCTGCCGATCTGGCTGCCCCCTATTCGGAGCCGCCGGCCTATAACGAACCGTCTGTTTCGTCCGGCTGGGACGGCGCCTATGTGGGTGCGCATGGCGGCGTCGCAATGCCCAAGCTCAACCCCTTCTCCGGCAACAACGGCGTCGCAGCCGGTGTCCAGGCCGGTTACAACACCACGGTTGGCCGTGCGGTTGTCGGCGGTGAAGTGGAAGCCTCCTACATGGGTGACACAGAAGTGAAGGTGAACGGCGGCAACCTGAAGGAACGTCACCGCCTGGCCGCCAAAGGCAAGGTCGGCATGCCGCTTGACCAGACGCTGATCTATGGCACGGCTGGCCTTGCCATGACCAACTTCCGCGACAATGGCGACGTATCCGGCCCGGATGGCTGGAAGCCCGGTTATATCGTCGGTGCCGGCGTTGAGCAGAAGCTCACCTCCAATATTTCCGCCAGGGTGGAATATAACTACACCGGCACGCCGAACGTGCGCAGCTTCGCCAGCGGCGTCGCTTCCGAGCGGGACCTGCATGACCATTCGGTCAAGGCTGCCCTCAACTACAAGTTCTAAGTCGCAGCGCGACTGGGCAAAAAAACTACATGGCTTCCCTAGGTCCGGGGAAGCCATTTTTGTTTGGCGTCGTGCAGACGTGCGCTGACGGATCAGCCGAAGGCGAGGGGCAGGCAAAACATCTGCGCAGGCCTCTCTTCGCCCCGGCTTTGCCGCCTTGCCCATGCTAGTGTGTGCGTCGATTCGCCGTCGGCCCGACAGCATCGGCCCGTTTCCCGGCGCCGGTCTTTTGGACAGCACGACGCGTTTCATCAGGATTTGAACTACCGTCTGCGCCTGTGACAAGGGGCGGACGGCGCAAGCGCCGGGCTGCAAGCTCTGCATAACAGGAGAATACCATGAGCAATGCCAGGAGCGGCGTTACCGGATTGCGGCCCCATATCACCGTCATCGGGGTTGGCGGCGGCGGCGGCAACGCGATCAACAACATGATCGCCGAAAATCTCGAGGGCGTGGAATTTATCGCCGCCAACACGGATGCGCAGGTGCTCGCCACCTCCAAGGCCTCGCGCCGCATTCAGCTTGGCGCGCATGTGACGGAAGGCCTTGGCGCCGGTTCGCTACCCGAAGTAGGTCGTGCGGCAGCAGAAGAATCCATCGACGAGATCATGGATCATCTCGCCGGCTCGCACATGTGTTTCGTCACCGCCGGCATGGGTGGCGGCACCGGCACGGGTGCGGCACCGGTGATTGCTGCTGCCGCCCGCGCGGCCGGCATCCTGACGGTCGGTGTCGTCACCAAGCCGTTTTCCTTCGAGGGCAACCGTCGCCTGAAAACGGCGGAAGCCGGCATCGAGGCGCTGCGTCTGGCCGCCGATACCGTTATCGTCATTCCGAACCAGAACCTGTTTCGTATTGCCGATGCCAAGACAACCTTTGCCGATGCCTTCATGACCGCCGACCGTGTGCTGTTTGCCGGCGTTGGCTGCATCACCGATCTCATCGTCAAGGAAGGCCTGATCAACCTCGATTTCGCCGACGTGAAATCCGTCATGCGCGGCATGGGCCGGGCGATGATGGGAACTGGCGAGGCGGAAGGCACTGGCCGGGCAATGAAGGCTGCGGAAGCTGCCATCGCCAACCCGCTGCTCGACGATATCTCCGTGCATGGTGCGCGTGGCGTGCTCATCTCCATTTCCGGCGGATCTGATATGACGCTGTTTGAGGTGGACGAGGCCGCAAGCCGCATTCGTGACGAGGTGCAGGACGAAGCCGACATCGTCGTCGGTGCCATTTTTGACCGCAATCTCGACGGCCGTTTCCGCGTGTCGGTGGTGGCAACAGGGCTGGAAGGCAAGGGCTAAGTTCTTTCGGGGCTCAGACGGGCGCGGGGAGGCGTCCGTCTGAGCTTCTGTTGCCTTGCTGAGGACGCATCAAAAAAAACGGGAGGAGAGACCATGAGCCGGATTGAAGGCAAGATCGCCGTTATCACAGGCGGCACGCAGGGGTTGGGCGCCGCCATTGCCGAGCAGTTTGCGCAAGCAGGCGCGGCCGGCATCGTCATCGTCGGCCGCGACGCGGACAAGGGGCAGGCGGTGGCCGACCGCATCACCGGCGAAACGGGCGTGCCGGTGGAGATGGTGGCGGCCGACCTTGCCGACATCGATGCCGTGCGCACCGTCATTGCGGCGGCGGACCTTGTGTTCGGTCGCGTGGATATTCTGGTGAATGCCGCCGGCCTCACCGATCGCGGCAATCTGTTGAACACCACGCCGGAGATGTTTGACCGGATGTTTGCGGTCAATACCCGTGCCCCCTTCTTCCTCATGCAGGATGCGGTGAAACTGATGATCCGCGACGGCATCGAGGGGCGCATCGTCAATATTGGCTCCATGTCGAGCCTTGCGGGGCAGCCGTTCCTCACCCCCTATTCGGCCTCCAAAGGCGCGCTTGCGACGCTCACCCGCAACGCCGCCTTCTCGCTGATGCGCCACCGCATTCATGTGAACCAGCTGGATATCGGCTGGATGAATTCCGACCACGAGCGCAAGCTCATCCTGTCGGAAACCGGCGATCCCGATTTCATCGACCGCAAGGCGGCTGCAAAACCCTTCGGCCGCATTCTCGACCCGAAGGAAGTGGCCCGCACGGTGCTCTGGATGGCGTCTGACGACAGCGGCATGATGACAGGAGCGGTTATTCCCTTCGACCAGTCCGTTTATGGCGGTTACGACGACGCCCCGGTGCCGGCGGGGTTGCTGGAGGGGTAAGGACGTTTGGGAGGGGGCGGAAAATCTTCTGTATCTCCGCGCGAGGCACGCCTTAACCATGTGAGTCTGCCTGATGTGCTTCAATGGTGACCGCCATGCACCAAAGCTGAGGGCTTTATGATGCTATATGATTTCGAAACGAGCCATGGCCGCCTTGCGTATATCGATACGGGTGGCGAAGGCGTGCCGGTTGTGATGATCCACGCCAATTCCCTCTGCAAGGAAACTTTCGAATTGCAGATTGAGGTGCTCAAGGATCGATACCGTATCCTTGCCATCGACCTGCCTGGGCATGGTGCTTCTTCGGATGCGACCGACAGGCGGCGAAGCTATAGTATTCCCGGTTATGCCAATGCGGTCGAGGAGTTGCTGCAGGGCCTCGGTGTACAAGAGTTTGTCGGCGTCGGCCATTCGCTTGGCGGGCACGTGATCCTCGAAATGCTTGGAACGGGTTTGCCGCTGCGAGGCGCTTTTCTGTTCGGCACGCCACCGATAGAAAACTCGATCGAGGGCCTCGGTGCCGGCTTCCAACCCAGTCCCGAGATGGCCTATACGGGAAGTGCAGATGTTTCAGATGATCAGGTAAAGATGGTCGTTGGCATGGCGCTGGGAGACGCTGCGGCAGAGGATGCCCGTTTCCTGGAGGCGGTGCGCCGCGCCGATGGATTGGCAAGACAGTATATGGTCGAGGCTGCGGTGGCAGGTCAGGGCCTCAATCAGCGCAAACTTGCGGAAACTTCACCAATTCCGCTTGCGATTGTGAACGGTGAAAACGATCCTGTCATCAATCTCGACTACATCGACACGCTTGCCTATGCCAATATCTGGAGCGGCACGCCGCTGCGGCTTGCCGGTGCCGGTCACGGTGTTCACCGGGAGAGTGCCAGAGAGTTCAACCAGCTTCTTTTGAAATTCCTGGCAGACGTCTCGGTTTGATGTCTCGCTGATCATGGTGTCGTTTGAGTGCGCGGTCAGCGGCTATACAGCGCCTTCGTCCGTCCACCAAGCTTCCGTGCCGCCTTCTGCCAGAGTTCAGGATAGAGGTCGCGCCAGTCTGGATTAAAGCCTTCAATAAGCTCGATCTTCCACTTCCTGTACCAGCGTTTGAGCGATTTTTCCCGCTGGATGGCGGTGCCGATCGCGTCGTGCTCTTCATACCACACCAACTGGCTGCGGCCATACTTGGCGGCAAAACCGTTGTTTATACCCTCCCTGTGCTCCCAGATCCGCCTCTCAAGGTTGGAGGTGACGCTGACATAGAGCGTGCCGGGTTTGTGATTGGTGACAATGTAAACATATCCCGCCATGCGTGTGGAATGCTTGGCGATGGATCCTGGGGGCAAGCCCGGACTTTTACCGAGGCCGGAAAACGGAATTCAGCAGTGTCTGCCCTGGGCTTGTAGCTGGGGTTTTCCGCTGCGGTCGATCCAGTCTAGGAAGGCCCAAGCTCACCTTGCAGAGTGGCGGAGTGGCCTGCTGTCGGTTTTCTGGACGTCGAGTTAAGGTGTTCCTGCTGAAACCCAAGAGCATGAATGCGAAGGCGATTATGCACCGTGAGTACAAGCTTGAAACAGTGAAGTTGCCGCGAGAACGCGGGGTCAGCGTTGCGCAGGGAGCCTGCAATCCGGATGCTCGCGAGGTGATCCGCGTTTCGGTTAACCACTGCCATCTGGCTCGACAAGTTGGCCGGCGAGTGGATAGAGTGATGCCAGGCCGCTGGGAGGCGAGCCGAACGCAGGTCAGCGATTGTCGCAGTCTGGATCCGCTCGTGGCATGACACAAGCGGCGCGTCTGAATGTCCGAAGGTTGCAGAGACAGCTATGGCGGAACTTACCACATCGTTCAGTTACAGCCTGATCCTCGTCGCCCTTTCTGTGGTCGTGGCAATCCAGGCCGGATATGTCGGCATCAGCCTTGCGCTTCTGATCCCCGGCGCCTTTGCCAACCGACGCCGCCTCCTGATCGCAGGCTCGGCGATGACGCTCTCGGTCGGCATCTGGAGCATGCATTTCATCGGCATGCTGGCGATCACCACCTCCGTCGCGATCGACTATGCCGTCGTACCCACGCTGCTCTCATTCCTCATTTGCAGTCTTGTCACGGGCGTCGCTATCTACCTTGCGAGCCTGCGTTCGCAGCGCCTGCTGGTGATCGCCGCAGCGCTCATGGGCATTGGCATCACCACTATGCATTATGTCGGCATGACGGCCGTGCATTCGGTCTTTCACCTCACCCACGATCCCGCCTATGCGCTGGCCAGCATTGCGATCGCCATCGCGGCATCCGGCCTTGCGCTCTGGCTTGCCTTTTCCGCCGACAGGCGGCCGCCACTGTTTCTTTGTGCCGTGGTGCTCGGCTGTGCGGTATCGGGTATGCACTATATGGCGATGGCAGGAACGACACTGCATCAGGCCACGGCAGAGGTTGCAATCACGACATCCTTGATAGACGGCGACATATTGGCAGCCATTGTCAGCGTGGTCGCCTGTAGTATCTCCGCCGTGTTCATGCTGGCGCTGATTCCCTCGGAGGCGAAGGACGCGAGCAGCAAGATGGCCTCGCCTAAAGCGGTCAGTATACCAGACGCTCTTCGAGCGGAAAGCGTCCCATCGGGCGCTACGCAATCGAACTCCCTGCAACCGGCCGAGCAGCACCTCACGCAGACCGAGCCCGGACCCGGCCCGGTGCCCGCAGTTGCTGCATCGCCTGTCTCAATTCTGTCCGCAGACGATCTGCTGCTGCCGATCGAAAGGAACGGCAGGCGTTTTCACATTGCAGCCAATGACATTGTCTCGGTTCATTCCAACGCGCATTACACCTACATCTTCAACGGTCGTGACGATCTTTTCTGTCCTTTGTCGATCACCGAGATCGCCGCACGCCTGCCCGAGCCGATGTTTGCTCGCATCCATCGCAGCTATATCGTCAACCTCTGTTTTGTCATGCGCATCAAGAAGACCGGGGACTCAGGCGTGGTTGAACTGGATACGCCGATCAGGCGAACCGTGCCTGTCAGTCGATCGAGGCTGACAGGCTTTCGATCTGAGCTCGCCGTCTTCAAAGCATCGAGAAGCGGCACCTCAGCCGACTGTCGTTAGGTCAAATCTCCTGCCGCATTTCGTGCGCAACTCTCTGCATTTCGTGCAAATCGAGGCGTTTTGGTGTGCTTTCCATTGTTTGGCGGCAACAATCGTCGCCTGCTGTGCTGACAAGACAAGGGCCACGGAGGTTCGGCCTTTTGTCATTCGAGACGGTGCTTTGGGAGGAGCGGCGGATGATACCTGGAACGTTCGAATACCACCGACCGACGACGGTCGAAAGCGCTGTCGCGCTGTTGATGCAACTCGGCGAGGACGCAAGACCGCTCGCTGGCGGTCACAGTCTGATACCATTGATGAAGACACGGTTGGCAGCGCCTGAGCATCTGGTGGATCTTGCGGCAATCGAGGGGCTGCGTCGTATCGAAGTTGTGGGCGATGATGTCATCATCGGCGCGATGACAACGCAGCATTCGGTCATCGCCAGCGCCTTGCTCGCAGAACTCGTTCCAATCCTGCGCGAGACAGCCCTCGTCATCGCCGACCCGCAGATCCGCTACAAGGGCACGATCGGCGGCAATTGCGCCAATGGTGATCCGGGCAATGACATGCCGGCGCTGATGCAGTGTCTCGGGGCCAGCTACCAGCTGACCGGCACCGGTGGCAGCCGCCAGGTCCCGGCGCGGGATTTCTATCTCGGAGCTTACGAAACCGCTCTGGAGCCCGGCGAGATCGTGACCGAGATCCGCATTCCGGTCCCGCCTGCCGGTCATGGCTACGGCTATGAAAAACTCAAGCGCAAGGTCGGAGACTATGCGACGGCGGCGGCGGCAGTGGTCATCACCATGGCAGGAGGCACCTGCATCAGTGCCTCGATCGGCCTGACCAATGTATCGGAAACGCCGCTCTGGGCGTCCGACTCCGCTGGCATTCTGGTTGGCAGCACGCTCGATGCGGCAACCGTCAATGCGGCAGTTGCTGCGGCCGAGGCCATCACCAATCCGGCCTCCGATATGCGTGGGCCCTCCGAATACCGCACCAAGATGGCCGGTATCATGCTGCGCCGCGCACTTGATCGGGCACGCGCCCGCGCCACGGTCTGAGGGGGGAAACAATGACAAAGTCGCATATCAAGGTCACCATCAATGGCAAGGCTGTCGAGGCTCTCGTGGCGCCGCGCACCTTGCTGATCCATTTCCTGCGGGAGCAGCAGAACCTGACGGGCGCTCATATCGGCTGCGACACCGGCCATTGCGGGGCCTGCACGGTCGACATGGACGACATGTCGGTGAAGAGCTGCATGACCTTCGCAGTCCAGGCCGATGGCGCCAGCATCACCACGATCGAGGGTGTCGCCAATGCGGACGGAACGCTGAGCGCCCTGCAGGAGGGCTTCCGCATGATGCACGGGCTGCAGTGCGGATACTGCACGCCGGGCATGATCTTGCGCGCCCATCGCCTGCTGCAGGAAACCCCCAATCCGACCGAAGAGGAAATTCGCTACGGCATCGCCGGCAATCTCTGTCGTTGCACCGGCTATGTGAACATCGTCAAGGCCATCCAGTATGCGGCGGCCAAGATCAATGGAACACCGTTTCAGGAGGCCGCGGAATGAACGAGCAAGTCAAGATTGACACCGATCGCGCCGAACGGACCGAAAAGCTGCAGGGCATGGGGTGCAAGCGCAAGCGCGTCGAGGACATCCGCTTTACGCAAGGCAAGGGCTCCTATGTCGACGACCTGAAACTGCCGGGCATGCTGTTCGGCGATTTTGTCCGCTCGCCGCACGCGCATGCGCGCATTGTCAGCATCGACACGTCGCGCGCCAAGGCGCTGCCGGGCGTGATCGCGGTGCTGACGGCGGCCGATCTGAAGCCGCTCGGCCTGCACTACATGCCGACGCTTGCCGGTGACGTCCAGGCGGTTCTGGCCGAGCACAAGGTGCTGTTCCAGAACCAGGAAGTCGCATTCGTCATCGCCGAGGATCGCTATATTGCCTCTGATGCGACCGAACTCGTTGACGTCGTCTATGAAGCGCTGCCCTGCATTGTCGACCCGTTCAAGGCCATGCTGCCGGATGCGCCGATCCTGCGCGAAGATATCCAGGACAAGATGGTGGGCGCCCATGGGCCGCGCAAACATCCCAACCACATCTTCGAATGGCAGATCGGTGACAAGCAGGCGACCGACGATGTTTTTGCCAAGGCGGATGTGACGATCAAGGAAATGCTGGTCGACCACCGCACCCATCCATCGCCGTTGGAGACCTGCCAGTCACTCGCCTCGTTCGACAAGGTCAAGGGCGAACTGACGCTCTGGGGTACCTTCCAGGCACCGCATGTCATCCGCACGGTCGTCTCGCTGATTTCAGGTCTACCCGAACACAAGATCCACGTGATCGCGCCGGATATTGGCGGTGGTTTCGGCAACAAGGTCGGTGCCTATGCCGGCTATGTCTGCTCTGTCGTCGGCTCGATCGTGCTGGGCGTGCCAGTCAAATGGGTGGAAGACCGGATGGAGAACCTCTCCACCACATCCTTTGCCCGCGACTATCACATGACCACGGAACTGGCCGCCACCAAGGACGGCAAGATTCTCGGGATGCGCGTACATGTGCTGGCCGATCACGGCGCCTTCGATGCCTGCGCCGACCCGTCCAAATGGCCGGCCGGTTTCATGAACATCTGCACTGGCTCTTATGACATCCCGGTCGCGCATCTGGTTGTCGATGGTGTCTATACCAACAAGGCGTCAGGCGGTGTCGCCTATCGCTGCTCGTTCCGGGTGACGGAGGCGGTGTTTGCCATCGAGCGCGCCATCGAAGTTCTGGCCCAGAAGCTTGGCATGGATGCCGCCGAGTTGCGGATCAAGAATTTCATCAAGGCGGAGCAGTTTCCCTATCACTCGGCGCTCGGCTGGGAATATGACAGCGGCGATTATCACACCGCCATGAAGAAGGCGATGGACGCCATCGGCTACAAGGCCTTGCGTGCGGAGCAGGCGGAAAAACGCGAGGCCTTCAAGCGTGGCGAAACGCGCGAACTGATGGGCATCGGCATCTCCTTTTTCACCGAAATCGTCGGTGCAGGACCGGCCAAGAATTGCGACATTCTCGGCATTGCAATGTTTGACAGCGCCGAAATCCGCATCCATCCGACGGGCTCCGTGATTGCCCGGATGGGCACCAAGAGCCAGGGGCAAGGACATGAGACCACCTATGCCCAGATCATCGCCACGGAACTCGGCATTCCCGCCGACGACATCATGATCGAGGAAGGCAACACCGACACGGCTCCTTACGGGCTCGGCACCTACGGTTCGCGCTCGACGCCGGTTGCCGGCGCTGCCACAGCCGTGGCGGCCCGCAAGATCAAGGCCAAGGCGCAGATGATCGCCGCCCATATGCTCGAAGTGCATGAAGGCGACCTTGAGTGGGATATCGACCGCTTCCGCGTCAAGGGCCTGCCGGAGAAGTTCAAGACGATGAAGGAGATCGCCTGGTCGGCCTACAACGCCCCGCCGCCGAACCTCGAGCCGGGTCTGGAGGCGGTCAACTATTATGAGCCGCCGAACATGACCTACCCCTTTGGCGCCTATTTCTGCATCATGGATATCGATGTCGATACGGGCGTGGCCAAAACCCGCCGCTTCTATGCGCTGGACGATTGCGGCACGCGCATCAATCCGATGATCATCGAGGGACAGGTGCATGGCGGGCTGACCGAGGCGTTCGCCTGCGCCATGGGGCAGGAGATCCGTTACGACGAGATGGGCAATGTCATGGGGGCGTCCTTCATGGACTTCTTCCTGCCGACCGCCGTCGAGACGCCGAAGTGGGAAACGGACTTTACCGTCACACCATCGCCGCATCATCCGATCGGCGCCAAGGGTGTCGGTGAAAGCCCGCATGTCGGCGGCGTTCCGTGCTTCTCCAATGCGGTCAACGACGCCTATGCCTTCCTCGATGCCGGCCACATCCAGATGCCGCATGACGCCTGGCGGCTCTGGAAAGTCGGCGAACGCCTCGGGTTGCACGGATAAGGCTGGACCAGTCGATGGCAGTGAAACTTCCACAGGAGAGGATTGCCGCGCAGATGGCCGCGGTCGGGTATGTTCCCGATCGCGACCTCTCGACCGCGCTATGGCTGATGGACAGCCTGTCACGACCGCTGCTTCTGGAAGGCGAGGCCGGTGTTGGCAAGACGGAGGTTGCGCGCGCCTTGGCGCTCGCAAACGATACCAAGCTGATCCGGCTGCAATGTTACGAGGGACTGGACCAGAGTTCGGCCCTCTATGAATGGAATTACCAGCGACAGTTGCTGGCGATCAAGGCGCGCGAAGGCCTCAATGCCGACGAAGTTGAAGAGGCGATCTTCTCTGAAAAATACTTGCTTGAACGGCCTCTGCTGGCAGCCATCCGGCAGGCAAAGGCACCCGTTCTGCTGATCGACGAGGTTGATCGGGCAGACGAGGAGTTCGAAGCCTTCCTGCTTGAGCTTCTGTCGGATTTCCAGGTGTCGATACCGGAATTCGGGACGATTGCGGCGACGAGCATTCCGCGGGTTGTCCTGACCAGCAACGGAACCCGCGAATTGTCCGACGCGCTCAGGCGGCGGTGTCTTTATCATTATGTCGATTTTCCCGATGTCGATCGCGAGGCGCGGATCATCCTGTCGCGACTGCCTGATATCGATGCAGCGCTGGCGTTGCAGATCGCTTCGATGGTGGGCCTCATCCGCAAGGAGGACCTGCGCAAGACACCGGGTGTTGCCGAAACGCTCGATTGGGCCGCAACACTTGCCGGCCTCGACATACGACACCTGCATGACGAGCCCGAGGCGGTTCATCAAACGTTGATGTGCCTGATCAAGACGGCGGAGGACAAGGTCCGCATGACGCGTCAGGTCACCGAGCGACTGCTCGGAAAGGTGGCGTGAGATGAGCGCGCTGCGTAAGACCGAACCTGAACTGGGCGAATTGATGCGGGCCAAGCTGTCGGGCTTTGTGGCGACGCTGCGCGACAATGGCTTTATCATCGGTTCTGCGGAATATCGCGACGCGCTGACGGTGCTGAGTGGGGACGGTGCAAGCCGTCCGTCGCGGCTGCGCCCGGCGCTCAGATCGCTGTTTTGCAGCCGACATTCCGACTGGACGATGTTCGATGAGATCTTCGATGCCTTCTGGCTGAAGCGCGGCATGAAATCTGCCACGCGGATGTCGGGCGCGCCGCAAAAGGCCCCTGACGGTGTGCAGGCCGCCGCAAACGGTGCGCGCGGCCAGGGCAATCAGGATGCTGCCGATCATGTGCAACGTGGCGAGGGAGCGGAAGCAGTCGAGACCGGCGAAACCCGGCGTGAGGGAGCGTCGCGCGCTGAGTTCATGGGCAAGACCGACTTCCGGCACCTGACGCATCCGGACGATCTCGCCGAGGCGCATCGCCTGGCTGAACGCCTCGCCGTTTCGATGCGCGCGCGGATGACGCGGCGCATGCGGGCGCGCCTGCGTGGCCAAAGGCTTGATCTCAGGCGCACGATCCACAAGAGCATCGCGAATGGCGGTACGCCGATGCAGCTGGTGTTTCGGAAGCGCCGGGAAAAACCGCTGCGACTGGTCGTGCTTCTCGACGGCTCCGGCTCGATGAGCCTCTACTCGGCGGTCTTTCTGCGCTTCATGCATGGCGTGCTCGACGCATTTCGCGAGGCCGAAGCATTCCTCTTTCATACGCGGCTCGTTCATATCGCCCCGGCGCTGCGGGAGCGCGATCCCCAGCGTGCCGTCGAGCGGATGGCGCTAATGGGTCAGGGAACCGGCGGCGGAACCCGCATCGGCGATAGCTTAGCGACCTTCAACAGATGGCATGCAAAACGCTGCATCCATTCGCGTACCTGCGTCATGATCGTCTCGGACGGTTACGACACGGGGCCGAGTGAGCGGCTGGGCGACGAGATGCGGGCGCTCCGGCGGCGGTGCCGGCGGATCGCCTGGCTGAACCCGATGATCGGCTGGCAGGATTATGCCCCTGAGGCAGCCGGCATGAAGGCGGCGCTTCCGTTCATCGATCTCTTTGCGCCGGCTCACAACCTGGAGAGCCTCAAGGCGCTCGAACCCTATCTGGCGAGGATCTGAGCATGCAGGAAGCATCCGATATTCTCGATCTGGTCAGTCAGACCAAGGCGCGTGGAGAGCCTTTTGCCATTGCAACGGTCGTCCGCACCGTCTCGGTTACGGCGGCCAAGGCGGGTGCCAAGGCTGTGGTGTTGGCGGATGGCAGCATTTCGGCCGGCTGGATCGGCGGCGGTTGCGCGCGTGGTGCCGTGCTGAAGGCTGCGGGTGAGGCCATCCGCGACGGTCAACCTCGCCTGATCAGCATCCAGCCGAAAGACCTGCTTGAGATGCAACAGGTCAAACCCGGCGACATGAAGGACGGTGTGTTCTACGCACGCAACATGTGCCCGAGCCAGGGCACGATGGATGTGTTCGTCGAACCTGTCCTGCCGCGCCCGCATCTTGCTATTCTTGGTGCGTCACCGGTGGCAGTGGCCCTTGCCGACATCGCTCGGCGCATGGGGTTCTTCGTCACAATCTGCGCGCCGCAGGCCGATCATGCAGCGTTTGGCACATCGGACCGGATGATCGATGGTTTCGACCTCCCGACCGACGGCTCGCAGCAAGGATATATTATCATTGCAACCCAGGGACGCAGCGACAGCGCAGCGTTGAAGGCGGTTCTCGGCACCCAGAGCAGCCGCTACACCGGCTTCGTCGGCTCGCGCAAGAAGTTTGCGGCGCTGAGACGCGATCTGGAAGCCGACGGGGTCGATGCCAGATCGATGGATGACATGCACTCGCCGGCAGGTCTCGACCTCGGCTCCATCACACCGGATGAAATTGCCTTCTCGATCGTGGCGGAAATGATCGAGATCAGGCGGCGCGGCCAAAGAAACGCATAAAGGGAGAACAATCATGGATATGAACGGATCACAACGCATCGAAGCGTCGCGCGAAGCGGTGTATGCGGCCCTGAACGACGTCGACATCTTGCGCCAGTGCATACCCGGCTGCGACTCCATCGAAAAGACGTCCGAAACCGAGATGGTCGCCAAGGTGACGCTGCGCATCGGCCCGGTCAAGGCGAGCTTTGCCGGCACTGTCACCCTTTCTGATCTGGATCCGCCGCACGGCTATACGATCTCCGGCGAGGGGTCGGGCGGTATGGCCGGTTTTGCCAAGGGTGCTGCCAATGTCACGCTCGAGCCGGATGGCGATGCAACAATCTTGCACTATGTCGTGAAAGCTGAAATTGGCGGCAAGCTGGCGCAGATGGGAAGCCGCCTGATCGACAGCACGGCGAAGAAACTGGCGGGCGACTTCTTTGAGAAATTCGGCGCGGTTGTCTGCAAGCCGGCTGTCGTAGAGCCGCTTGCAGACGAGGAACCTCCGGAAGAGAAGGTTGCCAAAGGCTGGATGAGCCGAATCCTCGGCACCAGCACCACAGCCTTCCTCATTCTCGCCCTGACGCCCGGCCTATGCTGCATCGCCGGCGATCACTCGGCCATGGCCGATGACATGATGATGTCCTCGATCTGCGCGGGGGTGCCTGGGGTCCTCTGAACCGTTTCGGGCGTTTCGCTCAGTCGATTGCCGCCTCGACTATGCTGCCGCATCATCGGTGTCAGCGCGTTGAAGCAACGCCTGATCCGGCGTTTTCCGGTCAAGGGATGGCTGTGGGCGTCCACTTATCGATGCTGGCATTACTGACGGCCTGCTTGATGCAAAGCTCAGGGACTGGTGCCCGTGCTCCGTGACGATGCCAAGTGATCCTGCTCATCTGTAAAGCGGTTACGCTTCATTCTCTGGCCCTCTCTATGGGCCAGAGCTTGTTTGAAGATGAATTGTTCTACGGGGCAAGGTCAGCGTGGGTGTCCTCCGAAATGGCGACTTTGACGGGTTCCGGATCGGGGATCATTCCCCCAAAAATAAAACCGCCGCCTAGATGGGAGCGGTGAGACTGTTATGTTGGAAATGGTTGCGGGGCGCTGCGTTCAAATCTCTACAGTCAGAAAATGTCGGTCTCGGTCAAAACCTGCTCGAGGATGACGCCCCTGTGCTTGGCACCACGGGGAGATCACTCCCAACGTTTCAGCACATGATAGGGGATGTTGGCATGCCAAACATAAGCCCCGTCATCCTCTGGGTTGACCCGAGGATCCATAACCTCACGCGATCCGGCTATGGTGTTCAAACAGCAAAAGGCCCGAGGTTTCCCCCGGGCCGTATTGTCGTCATTCTACAACTCAGCCTTACTCAGCTGCAGCCACTCGTTGCACCGCACGTATCGCACTTCTCACACGTGCCATTGCGCACCATCGTAAAGTTCTGGCACTCGGAGCACATGTTGCCGGTATAGCCTTGCGCGATGGAGCGCATGCGGCGGTCGGCTTCCTTCTTTTTGGCTTCCGCCTTGGCGGCGGCTGCGTCTGCCTCGGCCTTGTCGGAGAAGAGGGCGGTGGCGGACTGCTGGCTTTCGTCGGCGAGCGCTTCCTCGGCAATCTCTTCGACCAGTTCCTTGGCGCGCTCTTCGTAATCGCGCTTGAAGGAAACGACTTCAGAGGTCGAGATTGCAAGCGTGGTTTCAAGCTTGCGGGCAGCGGAGCCCGCAAAAGCTGTCACGTTGCCGCCCGCCAATGCCTTGGCAGGGGAAGCCGTTGCCGAACCCTTCGGTTCATTGGCAGCGAGGCGATCGGAACCGCCCGAGACGAGCGTCGGCTTGTAACCGCGTGTCCAGCCGGTGGAGACGAGGTTGGTCTTGCCTTCCTGGATGCCCTTGCCAAGCGCCGTCTGCGAGAAGTCGGACGTATCGACATGGGCCAGATCGTGGCGGCCGAGATAGGAGACGGCAAGTTCGCGGAACACGTAGTCGAGGATCGACGTGGCGTTCTTGATTGCGTCATTGCCCGTCACGATGCCGGCCGGTTCGAACTTGGTGAAGGTGAAGGCTTCGACGAACTCTTCGAGCGGCACGCCGTACTGGAGGCCGAGCGAAATTGCGATGGCAAAGTTGTTCATCATCGCACGGAAGGCGGCACCTTCCTTGTGCATGTCGATGAAGATCTCGCCGATGCGGCCGTCGCCGAATTCACCGGTGCGCAGATAGACCTTGTGACCGCCGACATTGGCCTTCTGGGTGTAACCCTGACGACGGTTCGGCAGCTTTTCCCGCTCGCGGGTGACACGCTCGATGACGCGCTCGACGATCTTTTCGGTGATCGTCACGGCCTGGGCGGCCTGCGGCTGCTGAAGCAGCTCTTCCAGCGCATCGTCGTCGTTCTCGTCCTCGATGAGCGAGGCGTTGAGCGGCTGGGACAGCTTGGAGCCATCGCGGTAAAGGGCGTTCGCCTTCAGCGCCAGCTTCCAGGAGAGCATGTAGGCGGATCCGCAATCCTCAACGGTTGCCTCGTTCGGCATGTTGATCGTCTTGGAAATGGCACCGGAGATGAAGGGCTGGGCAGCCGCCATCATGCGGATGTGGCTTTCCACCGACAGATACCGCTTGCCGATCTTGCCGCAGGGGTTGGCGCAATCAAACACCGGCAGATGCTCGTTCTTGAGGAACGGCGCGCCTTCCAGCGTCATCGCACCGCAGACGTGGATATTGGCCGCCTCGATGTCCTTCTTCGAGAAGCCGATATGTTCGAGCAGGTTAAAGCTCATGTCGGCGAGCTGCTCGTCGGAAACCTTTAAGCTTTCCTTGAGGAAGTCGGCGCCAAGCGTCCACTGGTTGAACACGAACTTGATGTCGAAGGCAGCCTTGGTGGCGCCGTTGATCGCTTCGATCTTCTCGTCGGAAAAGCCCTTGGCGCGCAGCGAACCGGGGTTGATGCCGGGGGCCTGGTTGATGTTGCCGTGGCCGACGGCATAGGCCTCGATCTCGGCCAGCTGGCTTTCCGAATAGCCGAGCGTGCGAAGCGCTTCCGGAACGGCACCGTTGATGATCTTGAAGTAACCGCCGCCGGCGAGCTTCTTGAACTTTACCAGCGCGAAGTCAGGCTCGATGCCGGTCGTGTCGCAATCCATGACAAGGCCGATCGTGCCGGTCGGGGCAATCACGGTCGTCTGGGCATTGCGGTAGCCGTGCTTTTCGCCAAGCTCCAGCGCCTTGTCCCAGGCCGCCTTGGCATGGGCCACGAGATCCTGATCCGGGTTTTCCGAATGGATAAGAGGCACCGGGTTGACCGAGAGGCCTTCGTAACCGGTCGATTCACCGTAGGCTGCGCGGCGATGGTTGCGCATGACGCGCAGCATGTTCTCGCGGTTCGGCGCAAAGCCCGGGAAGGGGCCGAGTTCCGAGGCGATTTCAGCCGAGGTGGCGTAGGAGATGCCGGTCATGATCGCCGTCAGCGAGCCGGCGATGGCGCGGCCTTCGGTCGAGTCGTAGGGAATGCCAGACGACATCAGCAGGCCGCCGATATTGGCATAACCAAGGCCGAGCGTGCGGTATTCGTAGGAGCGTTCAGCAATCTGGCGCGACGGGAACTGCGCCATCATCACGGAGACTTCGAGCACGACGGTCCACAGGCGAACGGCATGTTCGTAATCTGCGATGTCGATGTTCTTGGTCTTGGCATCCTTGAAGCGCAGGAGGTTGAGCGAGGCAAGGTTGCAGGCCGTGTCGTCAAGGAACATGTATTCCGAGCACGGGTTCGACGCGCGGATCGGGCCGGCTGCCGGCGACGTGTGCCAGTTGTTCATGGTCGTGTTGAAGTGCAGGCCCGGATCGGCAGAGGCCCAGGCGGCGTAGGAAATCTTTTCCCAGAGATCACGCGCCTTCAGCGTCTTCATGACCGTGCCGTCCTTGCGGGCGGTCAGGTTCCAGTCGCCATCATTCTCGACGGCGCGCAGGAAG
>JAIXTO010000046.1 GCA_027483885.1 Rhizobiaceae bacterium
GACCCAGTCTGCAAGGTCGCGGCTATAGCCGTCTATCGAGCCGAAAGGTTTTGCTCCAGGCATAGTATAGAGCCGCCAAGCGTCGATCTCGCGCACGTAGGTTGCGCCTATGCCTTCGACGCCGGGTAATGCCTTCGCAGCCTCCTGGATCGCCACCACATGTGAGGAGGGCGGTGGGCAATCCCCCAGTCCAAGCACAGCGTAACCTTCGGGCAGCCCAAAGCCGCCGGCCAGCATGTGCGTTATTGTCCGGCGCTCATCAGCGCCGCTGAATGCCCCAGTCGCGGGATCAAATTCGCGGATAATGAGGGTATCACCAACGCGATAGCCTCTATCGTTCTTGCGATACTCAAAAGTCTTGAGGCCGGACCGAATAGCCCAAAACTGTTGCGGCCAGCATTTTATGATGTGTTCAGCCATTCTATTCGCTCCCAACGCTGGAGACCGGCGCATATGGGTCCGGAACGGTGATCGTTTCCTCGTTGCGCGAGGCTGAAAACGTGGCGCAGGTGAAGGTGAGGCCGTGGGCTTCCTGCCAATCATCACAGGCGCGGCGGAGGCGGGCGGCAAGATCTGCCTCCTGGTCCGGCGTTGCCTTGAAATACGGGGGCTCATCGGCTTCGGATCCGGTCACGTCGCTATCGGCCACGCTTTCGTCGGCGCGCTCAAGCGCGTCTTCAGCGCCAATCCAGTCTGCCAACCGCAGATTGCCGCGCTGGGCTTCCACGATGTAGAAGGTGACAATATGTGAGCCGTCTTCGGCTGTGCCTTCAATGCCTTCGCCCGCATGGGTTGCTTCTGCGATTACCTCATCGCGGCTTTTGCAAGGGCCAATTCGATAGATTTCCGCATCGCGGCTGGCCCACCATTCCCATGCAAGATTACTGGTTTCACTGGTCATGCCTGTTTCCTCCAGAACCTGCCGCGCAGGGTTTCGTTTTCGGCGCGGATGCGGGCGTTTTCGTCAGCCAGCGTTTCGTTGTCGTCGCGCAGATGGCGCACGCGCATGGCGTGGAAGGCAAAGGCGGTGGCAAGGGCAAGGGCCATCCACCAGCCGCCGATTGTGAGGAGCCATGCCAGCACCGTGTCATCATCCGGCATGCGGGCCGAAATTTTGGAAAAGCTTGCGGCGCTGGAATTGCTGTAAAAGTAAATCCAGATGGCGGCGGCGGTGATGCCTATGAGGCCAATGCGGAAATAGGGAGGAGGGGTGTTTTCCATGGCGCTCACACCTTTTGTTCGGCGGGTGCCGGGCAAGCGCTGGTTTCGGCCTGGAGCGCGATGATGCCAATGGAAAAAGCAAGGGCGATGATGAGCCCGGCGGAGATGATCGACATCAGCCGCAGACGGCTCCGCAAGCGCTCGTTTTCAAACTGCAGCAGGCTTTTGCTGCTGACGGGTTTGCGGCGCGGGCCGGGGTCATCGGTGATGAAGGGTTCCATGGCTCAAACCCTCGCTTTTGCTGCCAGACTGGCCTCGATCTCGATAAGGCGGGCGCCGGCAAGATAGAAGGACAGGGGCACAAGAATGGACAGGGTGATGATGGCGCACAGGCCAAGCGCCACGGCATTGAACTGCCAGACGGGGGCGGTGCGGCGGCGGGCGGCGGGCATGGCCGGCACGCGGGCGCCGAAGGGGGTTTCGTGATGCATGGGAATGATCTCCATCCGTTTGCAGTGCCGCAGCGGGTGGACTGCGGCAGGGGCAAGCGGATCTCGATCAGGCGGCGACCGTGATGGCGTCTTCGTCCCACCAGCTTTCTGTCTGGCGGCCGTCGCCGGCGAGATAGCGAACCAGATACTGGTTGCACTTGTTGGAATATTCCGCGCGGGCAATCACCGTACCCTCCTCGCGGCTTTCGTCCAGTTCAACGCGCTGGGACAGTTCGAATTTGAATTTTGTTTCCATGGTCTTCTCCATCCGTTTCATGGCGCAAACCTGCCGCCGCGCGCCATGGGCGTTGCGCGGGGGTCGGCGGCAGGACTTGCTTTGAAGCCGGGTGAACTTTTCGAGGCGCCCGGCGGTACGGACAGAGAATAGGCAAAAACCTATCAGCTCGTCAATAGGAAAATAGGAATTTGCCTATTTGCTAAATCTGATAGAGCCTATGCGCCCGAACTTGACACGCGCGGCTAGTGAGTTGTCTTGTGGGCTGGCACAATTTTTTGGGGCGGGAAAAGTAATGATCGATTTTTTGAAGGGAGCACGGTGTCTTATGGCCGTTGCTGCCCTTACTGCCGCAGCAGGCTGTCAGTACAACGCAAAACCTATGCCGGTTGCCACCTACAATATTTATTCTTCATACGGTGATAAGCTGCCGGGAAAGTATTTGCTTTTTGTTGATGGGAGCAGTCTAAGCAAGCCTATAAAGCCGTCAGACTTAAACTGCGCTGCACACACATATCCTCTGGATATGGGGCCGAGCTTTGGAAGTTCTGTCCGGCAGACCTTGTCGAATTTGGTAAATGAAATGGAAGTTGTGAGCGCGCCAGTGGACCGGGCTGAGTTAAAAGCCCGTGGTGCGCGCGGCATTATCATAGTCCGTGGCGAAAACCTCGATGGGCGACTTCGTGTTGTGCCCGGATTTTGGTCAGCTGGGATCGAAACGGAAGTGGAGCTATCAGCATCAATTGTGGTTGATGGGCCTAGTGGCCGCTTACTTGGATCGACGGTATCTGGAAGCGGACGAGGCCAATCTGATGCCGGCATGATGTGCGAGGGCGGCTCTAAGTCGATGACTGATTCGGCAGAAGCTGCGCTTAAGCAGGTACTGGGCAGACTTGGCGAGGCGCTTGTAAATTCAGACCGCGTCAGGACGGGCGCGACTAAATAGTAAAGCGCCCAACATACCTGCCCACAATATAGATCTCATCTAAATTCAACTCGCGCTCCAAGTGGCGCGGGTTATCTGACGTTATGCGGACGCGAACCATTTCATCGCCTGGCCTCGATGTGACCTCCAATCGCTTTACAACGACGCCACCGAATTCATCTGCCAATGCGTAGACGCCAGGAGGCGAAGGTACGCGATGACGAGTATCGACGAAGATAACATCTCCGTCGCAAATCGTAGGCTGCATTGAATCGCCTTGGACAGGAAAACAAGCAAGCGCATCAGCGTTTGCGGCCATTCTCGTCATCATCCAATCCGGCAAACGCCAATAATCGCGAATTGTTTCGCGCGCAAAGGTGATGCCGTTTTTATGCGCAATCTCTGTCGCGGCTATTCCACCACCGCCGAGACCGGCAATCAAACTGATTTCCGGTACAAAGTCATTTCCCAGTGCCGCGTTGGGGCTGGGTGGCATGCGCCCGCCAAGATCTTGCTCTGGAATATCAAGAATTTCAGACAGCCTCGCCCGAACATCCTCTTTTAGTTTCAGCGGGACATTGCGCTCTATGAATTGTTGCATATAGGCGGGATTTTTCCCGAGCTGTTCGGAAACCTCCTTGTAGGTGAGGTTTCGCTCCTTGATCCGTTTAAAAATGATTTTGCGCACAGGGTCCATAGGAAATCACTTGCATAGGAATTGACTTGTGGCGAATAGGAATGTACCTATCAGTAATAGTGATAGTCCTATTGGAGCCGCCCGTGTCGGACGTCGAAACCTTCAAATCAAAGGTTGAGCAGTATCTGGAAGCTGAAGGTATCAGCCCGACACTGTTTGGACGCAGATTTGCAGGCGACCCGCTTTTTGTCTTTCAGTTGCGAGACGGACGTGAGCCGAGAAGCTCCACCCGCGAACGCATTTTGACTGCGATGGCCACTAAAGAGGCCGCCGAATGATGCGCCTCCAAACCCTTCCCCCCGCGCCGGTCTGTGTGACCTCTTCCGGCGCACCTTCCCAGCCGGCGCGATCCACCGCGACGGCTGGGCTTTTCTTCCTGTTGCGCAACGCTGCCTCCCGGCTGCGCGCATGCCCTGGCCGGCTTCTCCTCCTCCCGGCTGGCCGGGGTGCCTTTTTTGAGATGAGTGCCTGTTATCGGCGCTCTGCGGCCATGCCGGGTTTCCGCCCGTTGCACGGCATGGCCGCTTTTCTTGCCAGCGCCGCACGCGGACCTGCATTGCGCTGGCCAAGCCTGCCCCGCCGGGCTTTTTCGTCTTCTCCTCCCGGCGGGGCAGTGTCTGTTTTGGAACGGGCATGCGGGCCTCCGGCGCGTTGTTGCTGAATACCCCTCAGATTTGATGGATTTCAAATGTTCCCGCCACGGGAAAACCCGCAGCTTTTTCCCGCTGCGGGACAGGTTTTTGTTTGCCTTGTCGGAGTTTTGCCCATGCCTCTTTCCGAAAATGCCTTTCACTATCGCCTGAAGGCCGCTGTTCACGATCTCATCACCTATTGCGGTGGCATTGAGCAGGCGGGGTCTATTGCCGGTTATGGCAAAAGCACCGTTCACCGCTGGCAGGACCGGGAAGGCACCGACATGCCGCCGCTGCTGGCCGTGGTGGCGCTGGAGCGGCATTGCGGGCGGGCGTTTGTTTCTGAAGTGATGGCGGGCGTGACGGGGCGGGAGCTTTCCGAGCCGGTGGCGCACCTTTCCACGCAGAGCGACATTCTGGTGGCGCATGCGCATGTGCGGGTGAGCGAGGCTTCGCTGGGGCTGGCCGTGGCAGAAGCGGTGGCCGATGGCGTGGTGACGCCGGCTGAAGTGGCCCACATTGACCGCGAGGCGGCATTGCTTGACCGGGCGAATGGCGACCTTCGCGCCAAGATTGCCAGCATTCGCGCCCGTGGCGGCGAGGCTTCCAGCCTGCGTGTGATGGGTGGGGCCGGCTGATGGCCATCCGCTTTTCCACTGCCCGTTATATCGATCAGGTTGCCGCCCGCGAGGGCGGCATGTCTGCGTTTGAAAACTACTATCACGCCGGTTTTGAAGCCGGTGAAGACCGCGTGGCGGCCATGCATATTGAGGGCGCACGCGACTGGCGAAACCGCGTGCGGCGCCAGCTGGTGCTGCGCGGCGGGGTTTCGCTTTACTGGCAGGGCCGGCCGATGGCCGCTGCGCAGGTGCAGCCATGAGCGTGCGCCGGCAATTCCTGCAGCTTCGTGTTGCCTGCCCGCAGTGCCGCGCGCCGCGCGTGGCGGCGCTTGAGGTGGCGGATGAGGCGCATTTTGAATGCGGCGCGCATTTTCTGCTGACTGAAGAGGCGGGGTTTGCGGTGGCTTACCCATGCCCGGCGCGCTCGCTGCTTTCCGCCGAACTTTGGAACACCGAAACGAAGGATGCCCGCTGATGGAGCGCTTTTACAGCCGCCCGCAGCGGCAGGCCGTGGCCGAGATGCGGGCGCGGATTGCCCGCGAGATTGAGACGCACCGCATGCTGCGCATTCGCGAGGCACAGACGGCGCGGGTGCTGGAGCTTTGGCACACGGGCGGGCTTTCGACGCTGTGCATTGCGCAACAGCTTTCGCTCGATGAGGCGGATGTGTGTGCGCTGATCGAGGAAGCCGAGACGGGATTTTGCAAACAGGGGAGTGGGTTTTGATGGGTGTGAACATTCTGGCCCCGGAACCGCCTGCCAACATGATGCGCCACTTCGATGCGCTGCCAAGCCGCCTGCGACAGGCGATGGCTTTTGCCGATTTTCCCTATGACCCCCGCGAAATTGCCGAACGGCTGGCCAAGGGCCGCCGTGCGGATGTGCTGGCGCGGGCGATTGAAAAGAAGAGGACACTGTGATGACGAGTGCCATTTTCACGCCCGGCATGAAAACCGGCGAACGGGCCAAGGCCGTTCTGGATGTGATTGCGCGGGACGGGCGGTTTCTGGCAGGCGGCCCTGCAGAGCTTAACACCTGCATGCGGCTGCATGTGCGCGGCTTTCTGGACCGCGACCGCAAAAACCATATGCTTTTCACGCTTTCCGCACGCGGGCAGAAAACCGCAGCGATTGCCGGCAAGGGTGACGTGCCGCCTGCCGCTGCTGCGGCAGATGTGCCGGTGGGATCGAGGGTTTGTGTTTCCAGACCTATCGAAAGTATCGAGACCGGCAAGCGTCTGCGCCCGGTGGATTCGGAGCGCGTGGCGGCGCTTATGGTTTCCATCCGCGAGCTTGGGCTGCGCACGCCGATCAGCGTGTTTGGCGCAGCTGGTGATGCAACGGTGATGCTTTCTGCCGGTGGGCACCGCCTGGAGGCGATGCGGGCGCTTGGCGAAACCATGATCGACTGCTTTCACGAAAGCGGCGATGCGCTGGATGCGGAGCTTTGGGAAATTGACGAGAACCTTGCCCGCGCCGAACTGACGGCGGCAGACCGCGCGCTGTTTCTATTTCGCCGCAAGGAAATCTATCTGCTGAAGCACCCGGAAACGGCGCAGCATGTGGCGGCCGGACGCGCACGCCACGGCGCAGCAAGCGACAAATTGTCGTTTGCTGAATCCACCGCACAGGCGACCGGGCAGACGCGGCGCACGGTGGAGCGCGACACCGAACGCGGGGCACGCATCTGCGACATGGCGCTGCACCACATTCGCGGCACGCGGCTGGACAGCGGTGTATTTCTGGACCGGCTGAAGCTTGTGCCGGAAGAGCGCCAAGTGCTTTACGTGAAGGCGGCGCTGGAGGAGGAAAAGCGCAAGGCGGCCGACACGAAGGAAAACCGCAAACGCCTTTCTGAGGTTCGCCATGCGGTGCGGCTGGCCCACATGGCGCATGTCACGCAAGGCGGAACGGCGACGGCTGGAAAGCTGACCCAAAAGTTTCCAGTGATTTATGCCGATCCGCCGTGGCGTTTCGGCGTTTATTCGGAGGTGACGGGGCGCGACAAGAGCCCGGAAAATCACTATCCGACCATGTCCACTCCTGAAATCATGGGGCTATTCGAGGAAATCGGATCTCCTGCCAAAGAAGATTCGGTGCTTTTCTTGTGGGCCACGAACCCCATGCTGCCCGATGGCATGAAGGTGCTTGAGGCATGGGGTTTTACCTATGTGCATCACTGGATATGGGACAAGGAAGTTGCCGGAACGGGCTATTGGGGGCGCGACTGCCATGAAATTCTGCTGATCGGCAAGCGCGGCAAGCCGGTGGCACCGCTGCCCGGCACACAGCCGAACACGGTTTTTCGCGAGCGCAAGACCGCCCATAGCGCCAAGCCTTCGCACTATGGCGACGTGATCGACGCGATTTACCCCGGCGTGCCGAAGCTCGAACTGTTTTCACGCAATGCCCGCCCCGGCTGGACCGGCTGGGGCTTTGAGGCGCAGCGGGAAGGCGAGGTGGCGGCATGAACGCGCATATTCCTTCGCTTTTTGCCGGAACGGTTCTTGCCGGCCTCGCCCTTGCAGCACCAGCTAGCCGCCCGCTCATCATCGACAGCTTTGCAGGCGGTGGTGGTGCTTCCACCGGCATCGAGCAGGCGCTTGGCCGCTCGCCGGATTACGCCATCAACCACAATGAATGGGCGCTTCGCCTGCATGAGGTGAACCACCCGGACACGATCCACCTTTCGGAAAATGTCTACAGGATCGACCCGCTCGACCATTTGCGCGGCAAGCATATCGGGCTTGCCTGGTTCTCTCCCGATTGCAAACATTTTTCCAAGGCCAAGGGCGGCAAGCCAGTTGAGCGCAACATTCGCGACCTCTGCTGGATCATTCCCGGCTGGATCGAACGCATCCAGAAGAGCGGCGGCAAGGTGGATGTCGTCATCATGGAAAATGTTGAGGAATTCAAGGACTACGGTCCTCTGATCGAGACGGCCAAAGGCCTGATGCCGGATCCGGACAAGAAGGGCGAAACCTACCGGAAATGGTGCAAAACCATTCGTAAGCTTGGCGGGCGCATGGAAAGCCGGGAACTGCGCGGCCGGAATTTCGGCGCACCGACCATCCGCAAGCGGCTGTTCATCATCATCCGTTTTGACGGGCAGAAGATCGTGTGGCCAAAGGAGACCCATGGCGCGCCTGACGACGCTGATGTGATTGCCGGGCGCAAGCAGGCATGGCCCATCGTTGCCGATTATCTGGACTGGAGCATTGCCTGCCCCTCGATCTTCGATACGGCAGATGAGATCTGGCAGAAGCACCAGCTTCGGTCTGTGCGCCCGCTGGCCGACAACAGCCATGCGCGGATCGCACGCGGGTTTGACCGGTATGTGTTGAAGGCGAAGCGGCCATTCCTTGTTCAGATCGGCTATGGCGAGCGGCAAGGGCAGGCGCCTCGGTGCATGAGTGTAGATCAGCCTATCGGGACCATTGTCGCCGGTGCTGTCAAGCATGCGCTTGTCGGGCCGCATGTGATGACGATGCGCAATGCGCAAAAACCGTTCGTCAGCGTCGATGAGCAGGCTCATACGGTGACGGCTGGTGGTGCGCATCAGATGTTGGTTGCCCCTTCGATCCAGCGGTTTAACGGCGGCGCGACTGGATCTGCCATGGATGAGCAAGCGCCAACCATCACGGCAAACAGCTTCATCAAGCGGCCGGGCGGCGCAGCACCACTTGGCATCATGGCGCCGGTTCTGACCTATGCGCAGCAGGGTGGCGCGAACCGGCCGATTGACGGGCAGGCACACACGATCACGGCCAGCGGAAAAGACCAGAATGCCGTTTTCTGCGGCTTCATGGCGCAGGCGAACAATGACAGCCGCCGCATCGGCGGCGTGAACCCTGGGCGGCCACTTGACGAGGCGGCCTCGACCATTACGCAATCCGGCAGCCAGCAGCAGCTTGTTTCCGCCTATGTGGCCCGCCAGTTCGGCACCTCGACCGGGCATGGCGTGGATGAGCCTTCGGCCACCATCATGGCGGACGGGCAGGGCAAGAGCCAGTTGGTGATGCCCTATCTTCAATCCTATTATGGGCAGGGCGATGGTGGGCGCGAGGACGAGCCCTGCCGCACCGTGACGACGCGGGACCGGTTCGGGCATGTTGCCGCAACCGTCAGCGTGCCGCCATTCACCGAAGCGCAGGCGGGCCGTGCGCGGCAGGTGGCGGATTTCCTGCGCGCCCATGGCGTTTGGGACGAACGCGAGTTCGTGACGCTTGATGTGGACGGCGTGACCTTCGTGGTGGTCGATATCGGCATGCGGATGCTGAGGCCGCGCGAACTGTTCAACCTTCAGGGTTTCCCGCCCGGATACAAGATCGACGGCTATTTCGATCATGCACGCCTCGGCCACAATGGCGGGCCGCTGTGGGTGCCTTTCCCCAAATCCGTGCAGGTCAGCTGCGTTGGCAACAGCGTCTGCCCACCGGTGGCGAAAGCGCTGGTGGCGGCCAATTGCGGGCATCTGGCTGTGCAGGAAGAGAAGGTGGCGGCATGAGCCATAAGGCGACCATGTGGGCCGTGACCGTGCGTGGCATTTCCTGCGCAGAGGCGCGCGTGCTTTGGCATCTGGCAGACTGCCATAACCCCGTTGAAGGGTGCTTTCCGTCTCAGGAATATCTGGCGGAGGCTTGTGAAATCGATGAACGCTCCGTGCGGCGCAATCTCCTCACTTTGAAGGCCAAGGGGCTTGTAAACTGGTCTGAACAGAGAGAGGGCAAGTACCGGAAAAACAACAGATATTCGCTTGCATTTGAAGTGGGTTTTGTGAGCGGTGCTGGCGAATTTGAGGCGGACAATTTGTCCGGTTCAGAAAACGGGGCTTCAACCGGACAAAATCAGCCGTTTGAACCGGACATTTCTGTCGTTTTGAACCGGACACCAGAGTCCTCTAAACCTGTAATAGAACCTGTAACTAACCTCAAGGCGGGTGCGCGTGACCGCGCCCCGGAAGAGGGAGGCTTGAAGCGGGTTGACAGAAAAAGGATTGAGCGGGAGTTCGTGCTGTGGTTCGGGGGCTGGGACAAGGGCAAGGGCAAGGGCGATGTGGAGTATGCCCGCAACACCTGGTCTGCGCTTTCCGACGATGAGCGGGCCGAGTGCATCGATCTGACGCCCGCCTATCTTCGCTGGGCCAAGAAATCCGATATCGGGCTGGTGGCAGCTGCGGTTTACCTCAAGAACCGCCACTGGCGTGACATGCCGGAGGAGGCACGGGCAGCGCCGGAAAAAACCCACGGCATCGCCAAGTTCTGCGGAAAGCTCTGGATGGGGCGCTTTCTGCTCACGGTTTCGCAGAAGCCGACCGGCATCGTGACGCTGACCACATACGACGAGAAGGCCATCCGCGACGGGCTGGTGACACGCGAGGCGCTGTTGCGGAAAAAGCGGATGCAGCACGGATGGCCGGCGGCAAAGTCCATGATGGACGCAGCACGGCGCCATGAGCCTTTCGTGACGGGGCTGGATCTGCTGCCGCACGTTTCAGGCTTTCGGCAGGTGAGCCGGGACGGTGAGCCAGAAGTGGTGGCGGCTTGGCAGCGCCTGCATGAGCGCAACGGCCAGCCTTTCCCCGATGAACTGCCTGAATGGCTTTGGATGCCGGCACTGGTCCTGAAACCTACAGGCGGCTCTGATATTGACGATGCTGTGGAGACGGCTCTCCAGGCATTTCTTTCCACTGTGAACGGAGCGCGAGGCGATGATGCAGCATAGAGCAATCACGGGAATGCCGATCGGTTGTGCCCGCGACAATGATCAGGACCGCAAAGAGCGGCTGAAGCGCTTGCGCGGGTGCTGCGATTCGGGCGTTGCGATGCGCTGGTTTGCAGCAAGAGTGGCGAGCGGACGCGAACAGGCTGTGGAAAACCAGCTGACTGATGTTGGTATCGAGGCGCTTGTGCCGATGCGGAAAGGGCCTGATTTGCGGCGTCGTCACCGGGTTATTCCGGGGGTTCTGATGCCTGTCATCCATGGCTATGTGCTGGTGCATATGCCTGTTGATGGGGTGGTGCTGGCCGGTTTGCGAGGGCTCGATCACTTTGTTTCGCTGGTTGGTGGGTATGAGCGACCAATGGCAATTACGGCTCAAGAAGTAAGGCGCTTCAAGGACATGGCAGAGGCCGGCGTCTATGATTGGGAGAAGCCGACTGGCAAGGTTTTTCGGCCCGGTGACAGAATGCAGCTATTCGATGGGCCGTTCTGCGGGATGGCAGGGAAGGTGCTTTCCTGCCGCTCCGATGGCAAGGGCGACGTGGTGGTGATGGTGGACATGTTCGGCGGGCTTGTGCCTGTCACGGTGCCTCTTGCAATCTGCGAGAAGCTATGACACCAATTGCCACCATGGACGCGCTGATGATCCTGAAGTGAGCCTCTGAAAACGCCTAAACAGCGGGGTAGAAATACCTGAGGTCGGTACGCCGGTCAGCCCCAGCCTTGACAGCCCAAACGGGCACCGATTCAAGGCCAGTGCGCAAGCTATGCCCGACACGATGAGACGACAGAGCCCGGTGATGAGCCGGGCTTTTGTGTGTCTAATAGTATGGCGCGTCTTACGGCATTCAAGTCTGGTCCAAGCGGTATGCCGAGAAGGCTATCAGCACCTCCGAAGGTGACGGAAAGCTTCTATAAGTCGTCGGCATGGCGATCTCTGATGGCGAATATCAAAAAGAAGCGCGGCTGCTTTTGTGAGAAGTGCGGCTCAACCAACCGTGTAATCGGTGACCATATCGTTGAGCGAAAGGACGGCGGCGCTGACCTCGATGAGGCAAACGTCGAACTCCTGTGCCAAGCTTGCCACAACACCAAGACCGCGAAGGCGCGATCCGCAAGGGCATCCGGCGTCAAGTGACATCCTAGGCCATATCGAAGCCGGGAGGGGGTGGGTCAACCTCTGGAAACAGGCGCGCCGCCGTACCGGCGTCATTCTCATGCGGAGATTTTTTTGTGGTGGCGGAGATTTTTGACCTGTTTGGAAACCCATGGGTGGACGCTCCGGCAAAGCGCGGGCGGCCTCCGCATGTGGTGACGATGAAAACACGCAATCGCGTCAATATGTTAGTCGCGCTTGGATGGACGAACCCGCGTATTGCCTGCGCAATGGGTGTGACTTTGCCAACGCTGCACAAGTATTATTTTTATGAGCTTAAGCAGCGCGACGTAGCGCGTGACCGGCTGGAACTTCGCCGTCTGGAGATGGCATGGGAACTTGCCGAAGGCGGCAATGTCGGCGCCTTCAAGGAATTCGGCCGCTTGATGGAGCGCAATGACGCGATGGTCGCAGACCGAGCATTCCGTGGCGAAGAGCCGACTGAAGCAAGGCCCACCAAGTCTGAGAAGGTTGGCAAGAAGGAACTGGCGCAAGCGGCTGCAGAGCAGGCAGAGGCAAGTCCAACCTGGGGCGATGATTTGGCGTTTCGTGGACGCGTGAACTGATGGAACTAGCGCCGCCTCCTGTTGATGCCCGTTGGGTTACAGCCTGCAGTGACTGGAAAGACCGCATCGTCAGCAAGACAAGGCTCATTCCGGATCTTCCGCTTTTTGAAGATGAGGCGGAACGGGCGCTGCGTGTATTCAAGCGTCTGCGGGTTCCCGATATCATTGGTACGCCGACCTATGGCGAGGCTTGCGACGAATGGGTGTTTGATTTCGTTCGAGCAGTCTTCGGCTCTTTCGATTTTGAAAAGCGGCGCCGGATGATCCGGGAATTTTTCCTTCTGGTTCCCAAGAAAAACGGAAAATCATCAATGGCCGCCGCTATCATCGTGACGGCGGCAATTTTAAACATGCGGCCAGAGGCGGAACTTTTGCTGATCGCGCCAACCAAGAAGATTGCCGATATCGCGTTCAAGCAGTGCCTCGGCATTATCAAGCTCGACAACGAACTGACGGCGCTTTTCCATCCGCAGCCACACCAGAAGACAATCACGCACAGAAACTCTGGTGCGCAGATCTCGGTGAAGGCAGCGGAAGCGGATGTAATCACCGGATCAAAGGCGACATACATCCTGATTGACGAAACGCATGTTTTTTCGCTCAAGGCCAAGGCCGCAGAAATCTTTCTTGAAATCCGTGGTTCGCTTGCGGCGCGTCCGGATGGGTTCCTGCTTCAGATCACTACGCAGTCGAAAGCCCCTCCTGCCGGCGTGTTCAAGGAAGAACTCGATATTGCCCGCCAGGTTCGGGACGGGAAACTGAAGTTGCCGCTTCTGCCCGTTCTCTACGAACTGCCTTTTGAGGTTGCCAATGACAATGGCTGGCGAAACCCGGCAACGTGGGGGATGGTAAACCCGAACCTCAATCGTTCCGTTGATGAGGGTTTCCTTGCCGACGAACTGACAAAAGCAGAAACCAACGGCATGGCCGCGCTTCTGCTGTTTGCCTCGCAGCATCTGAATGTTGAGGTAGGTCAATCACTCGGTGGCTGGCGCGGGTCGCATTTCTGGAAACAGCAGTCGATGCCAGCGCTTTCTGATCTCGACCACCTGCTTTCTGTTTGCGAAGTGGCAACGGTCGGCATTGACGGTGGCGGCCTGGATGACCTCCTCGGCCTTGCCGTTCTCGGACGGCATAAGGAAACGAAACACTGGCTGGCGTGGAATCATGCCTGGTGCCAGCGTGACGTTCTCGATCTGCGCAAGGATATTGCCTCAAACCTTCTCGATGCCGAGAAAGAGGGCGCGCTGACATTCTGCGATGACGCGACAAGCGATATCGAGGGCGTGGCGGCCATTTGCCGACAGGTCGCGGATGCAGGACTTTTGCCAGAGAAATACGCCATCGGGCTCGATCCTGTCGGCGTTGCGGCTCTTGTGGATGAGCTTGCCCGCTGCGGCATCTCCGGTGATTTGGTGACGGCTGTCAGCCAGGGTTTTCGACTTTCCTCAGCGGTTTGGGGGATGGAAAGAAAGCTGAAGGATGGCACCTTCTGGCATGCCGCGCAGGGATTGATGACCTTCTGCGTTGGCAATGCGAAGGCAGAGCAGCGTGGAAATGCGGTGCTGATCACCAAGGAAACGGCAGGCCGCGCCAAGATCGACCCGCTGATTGCAACGTTCAACGCCTTCAAGCTCATGGAAATCGGCCCGCAAGCTGGCGGGCAGGGTGTTTGCCCATGGGATGACCCGAACTTCAGTCTGGTGGCATGATGAATATCTTCGGTCTGAAATTTGGGCGTGAGCGCCGCGCGTCTCTGGAGACGGAAAGCGTTCCGGTGAGCGCCGATAACTTCATGACGTTCTTCGGCATGTCCGGCGGCTCAATGCCGGCTGTGACCATCGACAGCGCTTTAACCGTGCCTGCCGTCCAGTGTGCGGTGCTGTTCCTCTCGCGCACTCTGGCTTCGCTTCCGTTGCATGCCTATCGCAACACGGAAAAGGGACCGGAGCGGCTGACGGGAAAACTGCAGGCTGTGCTGGAGGAAAACCCGAACGACGAAATGGATACTTCAAAATTTCGTCGGTACTTCTGGGAGCAGGTGTTTACAGGTGGCCGTGGACTTGCGTGGATTGAGCGCAACGGCGCAGCCATTGAGGCGCTTTGGCCTATGGACCCGGCATCGACCAGCGTTCGTCGCGAAAACATGCGGCTGATCTATAATTTTAGCGGCAGGGATTACCCTGCCTCTGATGTGATCGATGTTCCGTTCATGCTGCGCTCCAATATGGTGCAGCACCGTGGCCCTATCGCCATGGCTTCAAAGGCCATCGCTCTTGCGCTTGCAATGAGCGATTACGGTTCAAAATTCTTTTCCGGCGGCGGTATTCCACCGATGGCGCTGGAGGGGCCTGCGGCTGCCAACGCCGACACCATGCGCCGCATGATGAAGGATGTTCAAGCGGCAATCGATGTTTCCCGCGAAAGCGACAAGCCTATATTCCAGATCCCGCCGGGCTATGCGCTGAAGCCTGTCGGATTCGATCCGGAAAAAGGCCAGATGACGGAAGCACGGCTTTTTCAGATTCAGGAGATGGCGCGCGCTTGGCAGCTACCTCCGAACTTCCTGCACGACCTTAGTCGGGCGACATTTTCCAATGTCGAGCAGAATGACCTCTATCTGGTCAAGCACCTGATTGCCCAATGGTGCGTTGCGTTGGAAGGCGAAATGAACTTGAAGCTGTTCGGGCGCATGAATGGGCGCCGCTATGTGCGCCACAATCTGGACGGCCTGCTTCGTGGCGATTTCAAGAGCCGCATCGAGGCGCTGGCGCGCGGCGTGCAGACTGCGCTTCTGACGCCCAATGAAGGGCGGGCACTCGAAGGCCGACCGAAACATTCAAACCCGCTTGCCGACGATCTTCTGGTGCAGGGGGCTACCGTGCCGCTTGGCACGGTTTCGGCCACGTCTTCACCTGCGCAAAATGGAGGCCCTGATGCCGGCCAAATCTGATACCGAAATCCGGTCTCTGTCTTCCGCTGTCGAGACACGCGCCGATGGACAGAAGATGACTGTGGCTGGCTATGCTGCAGTATTTGGTCAATCAACGATGATCGGGGATTTTTTCGAGGAAGTCATCGACCCCGGTGCTTTCTCACGGGCGATCCTTGAGGATGATGTTCGCGCGCTTGTGCAGCATGATTCAGGCCGTGTCATCGGGCGCAAGTCGGCTGGCACGCTGCGGCTTGTGGAAGATCAGAAAGGCCTTTCTGTCGAAATAGACTTGCCGGATACCGGCGACGGCCGAGACTTGCGCGAACTGATTTCGCGCGGCGATATCACCGGTATGTCGTTCGGCTTCGTGGCGGTCCGGCAGGCCTGGGATTATTCTCAGGAGCCGCCAAAACGCACCATTCAGGAGGTGCGCCTCGATGAGGTTTCCGTGGTTTCAAACCCGGCCTATGACGGCACGTCCATCGCCATGCGATCACTTGAAGCGGCACGCCGCGAGGCGGCAAAGCACAATTTCATGGCAGCGGGCTCCCGCGTGCGCATGAAAATGAACCTGGACTTGAAGGTCCGGAGTAAGGCCTGAGGCGCCTGCCTTAAGCCCAATCACTACAATCGGGACACAAGGAGAAAACCATGTCCACTCGCATCAAAGAACTGCGGGAAAAGCAGGCGCGTATTGTTGCCGAAGCCCGCGAACGCCTCGACCTGATCAATGCCACGACCGATGAAGCGCGCGCCGCCGAACTTGAAGCCTCGCACGATGCCGCGATGGCGGAGCATGACCGGCTGGAAAGGCTGATCGAGCGCGAGGAAACGGTTTCCAATCTCGAAACCCGTGCTGCCGAACAGCGCCGGAAACAGCGCCCCATCTCCGATACCGGCGAAAGCCGTGCGCAGGACGATGCCGGCGAGAAGATCGAATATCGCCATGTGTTCGCCAAGGTGATCTGCGGCGTTGCCCCGAGCGACCTGGAGCCGGAAGAGCGTGCCGTGCTGAAGAAGGGTCTGGCCGCCTTCGAAACCCGCACGCAGGTTGCTGGCACCAATTCTGCCGGCGGCTATACCGTGCCCGTTGAACTTGCAAACCAGATCATCATCTCCATGAAGGCCTTCGGCCCGATGTATGATGAGGCTATCTGCACGGCGATCACGACGACAAGCGGCAACATCATCAACATTCCGACGATCAACGACACCGCCAAGATCGCGGCGGCGCATACGGAAGGCGCTGACCTGACTGACGATGGCGGCGAAGACGTGACCTTCGGCCAGAAGTCTCTCGAAGCCTATTCCCTCGATACCGAATTCATCAAGTGGTCCTGGGAGCTGGACATGGATTCGATTTTCAGCATGGAAGCCCTGCTGGGCGGCCTGCTGGGTGAGCGTCTGGGGCGGATTGCCAACCGGCGCCTGACTGTCGGCACGGGTTCTTCCCAGCCGAACGGCATTGTGACGGCATCGACGCTCGGCAAGACGGCGGCTTCGACGACTGCCATCACTTGGGATGAAATCATTGACTTGGAGCATTCGGTCGATCCGGCCTACCGCTCTTCGCCGCGTTGCCGCTACATGTTCAATGACACGACGCTCAACGCCGTGCGCAAGCTGAAGGATGGGCAGGGCAACTATCTCTGGCAGGCCGGGAATGTCCAGCAGGGCACGCCGGGCTCCTTCAATGGCCGCCCCTACTCGATCAACCAGGACATGGCGTCGCTTGGGGCGGCTGCCAAAGTCATGCTTTTTGGTGACTTCTCGAAGTACTTCGTGCGCAAGGTCGGTTCGCCCGTCATCGGCGTGATGCGCGAACGCTTCTGGCCGCAGATGGGTATTGCCGGCCTTATTCGGTTCGACGGTGAGCTTGGCGATACTGCCGCTGTCAAGCACCTGATCACCGCTGCTTCGTAACGCCTGATCGGCTTTGCCTGGATGGCGCGGCCCTGGCCGCGCCATCTCCCAAAACCGATGGAGACGAACCATGAAAATCATCATGTTGACCAGCATTGCGGGTGCGGATTTTTCGCTTTCGCCAAGGGATGGGTCGGAGCGATTTTCCGATGACGAAGCGGCGCGGCTGATCGACGCCGGATTCGCCGTTCCCTATGTGGAGCCGGATGACCCGATGATGGAACTTCTCGCCCGAAACGCAGAACTGGAGGCGGAAATTGCTGTTTTGCAAGCGAATGCTGCCAATGCCGGAACAAAGGCAGAGGGCAAGGCAGCGGTAAAGGAAAAGGCAACGAAGCCGGACGCACCGGAGGTTCGTGGCTGATGTGGTATCGGACCAGCACCATCACGGCGCCAACCGATCTTCCCGTCACCGTCGACCAGGTGAAGGCGCGCTGCCGGGTTGATGGGTCGCTGGAGGATTCCTTCATCGGAGCGTTGATTGGGCAGGTGGTCGCTTACACGGAAACCTATTGCGGGCTGCGGATCATGCCGCAGACGGTGCAAGCGCGCTGCGATAGTTTTCGGGATTTTGCCCTCTTGCCATTCGGCCCGGTCCCGGAAGCGGCGGAACTGGCCGTTTCCTATGTCGATGTGGAAGGCCAAACGCAGGTTCTCGATGAGAGTGTTTATGGGCTTCTGCCGGAAACTCTTGAGGCTTCCATCGAATTGAATCCTTCGCAGGCATGGCCGGCCATTTCTCGCGGAACGCGGATCACGGTTTCCTGTGATGTGGGGTTTGAAGAAGTTCCCGCAGATCTGCAGCTTGGCATGCTTCTGCTGATCTCGGAGCTTTATGAGCGCCGCGAGAATGCTGCCGCCAGTTCCTGGACGGATTTCAACAATCTGCTGGTCAACTATCGTCGTCGGGGCCTTTGATGCGCGTCAGGTTCACATCGGATTTCTCCTACAAACCGACACCACAGGTCACAATCGATTACCGTTCTGGTGCCGAATATACGGTCAAGCGCGCGTGTGGAGAAAAAGCCATTGCGGAAGGTAAGGCCGGCGAAGTGAGCAGGCAGCAAGTGACGGGTCAAAATGGCAAGTAAGCTGGGTGCGGGTGATCTCCGTCATCGGGTTGCTTTCGATAAGCGGGAGGCTGCTTCTGATGGTCTTGGTAATGAGCGGGCCGCCTTTGTCGAGCAGTTTGAGATTTGGGCGTGCTTCCGCTCGCGCGGCGGGTCTGAGGCTGTAATTGCGGCGCGACTAGAGGGGCGCAACATGCTTGGGGTCTATGTCCGATCCTCTTTGCAAACGCGCCAGATCCAGTCTGATTGGCGCATGCGAGACGTTGCAACAAACGATATCTATGCCGTCAGAATGGTGGATTCAGTCACTGATCGGGCATGGGTTTATCTGGAAGTGCAAACCGGTGTAGCGCCATGAGTGCGGGCAAGGAACTTTGGAAAGCGCTTTATGATGCGATGCGCGGGAATGCGCAGTTGGTCGCGTTGGTAGATGGCATTTATGACAAGGCGCCTTCCAGCCCCTGGGGGGATAACCAGGCCTATATCAGTCGCGGGCCTTTTGTCGGAACATCTGATGATGCGGACTGTATTGTCGGTCAAGAATTCACGGCGCAGATCGATATCTGGTCACGCAATCCGAACCGATGGAGCGTCGATGATATCATTTCAGAGGTCCGTTCTGCGCTTCATGAGCAAGAGCTTGCGCTCGAATCCCGCGCTCTTGCCAGCCTTTCGGTGCGGATTGCGCGTGTGATCGATGACCCAGATCCGAACCAGCAGCACGGCGTCATCCAGGTGCTTGCCTTTGTGGAAGAGGCAGATTGAGCAGTGGCATCGTCCATCAAGAACCTGGACAGGCTGGAGCGAAAATTAAAACGCCTGCCTCTTGCCGCGAAGGCGCGCATCCGCGAAGCGATGGAGCAGGGCGCCGACGAAATTGTTGCGCTGGCAAAATCGCTTGTGCCGGAAGATACAGGCTCCCTGCGTGACAGTATTGGCTGGACCTATGGGCGCGCCCCGAAAGGCGCGCTGACAATTGGCAAGGTGCAGACCAAGGGTGGTGGCTTGACCATCACAATTTATGCCGGAAATTCTGAAGCTTTCTATGCGCGATGGGTCGAGTTTGGCACGGCAGCCCATACGGCAGGCGGATTATTTGCCGGGGCAACGATACCGGCCATTCCAGCGCAACCGTTCTTTTATGTGAGCTACCGGGCAAACCGCCGCAAGGTCAAAAGCCGTGTTTCGCGGGCCATTACCAAGGCCGCCAAAGAAGTTGCGGCTGGCGGTTGATCTGGCTTTTCATTCCATCCAACTACGCCCCATGAAGGAGATCTACCATGGCGCCTCCCGTCACTGCTCGTTTCGGTAAATTCCGGGTTCTTCTCGGAAATGATGCTGATCCGATCGTCTATGCCGCACCTTGCGGCTTTACCTCCAAATCGCTGACACTCGGCAAGTCCCTGTCGGAAGTGTCGCTTCCCGACTGCGCGGACCCTGACGCGCCGATTGTGCTCGGACGCGACGTGGAAAGCATAACGGCTTCAATCTCCGGCCAAGGCGTGCTTGCGGCTGCGGCTGTGCCGACATGGCTTGATGCTTACGAATCCACGGAATCAGTACCGGTCAAGGTGGAAATCGAATTTTCGAGCGGTACGGTGACATGGACCGGCGCAATGCACATTGAAAGTATCGAACTCGGCGCCGAGCAGGGTGGCCGTGTCACGCTTTCGATCTCAATGCAGAGTGACGGTGCCCTGGTGCGCACTGATACCTTTGCATGAGTCGCGATGCCGCAATCACGCTCACCTGGGCTGATGGGCAATTCAAGTTTCGCCTTGGCTGGGGCGAGCTTGAAGAGTTGCAGGAAAAGACGGATGCGGGTCCGTATGTTGTCCTACGGCGGCTTCATTCCGGGGAGTGGCGCGTCCAGGATGTTTCCAGCATTATCCGCATCGGGCTTATCGGCGGAGGCATGACGCCAGACGAGGCTTACAAGAAGGTACGCTTCTACGTCGAACAGCGCCCGCCGTTGGAAAGCGTACCTTATGCGCGCGCCATTCTGGAGGCGGGCCTTGTCGGTGCGCCGGAGGAGCGCCTGGGGGAGAGAAGGGCGCCAAAGCGGAAGAGGGCGAGCCCATCGACACGCTCCCTAACGGAAAAATCCGATTTGGCGCCATCTACGGAACCGGTGCGGCCTTAGGTTACTCACCTCAACAGGTGCGTGCCATGTCAGTCTGGCAGTTTCAGGCTGCCGTGGAAGGGTACATAAAGGCGCACGCGCCAGATGATGGGAAAATGTCGGCGGCAGAAATTGATGATGTCTGGCGCTGGATGCAGGCTACGAACTAGGCGCTTTTGCCATCTGCTGCTTGTACTTCTTGGGCACGTATCCAAGTACCCTCGCACCGCATGATGGGCATTTATAAGAGCCGCTTCCCAAAAGTGCCACCAAAAACCAGACCGGAAGCCAGAAGCCTGCTGTGACCACGGATAGCAGCAAATGCAGGATGTGGTTCGGTGTCTGCCTTTCAGCCAGCACCATGCGAACTTCTTCTTCGCAAAACATTCGCTTTTTCTGAATCCCCATTTTACTCCCCCGAGGTAGCGACCCGATGGCCGGTGCAATTGATCTTGAGCGCCTTGTGGTGCAGCTGGACGCCAATATCAACAAGTATGAAAAGGCACTCGCGAAAGCGCAAGGGACAGGTAACGCCCGCGCGCGGGCAATTGAGGCGCGCTTCAAAAAGATGAATGCCTCGATTGCAAAATCCTACTCTGGGTTAGCGTCGAGCGCTGCCAAGGCTTTTGCGCTGATTGGTGGGGTGCAGGGATTTCGCGAACTGTCGGATGCGGCAACCCGCATTGACAATTCGCTGAAAGTTGCCGGTCTGTCCGGCGCTGAACTGGAAAAAGTCTACCAGTCTCTTTTTGAATCCGCCGTCAAGAATGCTGCACCTATCGAGACCTTGACCACGCTTTATGGCAAAGCCGCGCAGGCACAAACAGAGCTTGGCGTTTCGACGGCTGATCTGCTGAAGTTTACGGACAATGTGGCGTTGGCGCTTCGCGTTGCCGGAACGGATGCGCAGACCGCAAGCGGTGCGCTCCTGCAGCTTGGTCAGGCTCTTGGCAGTGGCAAGGTGCAGGCAGAAGAATTCAACTCCGTGCTGGACGGTGCGCCAACAATCATTCAGGCGGCGGCGGCCGGTCTTACAGAGGCTTCCGGATCGGTTTCAAAACTCAAGAAACTGGTTGTTGATGGCAAGGTATCGTCGGAAGCCTTTTTCCGTGCATTCGAGGCCGGCGCACCGACTTTGCAGGCGAAAGTGGCTGGCGCGGTTCTGACAATAGATCAGCGCATGACAAACCTGCAGACTTCTCTGGTCAACGCAGCACGCGAATTTAACAAATCTGCGAAGGCGGGTGAGACTTTTGGTAGCGAAATTGACCGTGTGTCCCGGTTCATCAATGGCATTAACTGGGACAACCTCATCACTGAAATCCAGAAGGTTGCGGAAACTCTGACGAATGCCAATGTTGCCGCCACATCTTTTCTTTCCAGGCTCGGTGAGATTTCAGGCTTTGATGGCATCGGGCGCGATATTGTCAACATGCTTCCGGGAGACGGTGCGTCAAAAAGCTTTTTTGGTGGAGGTCTAACCGTCACGTCCACGGCCGGCATCACGGACAGGATCAATCAGGCCTTCCAGGGTGAGATCACCAAAGCTGGCGAGATGACATCCGAGGCCATCAAGAAAAGCGTTCTTGGCGGACAGAGTGGCGCTGTTGAGGCCACCAAGAGATCTCGCGTCCCTGCGGCGCCCGACAATTCTGTTAAGCCGGTCTCATTGAACAGTTTCAAGGCGCCTGACGGCGACAAAGCAGGGAAAGCCAAAAAAACAGAGTATCAGCGTGAGGTATCGCAGATCCGCGAACGGACGGCGGCTATCAACGCTGAGACAGATGCGCAATCGCGGGTGAACCCTCTGGTCAATGACTATGGCTATGCGCTGGAATATGCATCCGCGCGGCAGGCACTCCTGACTACTGCGATGGAATCTGGTCGAAAAATTACGCCTGAACTGGAAAAGGAAATCAGCAATCTGGCGGCAACTTATGCTTCTGCAACTGTTGCCACCGGCATTCTGGCCGAAAAGCAGGATGAGATCCGTGAGAAGGCGCAAGCCGCTCTCGATACTGCAAAGGATGTGACGCGCGGCATTATCGATGGCTTTGTCGAGGGGGCAAGTGCAGCAGATACGCTTGTCAGTTCCCTCAAGAAAATTGGCGATGCGCTGATCAATGATGTGCTGAACAGCATTTTTAAGATCAATGGCGCAGGTGGCAGCTTGCTCGGCTCTATCTTTGGCGGTGTTTTTAGTGGCGGAACCCAGTTTGCAAAAGCTGCGTCCGGCCAGATTATCGGCCTGTTTTCTGATGGCGGCTATACCGGGGCGGGCGGCAAATATGAGCCTGCCGGCGTCGTCCACAAGGGAGAGTACGTTATGGACGCAGAGACAACGCGCCGCATTGGTGTCGGTACTCTGCAAAAACTGCAAGGTTATGCCAATGGCGGTCTCGTTGGATCTGCGCCGACGCTTCCCCGGATCAATGGGATGTCTGGTGGTTCGGGCCAAGGGTTTTCCCTGAATTTCTCCCCGGTGCTGAATGCACAGGGTGCCGACAAGGCAGAGGTGGCGGCCTTGCGTCGTGACCTTGCGGTGATGCGGGCAGAGTTGCCATCGCAGATGGTGAAAACCGTCAAGGATGCGCAGAAGCGGCGGTTGATCTGATGGCAATTACGTTTCCCCGCGAGATCCCTGATGTGGGCTATACCACGGCTGATTTCACTCTGTCCGATCCCGTGAAGGCATCGCCATCAGGCGCCCGCCTGATCAATTATACGCAAATCGGAGACCCTGCCTGGCTCGCCTCAATGGTGACCAGGCCCTTGACGACATCGCAATATGCGGAGGTCGAGGCGTGGTGGCTCTCACTTCGGGGCGGTTTGCAGCGGGTGCTTTTCCGGCACCCCTGGTATTGCTACCCGAAAAACCATTCCGCCAGCCCGACGCCCGCAGAAGATGCGGGAAACCTTGTGTCCGTCTCCGGTGGCAATGTCCTTTCCGTCAACGGTGTGGATGCTGCACTTTCTCTTGTCGTTGGTGATCGCATCGGGCTTGAGCGGTCTGGCCGGTATTTTGTCGGCAGACTGACAGAGGTTTCCGGTTCTGGAACGACGCGAGCGCTTACTGTCGAGCCTCTGCCCTTCGATACGGTGGCAACGGCTGGCGCCGTGGTACGCTTTGCCCAACCCGCTCTTGTCATGCGGCCCATGCCTGACAGCTATTCGATCTCAAGAAACGGTCGGCATACTGTCGTATCCTTCAGTCTTGTCGAGGGGCGGTAGATGGCCCTCTCTTCCGAAGTCAAAGCCCTTTACGATGCGGGGCGCATTTCCACGCGCCAGATGATCCGGTTTACCTTCGGGTCCGGAACCTATGGGTTCATCGCGCGGGCAGAACCGCTCACCTATTCGGGCGTGGAATACAAGCCGTTCGGGCTGATCGAGGTGTCTGATCTTGGCGGTGGCAGTGGCACATCGGCCGATGGAGCGTTTACGCTTCTGCTGGCGGAAAGCCCCGATGATGGGCTGACGCCGGATGTGCTGTTGCTGATCGAGGATGAGGATTACCGCGACAGGCCGGTGCGGGTGATGGATGCGCATTTCCACCCCGATACCGGCGCGCTTTTGCAGGTTGAAACCGTGGCGCGCGGATATCTCGATGTGATTGAACATCGGATCGATGCGGAGCGGGGATATGTGATCGAGGCGAGGTGCGAACAGCGCAACCTTGATTACAGCCGCAAGAACGGGCGGGTTCGATCCGTGGCCGACCAGCAACGGCGCTCCGAAGGCGACAAGATTTTTCAGTATGCGGGCGGCGCCGGGCGCGTCGAAGTGTTCTGGGGCCGGCTGCGGTCTGCAGGCTCCACCAATTACATAGGCAGCTGACATGACCCGCCATCCTGAATGGGAAAAACGCCTCAACGCTGTTGTGGCGAAGCACCAGGCTATAGAAGGCGCATGGGGCACATCCGATTGCTGGGTGATGACCATGGACGCCGTCGAGGCGGTGCGCGGTGAGCGCATCCTGCCGCATCTTGCCGGCTATGCCAGCGAGGCTGCGGGCTACAAGCTGTTTCGCAAGCATGGATACCGCGAGACGGTGGAGGAGGCGCTGGTGCAGGCGCTTGGCGCACCCATTGGCACCTTGCTTGCGCAGCGCGGCGATGTCGGCGTGATCGAGCGCGAGGGAGCGGTGTCCTGCGGCGTTTATGTGTCCACCGGCTTTGCGGTGCGCACGATCTATGGGCGCGTGGAGCGCATCGGGCGCAAGCGGGTGGAGATCACCACGGGATATGATTTGCAGATCCTGCCCATCACGGCAGTTTCTCGCGCTTACAAGGTTTAACCGATGCCGTTCATTTCTGCGATCGTCGGCGCCATTGGTGCGATCGGCACTGCAATCGGCGGCCTTGGCATTATCGGCAAAGCTGTTCTTGCCATCGGGCTCAACTTCGTCGTTGGCAAGATTGCGCAGCGGTTTGCGAAGAAAGACACAAAAACCGCATCTGGCGTGCAGTTTGACCGGGAGTATGGCGAGAACGTTTCGCGCAAGGCGGCCTGCGGCCTGGTGGGAATTGCCGGGCATGACTGCTATGTGAACACCTATGGCTCTTCCAACAAGGAGCTGCAGCAGATCTATATCCTGTCGGATTATCCATGCGATGGGCTGTCGCGGGTCTGGGCTGGTGGATCGTTGCTGTCTCTGGAACTGGTGACCGCCGAAAGCGATGCGGTCAAGCAGGTGTATAGCGTCTATGACAGCGATTATGCAGGTCTGATCAAGTTCACGTTTTACACGGGCACGCAGACGGCGGCCGATGCGGCGCTGATTGCCAATTCAAACCCGTCCGGCCGCTGGACATCTGCGCATGTCGGGCTTGGCATGTGCTACCTGATCGTGTCGATGACCTATGATCAGGACAAGAATTCCACGTTTCCTGATTTCTTTTTCGAGATCCGTGGCGCCCGGCTTTATGACGTGCGCAAGGATTCGACGGCGGGCGGGAGCGGGAGCCATCGCTGGGGTGATTACTCCACGCATGAGTTTTCGCAAAACCCAATCGTGATGGATTACAATTACCGGCGCGGCTTTGCCTGGAATGATGATCTGTTTCTCGGCATGGGCATGGAGCCGGACGATTTGCCCGTTGCGCAATATGCGACGGCCATGAACATCTGCGATGAGACGGTGAGCGGTGAGGCGCGCTATCGCTGCTCGATCCTTCTCGATGCGGATGTGGAGCATGGCGACAATATCGATGCGCTGATGACCTCCTGCGGCGGCATTGTGGTTGACGGCGTCGATGGCTCCTGGCCGATCATCGGCACAGACCAGCCGATTGTTGCGACATTCACCGACGACGATCTGGTGACGGGTGAGGCGGTGACTTTCCAGCGCCGGCGCTCGATGGCGGAACTGGTCAACAGCGTTGGCGGCACCTATCCGGAGCCTGACAACCTCTGGAGCCCTGCCGGTTACGATACGCAGACCAGCGCAAGCTATGTGGGGCTGGACAGGCGCACGCGCGATTTTCAGGTGAATTTCGACATGGTGTCGAGCAAGAGGCAGGCAAACCAGCTGGCCTCGATCTACTTCAACGAAAACCGCTTCGAGGCGACGGCATCGGTCGTGCTGCGGCCCTACTTTCAGGACATCAAGATTGGTGACTGGGTGGAATGGCAATCCGCGCGGTACGGCACGCGGACCTATGCCGTGACCAGCCGATCCATTCGGGCGCTGACCAGCGACGGCCCGCGCAATGTTTCGCTTTCGCTTCAGGAGCGGGATGGCTCGATCTATGCTGGCGCTGGCGTGATTGCGCCTGTGGTGCCCGTGCCAAACGGCCAGCCGATCTATCTCTCGGAATTGCAGGATTGGGCCGTCATTCCGGTTCTTTCCGTTGCCAGCAACGGGTTGACGATCCCCGCGTTTCGCATGTCCTGGGCGCCGATTGTGGATGCAACCGTGACGGCCATCGACTTTCAATGGTGGCTGGCCGATGCACCGGAAAATGTCTTCAGCAAGCGCGTGACCTCGCGCGAAAACATCGGTTTTATCCAAGAGGGCATCATGAGCCTTCAGGATTTCGTTTTCCGCCACAAGCTGGTGGCCGCCGGGCGGCTGACCAACTGGAGCGATGAGGTGGAGGTGACGGCGCTCGATGGTGGCAATTCCGATATCGAGGTGTATCTGGGCAACCTGCAGGATGAGGTGCTTGACGTATTCAAGGGGCTTTCTGCTGGTCTCGATGACACGCGCACGCTGCTGGAGCGGGTGCTGACCGATACGCAGCTTGCCAATGCGGTTAGCGAGATTTCGCGTCGGCGCCTGGTTGCGGAAATCGGCACATCGCGCGCGGAATTTCGGGAGGAGATTTCCGTTGTCGCCAGCGATACGGCGGCGGCTGTGGAAGCGGCCGAGACGCTGACGGCATCTGTTGACGATATCAGCGTGCAGGGCCGAGTGAAGTTTTCCGTGGCGGCCAATCAGGCCGGCGTGGACGCGCGGTTCTCTGTTCTGATCCGCGCGACAACGGGAGAGACCTACAAGGAAAGCGGGTTCTTTCTGGAGCTTTATACGGTCAGCGGTGTGCAGCGGTCACGCTTTGCGGTGCTGGCTGATCAGTTTGTGGTGACGGATGGCGGCGCCTATACGCTGCCTCTGGTCTATGAGGCCGGCGTGCTGACGTTGCAGGGCGTGAGGGTGAAATGGGCCGATATTGAAAACGCAGTGATCAATAATCTGATCGTCGGCACCAGCAATATTGCGGCGGGGGCCATCCATAAAGTTGAGTACGCGCCGTTTACTGGTGGCTCATTCGACAACGAAACCCCGTTGTTGAGGGAAATAACAATTTCTCACGGTGACGAGTCGGGTGTGCGGGTAGAATTTTATGCGGCTTGCACGGGGTCCACCACGACTGCAAGCGGCGGGAGTGTGAAATTTGATCTTATCTCAGTCACAGATGGAACCAC
>JAIXTO010000100.1 GCA_027483885.1 Rhizobiaceae bacterium
GTTGCCGCGCTGCCGCTGATGCCGAACCTGTCGCTGGCCGCGCCCCCCGGCGACAACCGCTTCGTGACGATCATTCTGCGCGGCGCGATGGACGGGCTTGCGCTGGTGCAGCCGCACGGTGATCCGCTGCTGAAAACGCTTCGGCCGAACCTTGCGCTGACGAGCGATGACGGTCTTCTCGATCTCGACGGCTTTTTTGGCCTGCATCCGGGGGCAGCGGCCCTGATGCCGCTCTGGCAGGCGCGGGAGCTTTCTTTCGTGCATGCGGTGGCGACACCTTATCGCGGCGGACGCAACCATTTTGAAGGGCAGGACGTGCTGGAGACAGGCAGTGTGGAGGGTAAGGCGCTGCGTACCGGCTGGCTCAACCGCGCGCTGTCTCTGGTGCCGCGCTCCGCCTCACGCAAGGCGATGGATATCACCGCCGCCATGGAGCTGGTTCTGAGCGGCCCGAGCGATGCAGATGTGTTTGCACCAGCTGCCGATTTTGCGCTGGCACCGGACGAGTTGCAGTTTCTTCAACGTCTTTACGACGAGGATGCGGGCTTTGAGACGGCGCTTTCGGGAGCGGTGGCCGCGGGGGCGGCATCGGGCCACCTCTATGACGATGCACAGCGCCGCAGCGGCATGGTGGAAACGGCGCGGCTGGCCGGCAGCATGCTGAAGGCCGATTATCGCGTTGCCAGTTTTTCGATTAACGGCTGGGATACGCATGTTGATCAGGCAACGCAGTTTCCCAAGGTTGCCGGTGATCTCGCAGCCGCTATTCTGTCGCTGAAGGAGAGCATGGGGGAGGCCGCCTGGCAGAGCACGGTGGTGCTGGCCGCCACCGAATTTGGCCGCAGCGTGCGCCAGAATGAAAACTTCGGGACGGACCACGGCACGGCAAGTGTCGCGATCCTTGCCGGCGGCGCCCTCTCAGGCGCGGCAACGGGCGAGGCAACGGCCCCCGGACTTGGCGGGCGCGTCGCCGGCCGCTGGTCCGGCCTCTCGGATGACGCCCTTCTCGACGGCCGCGACCTTGCCCCGACCGCCGACCTGCGCGACATCGCCGCCGCCATGTTGCACCGCCAGTTCGACATCACGCCGACGAATTTGACGAGCAAGGTGTTTCCCGGACTGTCGTTTGAGGGGGCCAAGGCGTATTTGTGAATGGTTTAGGAGATGCTGCGGTATCCGAGCTATTCGCTTCACCGAGCCAAAGGCGGTGGGGCTTTACCCCCTCTGCCCTGCCGGGCATCTCCCCCACAGGTGGGGAGATGATCGTGTGGTGGACGCATCCACCTACAAAAACTGACGGTTGAAATTTCCAAGGCTAGCGGAAAGCTGGGGGCTTATTTCCAGGCTGTTCTCCCCACCTGTGGGGGAGATGCCTGGCAGGGAAGAGGGGGGGGCTTTCTGCTTTGTCAAAGGCCACCCGACGCCTCACCCCACCGGAATGGCGGTTGGTTGGCCGGCGGCGTCGAGGGCGACCATGATGAAGGTGCCTTCGGTAACCTTTTCGGGGCTGCCGATGCGGGCGCGGTTGACCCAGGCTTCCACTTGAAGCGTGATGGAGGTGCGGCCGATCCGGGTGATATCGGTGTGAATGGAGAGCGTGTCGCCGATCTTGACCGGGTGGCGGAAGGCCATTTCCTTCACCGCAGCCGTGACCACGCGACAGCGGGAGCGTTCGCCGGCGCGGATGCCGGCAGCCAGGTCCATCTGGGCCATGACCCAGCCGCCAAAGATATCGCCGGCCGGATTGGCATCTCCAGGCATGGCAAGGGTCCGAAGCGTCAGTTCTCCTTCTGGGGCGGCTTGGTCGGTCATGCGGGCTCCTTTTCAATCGGACGAGGCATTGTTGCGCTGCGAAGAGCCATAACTTTAGGGGCGGTCCCGGCTGCTGGCAATGGACTTCTGGCGGGGCGCCGGGTGGCTTGGGAAAGGTTTTGCGCATGCAGGTTCTGGTTGCCTTGCCGTCGTCGCATCTGGCGCGGAGAGGTCTGGCAGCGGGATAATTGGACTTGCCGCGCCGGGGTGAAACGTCGATGAAAGGGCACGATGAATTCCAGGATCTGCCGATGACCGACCTTTCCACCCCGATGCCCGCCGTTCTTGCGCACGGCCATGATGCCTTCCTGTTCGACATGGACGGAACACTGGTCAATTCCATTGCCGTGGTGGAGCGCGTGTGGCGCGACTGGGCCGTGGCGCATGGTCTTGACGTCGAGGATTTCATGCGCCGGCTGCATGGGGTGCGCGCGATCGATGTTATCCGCCGCGAAAATCTGCCTGGTGTCGATGCAGAGGAGCAGGCGGCCATCATCCTTCAGCAGGAACTGGACGATGTCGAGGGCATCGTGGAAATCGGCGGTGCGGTGGATTTCCTGCGCCAGCTGCCGGATGACCGCTGGGCCATTGTGACATCCGCGCCGCGGGCACTTGCCGTCAAGCGCATGGCGGCGGCGGGAATTCCGACACCGGATGTGCTGATCTGCGGCGAAGACGTGGCAAACGGCAAGCCGGATCCGGAAGGTTATGACAAGGCGGCGCGCATGCTCGGGTTCAGGCCTGAAAACTGCGTGGTGTTTGAAGATGCTCCGGCCGGTGTAGAGGCGGCCCGGACGCTGCGGGCTGGCGTCGTGGTGATCACGGAGACGCATGAAACGCCTCTGGCCATCGATGAATTCTCGACACCTGATTATCGCGGTATCACCGTTGCGGTGACACCGGCCGGCGATCTCCAGCTCCGCCACCGCTGACCGTCTGGTCCTGAGCGGATCATCCGATGCGCGTCAGGCCGTTTTCGCTGCGGATGATGTTGACGAGCGTGCGCAGCGCCGGATGGCCGTGGCGGCGGCTGTCGTAATAGATGTGCAGCGGATCTCCGGGGGAGGCATGGCCGGGAAGAACGATCTCCAGGCTGCCTTCGGCAAGCTCGTCTGCAATACGCGCCTCCAGCAGGTAGGCAAGGCCCATGCCGGCCTTGGCCGCCGAAATCGTGGTCGCGGTGTCGTTGATCGTGATGAGGCCGGGCACCCGCACACGCGCGGCACTTTCATCCTGTCCCAGTTCCCAGCGATACCAGGAATTGTCGCCGAGCAGCAGTTGCAGGCCGGTATGTTCTGAAAGATCGGCCGGCACGGTCGGCCGGCCATGGGTGTCGAGATAGGCAGGTGCGGCGGCGATGACCCAGCGTTGCGGGCCGGTGAGCGCAACCGCCACCATGTCTTCCGGCACGTGATGGCCGTAGCGGATGCCGGCATCATAACCTTCGGCGGCAATCTCGATCGGGCGATCGTCGACAACGACGGTGAGGCGTACGTCCGGGCACTGGCGGGCAAATTCCGGCAAAGCGGGGGCGATGAGGAGATGCGCCGCATCGGCAAAGACATTGATGCGCAGCTCGCCGAATCGTCCTGCGCCGGGCGCTTCCAGGCCTTCCAGCGCCGAGCCGATGGCATCAAATCCGTCACCGATCTTGCGGGCGAGATCAAGGCCGAGATCGGTGGGGGAAACGGCCCTGCTGGTGCGGTTGAGCAGTTTTGCATCCAGCCGCGCCTCAAGCCTGCGCATGGCGTGGCTTGCGGCGGACGGTGTCAGGCCAAGTTCGATCGCCGCCATCTTGAAGCTGCGGCGGCGGACGATGGTGAGGAACAGGCGAAGATCGGCAAAATCAACGCGATCAACCGGATTCATGAATGCCGCTCATCGTTTGAATGAAATCATGGCACGATAAACCATGCCGCGCTGCTGGCGGCAACCGCTATGATGGCCGGCAGGGAACGAAACGCGAGGAGGAGCCACCATGTCTGCATTCGATAAAATGAGCCTGCCCGATCTCCAGGGCAAACGTGTGCTGGTGACCGGAGGGTCGACCGGGATTGGCGCCGCCGTCGCGCTGGCCTTTGCCGCGCAGGGGGCCAAGGTTGCGCTGCATTACAATGAAAGCGGTGCTGCCGCTGCAGCCATTCAGGAACACTACCCGCAGCAAATCATCCTCGTGAAGGGCGACATGAGCGCCGTGGGGGAGGCGGCCCGCGTGGTCGAGGAAGCCGCAGCGTCGCTCGGAGGGCTCGACGGGCTCATCAACAATGCTGGCGGCATGCTTGGACGCATCCCGACGACCGAGATGGGCGGCGACCATTTTGACCGGGTGATGGATCTCAACGCCAAATCGGTGTGGGAGGCGACGGTGGCCGCCCATTCCCACCTCGTCGCCGCCGGCGGCGGCTTCATCATCAACACCTCCTCGATTGCCGCGCGTAATGGCGGCGGTGGTGGCGCGGTGATCTACGCGGCGGCCAAGGCGTTCGTCAGCAGCCTGACACGGGGGCAGGCCAAGGAATTCGTCAAAGACCGAATCCGTGTCAACGCGGTTGCGCCGGGGCTGATCCAGACCCCCTTCCATGATCGTTACACCTCGCCGGACGTGATGGCGGCGCAACGCGGCACCATCCCGATGGGACGCGAGGGAACGCCGGACGAATGCGTCGGCGCTTTCCTGTTCCTCGCCTCGCACACCCTGTCCGGTTACATCACCGGGCAGGTGATCGAGGTGAACGGCGGACAATTGATGCCTTAAGGAGAATGACAGACATGCAGTACAGACAATTTGGAAAGACCGGCCGGACGGTGTCGGATATCGGCTTCGGCGCCTGGGCGATCGGCGGCTCGTGGGGAGACGTGTCGGAGGCGGATGCGCGGGCGGCGCTCAATGCCGCGCTCGACGCCGGCACGACCTTCATCGATACGGCTGATGTCTATGGCGACGGACGCTCGGAAAAGATCATTGCCGGTGTGCTGAAGGAGCGTGGTGGTGAGCGGCCATACGTTGCGACCAAGGCCGGACGCCGGCTGTCTCCGCATGTGGCGGAGGGCTATACGGCCGAAAACCTCACCGGTTTTGTGGAGCGCTCGCTCAAGGACCTTGAGACCGATTGCCTCGATCTCGTGCAGCTTCACTGCCCGCCGACGGAGGTTTATTACCGTCAGGACGTGTTCGAGGCGATGGAAGGACTGATCAAGGCCGGCAAGATCCGTCATTACGGCGTCTCGGTCGAAAAGGTCGAGGAGGGGCTGAAGGCCATCGATTATCCGGGCGTTGCCTCGGTGCAGATCATCTACAACATTTTTCGCCAGCGCCCGGCCGATCTGTTTTTTGCCGAAGCCAAACGCAAGGACGTGGCGGTGATCGTGCGCGTGCCTCTGGCGTCTGGCCTGCTCACCGGCAAGATGAGCGTCGACACAGCCTTTGCCAAGGACGACCACCGCGCCTTTAACCGCCATGGCGAGGCCTTTGACAAGGGCGAAACCTTTGCCGGCGTGCCCTATGAGGTGGCACTGTCGGCCGTCGAAGACATCCGTCCTCTGGTGCGCGGCAACGAGACGATGGCGCAGTTTGCGCTGCGTTACATCCTGATGAACGATGCCGTCTCGACGGTCATTCCCGGTGCGAAAAACGCCGTGCAGGCCAAGGGCAATGCCGAGGCAAGCGACATCGCGGCCCTCTCGCCGGAGACGATGGCGGCGCTTCGCGCGGTTTATGAGGCCCGCATCGCGACCCATGTCCACCACGCCTGGTAGGCGATGATATTCGATCCGCCGCGCTCATTTCGGGTGCGGCGGATCGTTCTTTGAGTGCTTTTGGCCGGCGCTGTCGCCGCGCGCGTTGCGCGAAGCGTTCAGTCTTCAGCCGAGCGCCTTTTCGTAATCGAAGGTGATGAACAGGCCTTGTGCCGAGGCATCATAGGTGCCCTCGATCTTGATCCCCTGCGTCAGGAGATCGGCGACGCGGCTGCGGAATTCGTTTGATTTCAGCTGCTGGCCGGCCTGGAGAATTCCGCCGTCAAAGCGCATGTCCAACCGTTCGCCCACCGTATGGGCCGCACCCACACCGCTGCTGCGAAACAGTTCGATACCGTGTTTGGTGACCTTGATGGTGCCGACATAAAGCTCGCCAAGGCTTGCATGCTTGCCGACGACCATAGTGAGGACATCGTCGCTGAGGAGCAGCAGAAGGGCGGCCTTTGCCTTGTCCTGCGCCTTGCGCAGTTCTGCGCTGACGCGATCGGCGGCGCGTTGCCGCTCAAGTTCCCGCTCGGCCTGCGCAGCGGCAACAGTTGCGGCGATCCGTTCGCGAAGGTTGGAGGCGGGGGCAGGCGCGGTTTCGATCAGCCGCGGCTTGCCGGTTTGTTCGGAAGCGTGCGGGGTATCGGACAGATTAAGGACCTGGCTATCCGGGCGGGGCGGGTTCATGGGCGTATTCCTGTATTTGCAAGCTTTGCCCGATATCGGGTTCGCATCGATCGGCAGCCATTCAGCCGTCTGCAGGGCGCGCGGCTCAGAGATCGAGCAGATCCGACTGCGGTGCTTTTGCGTCCTTGGCCGGCTTTGCCGCTGGCGGGTTGCGCTTTTTCGGGCTCGAGGCCCCGGCCTCGCCGGTTTCGGTCACGCCGGTTTCGGCAGCGAGCTTCTTGACCTGTGCCGCCTTCTCCGCGGCTGTTGCCGGTGCGGCCGGCTGTGCATTTTCAAACTTGATCATGGTGTTCTCCGACAGGCGGTAAGACGAAGGGGCTCAAGAGCGGCGTCACTTCAGGTCGTCGGCCGTCAGCGTGTACATCGAGCGCCGGTTGCGCGTGTAGACCTTGAGCGCGGCATCCTGGATGCTGGTGCGTGCCGTATCGAAGGCATGGAGGCAGTCCGCTTCCAGGACGTCGCGTCCGCCAGCGCTTTTCATGAGGGCGGCAGCTTCGACCAGAAAACGCACCTCGAACATGCCGTCATAACCTTGAAAGCGGACGGTCTGCTTGGTTTCGTCAAAACTGCGGCTACGGTTTGGAAACTGGAGGGTCATCGAAAATTCTTTCGGGGAGGGCGCCGGACGAACAATCCGCACACCGCCTGTTGCAAAAGCGCAATCGCTTTTTGGCCTGCACCGCAAAGTTTGCAGGGTCAGGCGCATTCGGGATTGTGCTGGCAGGGCAGCGGCGATCCGGCCGGGCGGCAAAGGCAAGAAGCCTTTCATCGCAACTAGCGCACAGATGGGCCGGCAAGTCCAACGCCAAATGGAATTGAGGGGCCGAATGCGCCCATCAGACGTTGCAACCTGTCGTGATCAGGCAAAGCTTCTGCGGCGCGGCTCGACGGCAGGTGTGCCGGCAACCGGGGCCAACGATTGCAGCACGCGGGTGGCGGGCAGGATGGCGATGACTTCGGTGCCTTCGCGCAGCTTCGATTTGAGGATGAACTGGCCGTCATGTTTGGCAAGGATGGCCTGCACGATGGGAAGGCCAAGGCCGGTGCCCTGCTCGGCGCTCTTGATGGCAATGGAGCCCTGGCCAAAGGCCGAGAGCACGACCGGGATTTCCTCTTCCGCGATGCCCGGACCGTTGTCCTTGATCGCCACGTACTGGCCGCCGCCGGCCGTCCAGCCGACCTTGACCGTGACGGTACCGCCCTGGCTTGTGAACTTGACCGCATTGGAGAGGAGATTGAGCAGCACCTGGCGCATGGACTTTTCATCCGCCCAGACTTGCGGCAGGTTGGGTTCGAACTGCTGCTGGATGCTGATGTTTTTGGCGCGGGCGCGCAACTGCACCATGCCGATGCAATCTTCTGCGATATCAAGGAGCGACAGCGCTTCCTCGCTCAGTTCATAACGGCCGGCCTCGATGCGCGAGAGATCGAGGATTTCGTTGATGAGGTTGAGCAGGTGCTGGCCGGAGCGGTGGATATCGCCGGCATATTCCCGGTAGGTCGGGTTCTGCAGGGGGCCAAGCACTTCGCCGCTCATCACCTCGGAAAAACCGAGAATGGCGTTCAGCGGCGTGCGCAGCTCATGCGACATGGAGGCGAGGAACCGGGATTTCGCAAGATTTGCCTCTTCGGCGCGCCGGCGCGCCTCGTCCGACATGGACTTTGCCACTTCCAGCTCGGCAATCAGATCGTCCTTTTCCGACTGGTAGGACATGAGCGTCAGGTTGGAGCGGTGCAACCGGTCGGAAATATAATAAAACAGCGCAAGGGCGGTGGCGCAAAGACCGGTAAGGCCCGCATCGAGCGCATTGCCGGAAATGGCAGCGCCCGCCGCAAGTGCTGCAATGGCCGGCAGGAAGGCGAAAAGAAGCGCCTGGCGCAGCATGATATTGGCCATGGCGGTGATCGAGATCGCCACCAGAAGCACGGCGCCCTTGTAGAAATAAAAGCCTTGGCCCCCGCAGGCCGTGCAATCGGACAGCGTGAAGACCGCCCAGCAGCAGCCGAACAGCACCTGGGCGGCCAGCAGCCGAAGGCGCCATTTTTCCGTTCTTTCCACCGTCCAGTCGAGGCGTGCGGCGCGCTTGGCGAGCAGAAGATTGATGGAATGTGTGGCAAGGGTGAGGATGGCCCAGGGAAACAGGCGTGCATCGCCGCTGATATAGATGCCGATGGCGGCCACGACGACGATGAACACCGGCATGATCATGGCACCCTGCAACATGGTGCTGATATGCAGGACAAGCGTTTCCCGGTCGAAAACCAGCGGCCCCTTGCCGCTCGACTGCAGGCGTTCGCGCATGGCGCGCACGGCTTTCGACACCGCCTTGTTGCGGTGTGCGCGGGAACGGTCCACGATGATCTTGTCTGTGGATGTGCTGACGCCGCTACTCATGGCCATGGGTACTCTTCCGGATCAAGCCAATCTAGGATCTAAATCTTAAGAAGTTCCTGACAGAAACCATCTGTTTGCCATGCCTGCCAAGCTTGCATTTGCCATTGGGACCCAACCGTGACGAAAGTCCGCCGCCACAGCCGTACCGTCCTGCGCAAAGGCAGGGTGCTGGGCGTGCTGGTTGCCGCAGTGCTTGCCGTCTTTGCCATGACAATGGCCGCGTTTCGCGGGGAGCAGGTGTTTGACGGACCGTTTCGGGTGGTGGATGGCGATACGCTTGTGGATGGAGACCGGCGCCTGCGGCTTTTGGGGATCGACGCGCCGGAGCTTTCGCAAACCTGCAGCGGCGAGGGGGCTGAACCTGCAGACTGGCCCTGCGGCAGACGGGCGCGGCGGGCACTTTTCCAGCTGATGGCTGAGGGTAGGCTGGCCCAGGATACGCTGACAGAGAGTGCGCTGGTCGAGAGTGCGCGCGAATGTCGCGGCGCATCGGTTGATCGCTACGGGCGTTTTCTCGTAGTCTGTCAGCGTGGAAACGACAGCGTCAACGCCGCCATGGTCCGCGCCGGCATGGCCGTGGCGACAGAAGGCGGCCGTTATGCCGTCGAGCAGGCATTGGCGCAACAGGCGCGCGCCGGCCTGTGGAGGGGATCCTTCGAGACGCCGCGCCGTTGGCGACAGAGACAGGGGCTTCAACACGATGAAGAGGATGCCGAACAGTTTTGGCAGAGGGTGACGGGATTTCTGCAGGCTTTGTGGAGATGAGCGGCAGCGCGCAGGCGGAGCGCATAGACCTGTTGCGAAACGCCATCGCCGGCTGCCGCATCTGTCGAGATGTGCCGGCGCGCGGCATTGGAGATCGCCTGGCGCATGAACCGCGCCCGGTCGTGGTGATGTCTGCGCGGGCAAAGGTGCTGATAGCCGGACAGGCGCCGGGGCTTCGCGTGCATGAAAGCGGCTTGCCGTTCAACGATGCCTCGGGCGACCGGCTGCGCCAATGGCTCTCCGTGACACGTGAGGAATTTTACGACGCGGACCGCTTTGCCATTGTGCCCATGGGTTTCTGTTTTCCGGGCTATGACGCACGCGGCAGCGATCTTCCACCGCGCATCGAGTGCGCGCCGATGTGGCGGCGGGCGGTGATCGATGCCATGCCGCAGATCGAGCTGGTGCTGGCGATTGGCGCTTATGCGCAAGGCTGGCACATGGCGGGCCGCACCCAGAAGACGATGACGGCGACGGTTGCCAATTGGCGCGCCGGCTTTTTTGTGAATGAGGGGCCGAAAGTGCTGGCGCTGCCACATCCGAGCTGGCGCAACAGCGGCTGGCTGAAGAGGAATCCCTGGTTTGAGGCAGAGGTTCTGCCGGTGCTTCGACAGCATGTGGACAGTCTGGTGCGCTGAAAGGAATTTCGGTTACAGGCGTAAAATTTCGCGCTAAGAAGAAAAATAATCCTTGAAGGAGTGAAAATGGACCGCCTTGACCGCAAGATCCTGCGTATTCTCCAGGAAGATTCAACGCTTGCCGTTGCCGATCTCGCCAAGAAGGTCGGCCTCTCCACCACACCCTGCTGGCGCCGCATCCAGAAGATGGAAGAAGACGGCGTGATCCGCCGCCGCGTGGCTCTGCTCGACCCGGTCAAGGTCAATACCAAGGTTACCGTCTTCGTCTCGATCCGCACGGCAAGCCACTCCATCGAATGGCTGAAGCGGTTTTCCGAAGTGGTGGTGGATTTTCCCGAAGTGGTGGAATTCTATCGCATGAGCGGCGACGTGGATTATCTCCTGCGCGTGGTCGTGCCCGATATCGCCGCCTATGACGCCTTCTACAAACGCCTGATCGCCCGCATCGAAATCCGCGACGTCTCCTCCGCCTTCGCCATGGAGCAGATAAAGTACACGACCGAACTGCCGCTGGATTACATGCTGCTCGACAACCAGAAGGCGGGCGAGGACTGAGGCCGACACCTGTTCAGTGCGTGTGGGATGGTGTAGACTTCAGTGAAATCGAGGATACATCATGTCACTGCTGAAAGAACTGGCAGCCAAGGCATCGAAGATCGAGACCGCGGGTCACACCATCCGGGAGGATGCACTGAAACGCGGCGCCTCATTTTCCTATATCGATCCCGCCAGACCGGACGTCATTATCGTCGAAACCAGCGATGACGTCTCATCGCCTCTTCCCAAGGTTTTGCCGCGAAAAGCCCAGATGTGAGCGTGGCGATTTCCCGCACCGCATCACTACCAAGCTGTAGCCTGCTGGCCGGCCCGAATGGCGCGGGCAAATCAACGATATTTTCGCTGATCGAGCTTCCCGGGACCTTCATAAACGCCGACGAGATCGCTGCGCGGATTGATCCGGACCATCCCGCAAACGCTGCGCTGCAGGCCGGCCGGCGTTGCGGTTGCTCGACGAGGCATTTCTGGCGCAGGACAGTTTTGTCTACGAGACGACGCTCAGCAGCCACCAGTCGATTAACGTGCTGCGGCGGGCGAGGATGTCGGGTTTTCACACGCAGCTTGTCTTTATCGCCCTTCAACTGGCTGACCTGCATGTTCAGCGTGTCCGCGACAGGGTGCTGAAGGGCGGGCACCATATCCCGGAAACCGTCATCCGCAGGCGCTACGATGTCGCCTTCGACAACCTGACGGTTGCCGTGCCGCTCTGCGACGAATTGGCGGTGTTCGACAACAGCCATGCCGCCGGGCCGTCGCTACGGTTGACGATTGATCACGGCATCATCACCTCCAACGCTCTCACCCGCACGCTGCCCTTCGACCAGAAGATTGCGGCTTGTATTGCCCCGGCGCTTCAGATGCGCGCCGAGGATCTGTTTGTCGGGTAGGGGCTGTCGGCTTACTTTTCGAGCCGTGCCAGCAGCGAGGATGTGTCCCAGCGGTTGCCGCCGAGCTTTTGCACTTCGCCATAAAACTGGTCGACGACGGCGGTGACGGGGAGCGTGGCGCCGTTGCGTTTTGCTTCGGTCAATACGATGTCGAGGTCCTTGCGCATCCAGTCGACGGCAAAGCCGAAATCGTATTTGCTGGCATTCATCGTCTTGTAGCGGTTTTCCATCTGCCAGGAACCGGCAGCGCCCTTGGAGATGACTTCGATAACCTTTTCAACATCAAGGCCGGCTTTCTTGCCAAAGTGAATCCCCTCGGCAAGGCCCTGGACGAGGCCGGCGATGCAGATCTGGTTGACCATCTTGGTGAGCTGCCCGGAGCCTGCCGGACCCA
>JAIXTO010000107.1 GCA_027483885.1 Rhizobiaceae bacterium
CTGATCGTCGGCAGCATGCCGCCGGGAAACACATAGGTCTGGATGAAATCGGCGTGGCGGCGGTATTGCTCGAAGCGGCTTTCATCGATGGTGATCACCTGGATCATCGCCTCGCCGCCGGGCACCAGGAGATCGCGCACCTGCTCGAAATAGATCGGCCAGTGTTCCTCGCCAACGGCCTCGAACATCTCGATGGAAACGATCTTCGAAAACTGGCCGGTGCAATCGCGGTAATCCTGCAGGCGGATTTCGCCGTTTGCGGAAAGGCCTGCTTCCGCCAGCCGCTGCGTGGCAAACGCCGCCTGCTCGCGCGAAAGCGTCAGCCCCGTCACCCGGCAGCCCGTCTCGCGGATGGCCTGCTCCATGAAGCCGCCCCAGCCGCAGCCGATTTCCAGCACGTGATCATTATGGGTAATGCCGAGTTCGCGGATGATGCGGGCATATTTTTCGTGTTGTGCGGCCTCCAGGCTCATCTCGGGCGTCGCATAGATGGCCGAGGAATAGGTCATCGAGCGGTCCAGCCAGACCTCGTAGAATGTGTTGCCGAGATCGTAATGGAAGGCGATGTTGCGCCGGCTGCCGGCCTTGGAATTACGCCGCAGGCGGTGGCGCAGATGCGCGATCCGCGCCATCAGCGCCATCGGCCGGTCAAGCTTTTCCCAGCCGTGTTCGTTGGCCAGCGCCAGATCCAGCACTTGGCCAAGATCAGGCGTCTCCCAGTCGCCATCCATATAGGCGCGCGCAAAACCCAGCCCGCCGCCGGTCATCACCCGGCGCAGGATGCGCGACCGGTGGATGCGGATGGTAGCGCAGGGGCCGTTTGTTCCGTCGCCGAAATGGTGCTCGCGCCCTCCGGGAAACACGACGGTCAGGCGCCCGTGCCGCGTGCCCGAGAGCATGCGCACCAGAATGCGCTCCCAAAACGGCGCGCGGTCAGCAGTGAGGCTGGTTTCCCGCTCTCCGGCATGGCTCATGTCTCAGATCCTCCACTTACAACGACCGGCTCCACCGAGCTTGCGATGCGGTTTTCTGCGGGGCGATGCCGATGCAGCGGCACACCCTTCAGGAAGAGGCGCACCGCCTCGAAATGGATGCCCGCCATGATCTTCATGGTCATCAGCGGGTATGAAAACAGTGCTCGCCCTAGCGTGCGGTCGCTGAGCGCGCTCCTGCGGCCGGCAAAGCTTGCAAAAAGAAGGTCACCTTCGGCGTCCCGCTCGCTGATCGCGATTTTCACGCGCTCACCCGGCGGGGTGATGTCGAAGTCGTAGAGGCAGTCCATGGGAACGAAAGGAGAGACATACATGGCCTTGGCGCAGGTGTGGCGCACACGGTCCGGATGGGCTGCTTTCGCGGGTATGATATAGGTATGACGTTCATGAAATGTATTGCAGACCTCATAAAGCAAGGCCAGCAGATTTCCCTTGGCGTCCGTGCAGAAATAGACGGTCAGCGGATTGAAGACATAACCCAGGATGCGCGGATAGCAGAGAACGCGGATTGTGACGTCGCGGTGGTCGATGCCGGCCTCAGCCAGATGACCTTCCACCCATTTTCGCAATCCCCCGCGCTCACCCGTTCCGTGGTCCTTGTCGTGAAAACTGTAGATGGCGGCGCGGTTGTAGCCAAACAGCCTCAGCCGTCTGTCCAGCACCTCCAGCTCGTCAAGGTCGATCAGCAGGGAAAACACGCGGTAGGTGAGGTTGTGTTTCTTCGGACGGTGGCGGGCATGCACCACCGTGCCGAAATAGAGGGCGGATCCCTCCGTCATTCTGCCGCCGCCAGAAGGGGGTCGGCAAAGATGCGACCGGATTCGTCCTTCACCTGCCACGGCCGCTTGAGGCCCGTTCCCGCTCCCGCCGCTGCAAGGCCTGCCTGCAGGCCATCCTCATGAAAACCGCTGCCGAAATGGGCGCCGCAGAAAAACGTGTCGCGCCGACCCTGCAGGGCCCAGACTTCGCGCTGCGCTGCCATGGAGGCAAGATCAAACAGCGGGTGGGTGTAGTGATAGGTGCCGATGACGCTCTCCTCGCGGATGTCGCGACACGCATTCAGCGTCACGAACAGCGGATGGCGCTCCGGCAGGTTCTGCAGCCGGTTCATCCAGTAGGTGACGCAAAGCGGAGCACTGTCGTTTTCGCGCTTGCCGCCAATGTAGTTCCAGCTGGACCAGACGGCCTTTCGCTTCGGCATCAGTCGCACATCGGAATGCAGCACCGCGACATTGTCGGTATAGCGGAATCCGCCGAGGATCCGCGTTTCCATCTCATCGGCATCGCCCAGCATCCGCAGCGCATCATTGGCGTGGGTTGCAACGATCACGGCATCGAAACGGTCCACGTCGCCTCTGATGTCGGTGATCGTCACGCCACCGGCGGCCAGTCTTTCGATGCGGGCGACGCCGCAGTTGAGGCGGATCTCGCCTTTGAAATCCTCGGCGATGCGGCGCACATACTGGCGGCTTCCGCCGGATACGGTGCGCCAGAGCGGCCGACCCGACAGGAGGATCAGGCCGTGATGCACGAAAAAGCGGATGAAGGCCTGCAGCGGATAGGCGCGCATATCCGTCGTCGTCATCGACCAGATGGCAGCGCCCATCGGCAGCAGGTGGTCGTCGATGAAGACTTTTGAATAATTTTCGCGATCGAGATAGTCGCCAAGCGTCATTGCCTGCAGGTCGGGCCGTCCCATCAGGCTTTCGGCCTCGCGATAGAAGCGCAGCACGTCTGACAGCATGCGCCAGAAACGTGGGCGCGCGGCATTGCGGCGCTGGCCCAAAATACCCTTCAAGCCGGTGCCCGAATATTCGAACGCACCATCTTCGATCGAGGCGGCAAAGGACATGTCGGAGGCATCGGTTGCCACGCCAAGATGATCGAAGAGCGCAACGAGATTGGGATAATTCTTGTCATTAAAAACGATGAAGCCGGTATCGACGGGAAGTTCCCCGTCTGCTGTCTCAACCATAACGGTGTTGGAATGGCCACCCAGCCGGTCTGCCGCTTCATAGAGCACCACGTCATTTTCCCGGGAGGCCAGCCAGGCTGCGGAAAGACCGCTGATACCGGAGCCGACGACGGCAATGCGACGATGTTCTGTTTTCACTGAAACAATTCCCCATGTTTCTTGATGGCTTACGATTGGCCTTTACGTAGGCTGCGGGCAAATGGTTTCGTCGGAAAATTCTTTTTGTCGGTGATCCGGCCGCAAGAGGGTGGCGTAATTGGCCGCATGAGCTTCAGTATTTCCATATCGGCAAGGACGTGCCACAACGAGAAAAAGGCGGGTGTCTCCCCGCTTTCCCGCGTGAAGCATGGCCTTAAGATGAAACGGACTGACAGGAACCTACCGGAACCGGATCTTTCTCAGGAAGAGCTTTGCAGCCTGCTTGCAGCCGTTGGCGCAGAGCGCAGCGTCACCGCGTTCGAAACGATCTTTCGCTATTACGGGCCGCGTGTACGGTCCTTCATGGCCATGAAGACGCGTGACATGCAGCTGGCCGAAGAGCTGATGCAGGAAACCATGACGGCCGTGTGGAACAAGGCCGTTCAATTCGATCCGAGCCGGGGCAATGTGTCCTCCTGGATCTTCACGATCGCGCGCAACCAGCGCATCGATGCCTTTCGCCGCAAGCGTCCGGTGTTTGATGAAAACGATCCGGTTTTCGTTGCCGACAACGCGCCGCTTGCCGATGTGGAACTGGAAGGGCGCCAGGATGCCGAACTCCTGCGTCAGGCAATGGAGACATTGCCGGCCGAACAGCTCGATGTTCTCAGGCGCGCCTTCTTCGATGAAGCGTCGCATTCAACCATAGCAGAAGACATGGGAATTCCCTTGGGTACCGTGAAATCACGCATTCGGCTGGCTTTCGACAAGTTACGCACCACGCTGGAGGGCCGGCGATGAACGTGAAGCATCATATCAGCGACGAACTGCTGCTCGATTATGCCGCCGGCAATCTGTCGGAAGGGTGGAGCATTGCCGTTGCAACGCATCTGGCGCTTTGCCCATCCTGTCGTCGCACGCTGGAGGCCATGGAAGGTGCCGCCGGCGCGCTCCTCGACAAGGTGGTGAGCGATCATCCCGTCACGACATCCGATTGGGACGCCTTGCGTGCCCGCATCACCAGCGAGGCACCGGCCGCCATGACCGCGCCTTCGTCCGTGAAAGCCAAACCGACAGCCTCTACCGGCCAAGGTGTGGCGAGCGTCATTCCGGAACCGCTGCGGTCCTATCTGGGTGGCGATGTCGAGACGCTGAAGTGGCAGGCTCTCGGGCGTGGCGCTTACCAGATCCGCATTCCGACGTCTGATCGGGCAACGCAAGTGCGCCTCCTTAAAATTCCCGCCGGAAAACCGGTGCCGGAACATACACACGAAGGGCGCGAGCTGACGCTGGTTCTTGCCGGCAGCTTCCGCGATGGCGACGAGGTGTTTGCCCGCGGCGATCTGGAAGAAGCCGATGGCAGCCTGCTGCACACGCCGACGGCGACCGAAGGCGAGGACTGCATCTGCCTTGCCGTTACCGAAGCGCCGCTGAAATTCAGCAGCTGGATCGTGCGCATGATCCAGCCCATTCTCAGGATCTGAGAATAATTGGAGAATGCCCATGTTCGTCTATGTAGTTGCCTACCTCTCGACGGCCGTGGTTTTCTTCGGTCTTGATCTCATCTGGCTCGGCAAGGTGGCAACCGGTTTTTACCGCAGCCAGCTTGGCGATATGATGCGCGAACGACCAGATTTTGCAGCAGCCGGGGCGTTTTATCTCGTTTATGTCGCCGGTATCGTCTATTTCGCCGTTCATCCGAATCTGCAGGGCGGCACATGGGGGCAGGCCCTGTTATCCGGCGCCATTCTCGGCCTCATCGCCTATGGCACCTATGACATGACCAACCTTGCGACCCTGAAGAACTGGCCTGTGACCATGACGCTGGTCGATCTGGCCTGGGGCACGTTACTGACGGGCACGTCTGCTGCCGTCGGTCTCTGGATCACCCAGAAAATCACCGGATAATCCCCAAGTCTTCTCAATTTGAGACGCTTTGCGCCGCACGCGTCGTCTGGTTGTGCAAAACAGCCTGGAACAATCGCGCCTTCCTTCTGTTCGGACCCTGATCGCAGCGAACTCTTCGCAAAGCCGATCGCCCGTCATTGAAGGGAGAGTTCCATGGCAGAAAACGACATCGGGAGCGGCAAGACCGGCTCCACCTATCCATCCCATCCAGATCCGTCAGGCCGCCCAGCCGCCGCATCAGCGGCAGCGCCGGGTGCAAGCCTGTACCAGGGCGACAGCAGCCGGAACGGCGAGGCTGGGCCCGAGGGCACGCAAGGCGACCGGACCGGCGCCGATCACACTTCAAGCAGTGACCTTCGCCAGATGGCCAAGGACGACGTGGCCTCCGTGCGCGATGCGGCCAAGGACGGCATGTCCAAGGCATCGGCTGCGGCAAGCGAGGCGGCTGACCAGCAGAAGACCTATGCCGCAGACCGCGTGGCGGGCGTTGCAACCGCCATCGAAAAGGTCGGATCCGAGCTTGAAGGCGAACAGCCCGAGCTTGGCCGCATGACGCGCCAGATGGGCGAAAGCGTTCAGCGCTTTGCCGAAGACATCAAGGGCCGCGATCTCAGCGAAATTGCCGGCATGGCCGAAGACTTTGGTCGCCGCCAGCCACTCGCCTTTCTCGGTATCGCCGCCATTGCAGGCCTTGCCGCCAGCCGTTTCATCGGCGCATCGGCCAGCCGCTCCTCCGCGATGACGTCACGCGCAGGAGGTGGTGAAAAGGGACGTGGTGAAACAGGGCGCCCGGCGCCAGTTGCCGTGCAGCCCGCTGCATCCCCCATCACGGCCAGCACATCGCCTGTAACGGGAGGCTCCAATGTCTAATACACCTGAAAACCGCCCGCTTTCCGAACTGGTCACCGGTTTGGTCGGCGATATCTCAGGCCTGTTTCGCAAGGAAATCAACCTTGCCAAGGCCGAAGCCTCGGAAAAGGTCTCGCATGCTCTGACCGGTGTTGAAATGCTTGCCGCTGGCCTGGTGTTTGCCATCGCAGCGGTTGGCGTGCTGCTGGCAGCCGTCGTCAGTGGCCTCACCGCCGTCCTCGTTGCGCGTGGCTTTGCCGAACACAATGCCGATGCCATCTCTTCTGTCGTGGTGGGCGTCATCGTTGCCCTCATCGCCTGGGGCATGATTTCCAAGGGCATGTCGGCGCTTCGCGGCAACAATCTCAATCTCGATCGCACCACAAACTCGCTTCGTCGTGATGCGCAGGTCCTCAAGGAGAGAACGTGATGGCTTATGCAACCGATAATGCGCGTCCGGAAGATATCGAACGCGAAATCGAAAAGGACCGCGTGCGGATCGGCGCGAAGCTGGATGAAATCCAGAACCGCATGTCGCCGGGCCAGTTGGTGGACGAGGCGCTCGCCTATGCCAAGTCGAGCGGCGGCGGGGAGTTCTTTTCCAACCTTGCCGGTTCCGTCAAGACCAATCCGGTGCCCGTGGCGCTGATGGGCGTCAGCGTTGCCTGGCTGATGGCAAGCCAGAACAAGGCGCCTGCAGGCAGTACTGCCCGTCCTGATGACGAGCCGGAGTATCCGCTCGCCACCGTCTCTGGTCCGGTTCGCCGCGTCGGCCCGGTGGAGGAAGAGATGTCCGGACGATACAGCCATTTTTCCGACAGCACCGGCAGCCGCTTCAAGGCGCTGACCGATACGACGGGGAAGCGTGCCGGCCATTTCGTCGACCGGAGCGGCAAGACCTATCGCGGCTTTGCCGATAACACCGGCCAGCGTGTGCAGGATGTTCGCGACGAGACGGGCAAGATGTTCGACGACGCCTCGGGCTGGGTCTCCGATACCTGGGCAAGCCTTGGCCACAGCGCCAGCAAGATGGCGCACACGGTCTCGGAAGCCGGACGCTCTGCTGGCCGCAGCACGCGCGACATGGGTGCGTCCCTGAAGGACCAGTCGAGCCAGCTCAACGAGATGATCCTGCGCCAGTTCAAGGATCAGCCTCTGGTGGGTGGCGCACTTGCCTTTGCCGTCGGTGCAGCCATCGGTGCGGCCTTGCCGCATACCGACAAGGAAGATGAAATGGTCGGTGACATCTCGGACCATATGAAGGACGAGGTCGCAAGCCGCGCCTCCGAGACCATGGACCGCGCCGAACAGGTGGCCTCAGACGTCTCGCACAAGGCGGCAGCCGTGGCGACCGAACTGCACGATGTCGCGCGCGACCGGATTGTCGAGGAAACCCGCCCCTATCGCGAAGGCGATCACCCGGCGACGCGGGCACACTGATTGCCTGCTTCCCCAGGGGATGCATGACCTAAAAAAGGCCTGCCGGCTTGCCGGCGGGCCTTTTTGGCAGGTGCAATTACGCCATAGCGCGCAATGCAACTTTCATTTGAACCTTTTTGCTCCTGCTGCGGTTTCCTCGTCTCACATCGGAAAATTGTTCTTCTGACAGATCATCGCGAGGACGTCATGGATACGACAGGTAAACTCGAATGGCTCGCGCGCGCCGGTTATGTGGGGCGGGGCCTCGTTTACGTGCTGGTCGGTGGCCTGGTCCTGCTTGGCAGCGTCGGTGGCGGCAGTCCGGATTCGGAATCGGCGCTGCAACTGGTGCTCGACCAGCCGCTGGGTCGCATCTGGCTCGGCATCGTTGCCGTCGCCCTCGTCGGCTTCGTCGCGTGGCGCATCTCGCAGGCGGTCGCCAATGCCGATGGTCATCCCGATACGCTGAAGGGTTATGTGGTGCGCACGGGCATGCTGGTGAGTGCCGCGACCTATACCGGTCTTGCCTTTTATGCGGCCAGTCACGCTCTCCAGATGGAAGGAGGGTCCGATGGCGGGGGATCTCAAAGCTGGACGGCATGGCTGATGCAGCAGCCGTTCGGGTCTTATCTGGTGGGCTGTGTCGGTCTCTGTATTCTCGGTGCCGGAGCGGCTCATATCGTCAAGGGCATCGGCCGGCGTTATCATCGCTACCTGTCCTTCGATGCAAAGCGCCACGGCTGGATAGACCTGTTCTGCGTGGCCGGTCTGGTGGCCAAGGGCATCGTTTTCCTCATCATCGGCTGCTTCTTCCTCTACGCCGCCTATGCTGTCGATCCGGAGGAAGCCGGCAGTATGGCCGACGCCCTGTCCTGGATCCGGCAGTTGCCGTTCGGGGCGACGCTCTATCTGGCGATGGGCCTTGGCTTATTGTGCTTCGGCATTTATGGCTTCATCGAAGCGCGTTACCGCAAGGTCAATCCGCCAAGCCTTGCCGAGGCACGTCGCGCCATGCCGGTTTGAGCGGGCAACAGATTATCCCCGTCATCATCATCCATCGAAAGGGCCGCCATGCAGCCGCGCCGGATTGCCAGCCACGTCATCGACCGCGTCAAGGCGATGGAAATGGCGACGCTTCTGTTTTTCGCCATCTTCGCCGGTGGCCTGTTCCTTTTTGCACAGCTGACGGGTGAGGTGATCGAGGGCGACACGCATGCGCTGGATGAGGCGATCCTGCTTGCACTTCGCCAGCCGGGCGATCTGTCGGTCCCCATCGGCCCTTATTGGCTGTCGCATGCCATGGACGATATCACCAGCCTTGGCGGCATCACCGTGCTCTCCATCATGACGGCGCTGGCAACGCTCTATCTCGTCCTCGCACGCCGCAGGAAGATTGCCGCCTTCATGCTGTTTTCGGTGGCGGGCGGCTGGGCGACAAGCACAGTCCTGAAAATCCTCATCGCAAGGCCTCGGCCGGAAATCGTGCCGCATCTGGTCAATGTGCAGGACCTGAGTTTTCCCAGCGGCCACGCCATGCTGTCGGCAGTGACCTATCTCACGCTTGGCGCACTGCTCTCGCGCACCCAGCCGACGCGGACAACGCGCCTGTTCATGATCGGAACAGCTCTGTTCCTGACGCTGATCATCGGCCTCAGCCGCATTTATCTGGGGGTGCATTATCCGACGGATGTGCTGGGTGGCTGGTGCGCCGGCGCAAGCTGGGCGGTGGGCTGCTGGCTTGTGGCACGCCGTTATATCTCCGCCGAACCGTCACGGGATTAAACGGCATCCGCCAGGCCATTCGCCAGCCTAGTCATCAGGCCATTCCGGGTGCGGTCCGCTGTCTTGAAATCAGGTCGGCACGCGCTGCTGGTGGCTGCGGGCTTCGGTCAGCTCGTTCGTCGTGTGGTTGAGACGGTTTGCCAGAACGCGCATGATTTCCACCGCCATGTCGGGAAAATCGCTCATCAGCTCCAGAAAGTTTTCCTTGCTGATCTTCAGCACTTCAAGCCGCGAGGAGGCACGCACCGTTGCCGTTCGCGCCGTATCGCACAGAATGGCGATCTCGCCGACAATCGAATTCTTGTCGACTTCGGCAACCCGGATCTCTCCCGCCTCGGATTGCACCAGCACGTCGGCTGTGCCGGACAGGATCACATAGGCCGCATCGCCGATGTCACCCTGGCGAAACAGGTTCTGCCCTTCGCGACAGGTCATGCGCTCGGAAGCGAACGCCAGAAGCTTCAGCTTTGCCGGCGCGATCTGGGAGAACAGCGGCACGCGCCGCAACATGTCAACCTCGTCCTTGAGTAGCATCGGTGTTTCACCTTCCGTCTCATATCCATACGATATTATGAGAGCAGTTGATTGAACATCCCATTTTTGCCTGAAAGTTCTTCAAAAGACCCGCTTTCAGCCAGATTACCATTCTCAAAAACCAGGATCCGGTCAAAAAGTTCACTGATCTGCGCATTCGGCAGCACCCAGATGATGGCGGGGCGGTGGCCTTCTTCATGCAGGTCCTTGAGGATATTGGTGACGATCCTGTCCTGCGCCCTCTGGTCCAGCGCTGACAGCGGCCGGTTGAAGATGAAATAGTCCGAGCGCTTGAGCAGCGCGCGTGCAAGGTTCAGCTTTTGCCGCTGTACGGTGTTCAGCCGCCGGCCCTGCGAGCCGACATCGAAATCGAGCCCGATGGACAGGACGTGATCGGCAAGGCCCAGTTCCTCGAACAGGTCGCGGATCGTCTGGCGGATGCGCTCGGTCGTATCGACTTCCTGGAACGACAGCCGGCCGAACAGCACATTGTCCATCAGCGAGACCGAGGCGGTGAACTGTTCGGCGTCGTGACGCTCGATACGCTCGGCAAGGTCGGCCGGAATGTCGGCATAAAATGCCTCGCGCGCCTTGACGATCTGCGCCATCAGTTCCTGCGTCAGCAGGCCGAAACGATGGCGCGGCTCGACATAGGAGAAGCTCAGGCGAATGATGCTCGTGCGGTCTGTCGCGGAGGCCTCTTCGAAGGGCGTATTTTGCAGTTTCTGCAGCAGGGCTTCATAGGCGGGGATGTCATCGGCGCTCATGAAGGTCAGCTGCCGGAAGAACGGGTGGTCCGGCGGCAGGTCGCGGAAAAGCTCGACCGCGTTTTCAGCAATCGCCAGACCCATGGCATAAAGTTGCGCCGAGACGCCGGTCTCTCCCATGACCTTGCGGAAATAGCGGTGGGCGGCCAGCGCCTGGCCCGTCATGCCCTGCCGCATGGTGCCAAACAGCAGGTTTTCGCCGACGGTTGCCTGCAGATTGTAGGCATGCGCCTCGAACGGCGCGACGATCTCCTCGAGATCGGCGTCCTGCAGCCGGCGGCGCATGGCCTGGCGGATCTCGACGATGCGGTTGGCCAGCGCGTGATGGGCGCTGACATCCACCTGCGATCGCAGGGCAAGGTCGAAAATATCCTGTGAAATCATCACCGCATCGAGAACGGGGCGGATGACCTTCAGGAGATCGTCGGGACCGCTTGCACCGGCAGACGTGTAGTCGATCCAGTCACTGTTGAGGTCGAGCGCCGGATTGCCGGATCGCTGCGCTTCCATGAGATTGCGCTTGACCTTGCGCTGGTTCTGGCCGCCGTATTCCATCGTTTTCAACGGCGCATGCTTCAGCCCATAGAGCAGGTTGTCGCGCAGCGTGGCGTGGAAGAAATAGGTCTCCGACGAGACGAAGGAAATGCGCCGCCCGGTGACGCTTTCGGGCAGTTCGAGAAGATCGGTGCCACCGATGGTGATGTGCCCGGAGGTCGGCCAGAGAATGCGCCCGAAGGCTTCGGCAAGTGCTTCGGCCCCGCTATTGCTGCGCCCGACGATTGCCACCGTCGTGTCCGGCGCGATCTCCAGCGAAAGACGGTTGAGCAAGGGCGCGCCGCTGTCGTCGGTCAGCACGAGGTTGCTCACCACCAGCGCATCGGACAGTTTTTCAACGGGCGTCGTCACCAGCGTCTGGATATGCGGGCCAACCAGCGTGTCCACGTCGAACTGCTCGACCACCTGGGCATATTTCACCTGCACGTCCTGGCGCGCCTGATCCCAGTCGATCAGCTCCTTCAGTGGTCCCGGCAGGTCCTTGTAGGCGCTGATGACGGCGATCAGCTGGCCGATGTCGAGGCGGCCCTGCAGCGCCAGATAACCGCCGATCGCGTAAAACAGGAAGGGCGTCACCTGCGCGAGGAAATTGTTGATGAACTTTACCATGAACTTCCACTGGTAAAGGTCGTAGCGGATGAAGAAGATCGTGCCGAGACGGTCGGCGATGTCGGCGCGCTCGAGATTGGAGGCGTCGTGGCCGCGGATGGTGTGGATGCCGTCGACGATCTCGCTGACGCGGCCCGACAGCTGTCGGGCGGTGAGCTGCCGCTGGCGTCCAAGCTCCAGCAGCCGCTTGCGCATGCGCGGAATGATCAGCGCCTGCAGGGCAACGATGGAGGCGGCAATCATGCCCAGCCAGAAATTCTGCAGGATGATGAAACCGAGCGCTGTCAGCGCCTGACCGCCCAGAAGTGCTGGCTGCACAAAGGCGTCGCCGGTGAAACCGCCGAGCGGCTCCACCTCGTCCTTGATCATCGTGGCGATTTCAGCCGATTTCACCCGCTTGAAGTGGACGGGCGGAAAGCGCAGCACCCGGTCGACGAGGCTGAAGCGGATACGCCGCAGCATGCGTTCGCCAAGCCGGCCCTTGTAGGTGTTGATGTAGAATTTGAACAGACCGTTCAGAACCACCAGCCCGAGGAAAACGGTGCTGAGCGCCATCAACGTTCCCACGCGGCCGAGCGGAAAACCTTCGAAAAGTTCGACATGACCGAGAAAGGGCATGTCGAAGGCAATCGCCATGAACCGCTGTGTGGTATCCGGTTCTTCAAAACCCTGGCCCTGGATGGGGCCGTTGACGATGCGCTTGGGCAGGTCGAACGCGAGAAAGTAAGGGACCATCGAGGCCGCAACCACCAGGAGGATCCACACCTGCTGCTTATAGGTGTTGGACCAGATGTACCGCGCCAGACTTTTTTCCATCATCCCCCGCGAAACCTGCCGCCCCTCTGCCTCTTCTGGAAGCCGGTGCGCGTCAAACCGCCCGCTACTTTACCAACGGCTGATACGTCGCCGCTTCGGACGGTAGCGGCAATGACCGGTGCCACCAAGACTCTTCTTGGCAAATGCCAGAGTTTTTTCTACTGCAACAGCTTGTCGAGAAACGGCGCCGTGCGCCGCTTGACGGCAATTTCGGTTGCGTCGCGGTGGAGGAGGATCAGACGTTCAGCCTCCGAAAGGGCCTTGCGTTCGATATCGGCAAGCGTTTCCTCCACCAGGGCCTCGTCGGCGCGCGTTTTCGGCTGCAGAAGCGTGACCCGCTGGCGCACGCCGCGCAGCTTTTCCTCGCCAAGCCTGTCCCATTCGCCACCGTCGTAGCCGGCAAAGGCCTGGCTTGCCACGACATTGCAGCCGTATTTTTTGGTCAGCGATTGCAGGCGCACCACCTCGTTGACGGCCGAGCCGAAGGCGGAAAACGTCAGCCGCTCTTGCAGGCCGACATTGCCGAACATCACATTGCCGACATGCAGCCCGATGCCGTAACCGATGGTCGGCAGGCTTTTTGCCGCGCGGCGCGCATTGAGGCCGGACAGCCGCGCCTGCGCATGGCGAACGGCCGCCATCGCGGCCTGGCAGGCCTCGCGGGACGGATCACGGTGACGGTCGCAGGGGTAGACAGCCAGAAAGCCATCGCCGAGGAAGCTCAGGATCTGCCCGCCATTGCGGTTGAACGGGGCAGCGATTGCGTCAAAGAATTCATTCAGCGTGTCGATATAGGCCTGTCGACCTTCCTTTTCGGCAAGGATGGTGGACTGGCGCATGTCGCCGACCACAAGTGCGGCGCGGATCGTTTCGCCGTCGCCGCGGCGGACCTGTCCGTTCAGCACACGCTTTCCCGCATCGCCGCCGAGATAGGTGGTCAGCATGTTGTTGGCGAGCTTGTCGAGCACGGCCATCTTGGCCGCCACCGCCAGATAATTCTGGATGCGCAGGAGGGCGGCGATCATGTCGTCGGTAAAGCCATGGGTCGCATCGGTCGACCAGGAACCCATCATGCCCTGCACGGTGTGATCGCCGAACGGCTGCATGAAGGCGATGTAATCGGTGATCTTGTCCTTCTGCAGGTCCTCGAAAACCGGAAACTCCACCGGGCCTTCACGGGGAATGCGCCGGCGCATGTGGTCGAGGTTTCGGGCGAGAAGCTGGTAATAGGGACTGCGTATAAACACATCGGGATTGCCGACATCGTGGCGATAACCTTCCACGGTCAGCCCGCTTGCCGGACGCCAGGTAAAGCCCAGCGCGTCATAAAGCGGATGCAGCATGGCAAAGGACAGGTGGACGCGGGCAATCGGCAGGCCTGCCGCCGCCATCCGGTCGCAGAGCCCCCGCACGATATCTTCAAGCGTGCTGCCGGAAAGGGCTGCCTGCGTCAGCCAGTCCGCGACCTTCTCCATGAGAATGGAGGACACCTGTCCCGCTGCGGTTGTCATGAAAGGCCTCTCGTATGGATGGCGGCTGAAAGGCGCCGGTTCGTGCTCGTATGGGGCACTGCCCCTCTCCCCTGACAGGCCCGGTATCGGGCGATGGCACCAGCGCAAAGGCGCCAGGGGAGGGGATGTGCCGTATGGTAAAAGGCGATCGCGCAGGGCATTGATCGGGATTGTGCCGGTCATGCTTCCAGGTGCGAGCGCTTTTGATGCGATCCTTGGATGAAAAGATACAGCTTTAGAAATCGGTGCGGAAAGGCGTTCTTGCAAGGGTGCCTGTGGATTTTGTTTTGCGCTGCAAAGCGTCAGGGCAAAGGCGGGCTTGCGTATGCCGGTGCCGTCGTCGCGGCCTTTGCGGAAAGCCGACTTGCGGCAAGCGCATAACCGCCACCGCCACCATCGACGAAATGCATGTGGTTGCGCGTCATCGGGCTCAGCACGAAACAGGTCATCAGCGCGCTGTCCTGCCGGTGGATGCCGTAGCGGCAGACGCCCTTTTCCTCGGCTTCGGCCAGGAGTTTTTCGATGCGCAGGCGATGCGGTTCGTCCACGTCCACCGTCATCTTCAATCCGTCATCGAACTTGCGAAAATCGGAATTGGCGGCAACGTCGCGCGTATACTGGCGCGCATTGAACCGCCCGAACGGAATGTTCAGCCGGTGGAGGAGGGTCGTCAGCCCCACCAGGCCGGCAATACGCAAGGTCCTCGACAGGCGCTGCCCGGGTGCAACGGTGGAGGCCTCGGCCCTGATCCCGCCCGTTGAAAAGGCAAGCTGCGGCCCCTCTTCGGGAACAGGGTGGCCATTGCGGTTCTGCTCGGCCGTCACCGAGACGATGGCCGATACCAAAGCCTCGAATTCCACCATGGTCGCCGGTGATGTCGGCTGCGCGATGATCGAGACGATTTCGCCGTTATGGGCCTGGATCGGGCTCCAGCGGCAGGAAAGGCCGTTGAGGTCCGGTGGCGCCTCCGTGTTCTCCTCGATGGCGTAGCGGCCTGCCTTCATCTGCCGTTCGGCCCAGCTTGCGCCGCCGCCGGTGAACATCGCATAGGAAACGAGCGGACTTGCGGCAAAACGGGAGACGCCCACATCAAGGCCTTGCGCGCGAATGTCGCTGACCGGAACCAGCGCCACCCGCATGTTAAGGCCAAGCTCGCGTGCGACCCAGGTCCGAACGGAGGCAAGGGCTGCCCGGGCCACATCGGCATGGCGTCCGGGAAGTGCGATCATCGCGCCATCGCCGCCGAAGCTGAACGGATGGTCCTCATGGCCCAGCGCATTGAGGACGGCGGAGATCACGCTGGCTCCGGCCATGTTGACCTGCTTGTAGCGCCCCTCGGCAATGGCCTTGGTGGAGCCGACGATATCAGCCACCGCCAGCACCCAGTCTTGCGGCAGCGGCCGATAGTTGCGCGCATCCGCCACCCCTTCGAACCGGGTGAAGATCGGCAGTGACTGATAAAAGGCGTCCGTCATGGCGTTCATGCCATAAAGGTAGCATGGGCCGAAGGCCTGTGCATCAGCGCTTTTTGCGTCAGTCGCGCGCCTCGGTCGGGGCAGGGTCTTGTTTCAGATCGTCGCGCACATGCTCGTCCAGCACGAAGACGCGCAAGGGAAACGTGCGGCCCCGGATCGGCACCTCGCGGGCTGTGTGCCGCGACAGGTCAAGGCCTGCAAGCCGTGCCAGCGGCTCGGAGATCACCAGCGGTGCGTCGAATTCCTTGGCAACGCTTTCGAGCCGGCTTGCGACATTCACGGTATCGCCGATGGCTGTCAGGTTGCGCACGGTGCCGTAGCCGAGCGTGCCGACCACGGCCGGTCCTGTATGGATGCCGATGGCGATCCTGAGCGGTGTACTCAGTTCGTCGGCAAGCTTGCGGTTCAGTTCCTCGATGCCCACCATGATCTTCGTTGCAGCCTCAAGCGCCTGCCGTCCGGCAAGTTCCGGATCCCCGCTCACGCCAAAGAGGGCCATCGCGCCATCGCCGATAAATTTGTCCATGCGCCCGCCCGCCTCCTCGACGGCACGGCCGACCACTGCAAAATAACGGTTCAGCAGGAAGACGATGTCGAACGGCAGCCGTGTTTCGGTGCGGGCTGTAAAATTGCGGATGTCGCAGAAAAGGACGCAGATTTCCTGCTCCCGCCCGGGCATGGCCTCGTAATTGTTACCCACCTCGTCCGTCTCCGGAAGTGCCATCAGGATCGGCGCCAGCGTGACATCGGTTTTCGGGCGCAACTGGCAGGCAAGCCTGACGCCGGGGCCGGCCTTGATGCGGATCAGCGTGCGCTGCTCCAGCGGTTCTGCCAGCGGAAGCGTCTCCTCCCCCTCGATCACCTGCACGCGGCAGGTGGAACAGCGGCCCTTGCCGCCACAGGCGGAATAATGCGGTTTTCCGGCCATGCGGCTTGCTTCCAGCACGGTAAAACCGCGCGGCACGCTGATGGTCTGGCCGTTCGGATACCGGATGGTGACGAGATGGGCGCGCTCGCGCAGCCAGCGTACACCGCGAAGCCCAAGCGCTGCGGCAAGCGACAGCCCGAAGCCCGCATAAAGCGCGATCTTGATGGCGTTCAGCGTCTCCTGTGCCGAAGCCGATAGGACTGTCGGATCATAATAACCGCCCGGATAGCCGCTCAGCATAAAGGCCGGGCTGGCGATATTGCGGCCCATCTGGGCAAAGCCGAGCAAGGAGAGTGTCGGCAACAGGATGGCGAGTGTCAGGAGAAACGGCGTGGCGTTCTGATACCAGGGGCGATAGCGCAGCCAGAAATGGATACCGATGCAGCCATGCACCCAGACCACGACGATGGCGATCGACTGGCGCAATCCGTCGAAGGGCGATTTCGTCCACATGATATGAACCAGCGTTTCATAGCTGTCGCGCAGGTGAAACAGGCTCGACGCAATGCGCGTGCCGATGATGTGGTCGATGATCAGAAGCGGGATCATCAGGCCGAAGATGATCTGTGCCGCTTCCGATTTCGGCATGACAAAGCTGCGCCGCCGATAGATGGCGTGCAGCACCAGCGCGATATGAACGAGGAATGAACCGTAAAGCACCAACGTTCCCAGGGGATTGCGCCAGACAGAGAGAAAGATGCGCCGGGCATCGTCGGCGGCGTTGACCGAGATCAGGCCAACCGTGTGATTGCTCAGATGCATGATCATGAACAGGAAGATCACCAGCCCCGAGGCAAGGCGCGCCATGCGGATCCGGCGTGGCGAAAACAGGCTGTCTTTCACGTCCGAAGCCATGGGGTCCAATGCTTTGATCAAGTCTTCAATGAGGATGAATCGCAGCTTTAGGCCAATCTGTAAATCGCCGTGATCATGACAGATCTTTTTGCGCGCAGGGGTTTTCCGGCTTAACCCGGCAGTTGCCGCCCCTCCTTGCTGAAGCAGGTCTGGATCAGATGTCGAGCACCATGCCGTCGCGGGCGGCAAAGCAGGCGGGGAATTCTTCCTGTGCCAGTCGCTCGATCAGCGCCATTTCGCCATCCGTGCGCGAGGGCGCGTGATGAAACAGTATGAGCTTTCCAATGCCGGCAGCCTTTGCAAGCTTCACGCCCTGCTCCCAGGTGGAGTGGCCAAAGCCGCGGTAACGGTCCATTTCGGATTCGGTAAAGGCGCTGTCGTAAACGGCAATATCGGCGCCCGCCATCAGTTCCAGCGCCGTCTCGTCAAGGACACCCGGCTGATGTTCGATGTCGAAGACCAGCGCCAGCGACCGGCCAGCCCATTCGATACGGTAACCGATGCAGCCGCCCGGATGGTTGAGCGCGAAGGTGCGGATCGAAATGCCCGGTCGTGGTGTCAGGATATCGCCGGCCCGAAAATCGTTGAAGTTCAGCCGTGCCTTGCAGATGCCGAGATCGACAGGAAAATAGGGTGGGCTGACGAACTGCCGGACCATCTCGGCTGTGGTCATCCGTCCCGCCATGTGGCCGGACCAGAGATTAACGACGATGGCAGGATTGTAGATCGGCTTGAAGAAGGGCAGCCCGATGATGTGATCGTAATGGCAATGCGAAAAGAACAGATCGACATGGTCGGTGCCGTCACCGAGCATTTCCAGGCCGGCCTCGCGAATGCCGGATCCGGCATCGAAGATCAGTCTGTGCATCCCACAGCGTAGTTCGATGCACGGAGTATTGCCGCCGTACTTGTCAAACTCCTTGCCTGAGACGGGGATGCTGCCCCGCGTCCCCCAGAACTTTATCTGAAACACATCATTGTTCATTTTGCATATGACACTTCTCCGGTGTCCAAGCCCATAGCGCACAATTGTTACCGTTCACCTAGCCAATTGCCTTTCTTCTCCGAATGCAAGGCCCTGCGCTGAAATAATGGGCAATTCCGATCCGGCACGCGAAGATTGCCCGGCTTTGCAGGGTGGAATGTGGCGGGACCGCCAAGGCATGCGCAATGTCAGCCTTCGCCGCTTTTGCGCCAGGCAATCTTCGGATAACCGGCCTGCCGCCGGCGCATCGTGCAGTTAAAGATTGCTCCACGGGCCGGCGGTGCCTACCTCTGTCGTCAGTTCAACATCGAGAGAGCATCATGATGCCAGTTTCTTCCATCCCCGTGTTCGACGGTCACAACGACGTGCTGGCGCGAATGTATCGTCCCGGCCAGGCGGATGCGGTCGGTGGGTTCCTGGCAGGCGAGGACGGTGGCCATATCGACCTGCCGCGGGCCCGGGCGGGCGGGCTTGCCGGCGGCCTCTGCGCCATCTACGTCTCCTCGCCCACCATGCGCCCGGATGAAAACGGCGATTTCGTCGCGCCCGCCCAGCCGGATGCGCTGAACGATACGATGGCTATGGCGCGGCTGCTGTTTGATCTCGAGGCGCGCTCGAATGGCGCCGTGAAAGTCTGCCGTTCGGCTGGCGAGATCCGCCGGTCGATGGACGCGGGTGCCTTTGCCGCCATCCTGCACATCGAAGGCATAGAGGCTGTCAGGGCGGATCTGGATGCGCTCTACGTGCTCCATCAGGCGGGCCTGCGCAGCCTTGGACCTGTCTGGAGCCGGCCGAATATTTTTGCGCATGGCGTGCCGTTCCGCTTTCCGGCTTCCCCCGATATCGGGCCCGGCCTGACGGAGGCCGGCAAGGACTTGATCCGCGCCTGCAATGGCCTGAAAATCCTGATCGACCTGTCGCACATGAACGAGAAGGGTTTTTGGGATATTGCAGCACTTTCCGATGCGCCGCTTGTTGCCTCGCATTCCAACGCGCACACGCTTTGCCCGCACAGCCGCAACCTCACCGACCGCCAGCTCGACGCGATCCGCGACACCGGTGGCCTCGTCGGCATCAATTTCGGCGTGCTGTTCCTGCGCGAGGACGGGGTGAAGAACCCGCAGACCCCGATCGAGCGTATCGTCGATCATGTCGTCTACATCGCAGATCGCATCGGCATCGACCATGTCGGCCTTGGCTCGGATTTCGACGGCACGACCGTGCCTGACGACCTGAAGGATGCCAGCGGCCTGCCGCGCCTGATTGCTGCCCTTGAAGCGCGCGGCTTTGATGCCGACGCGATTGCGTCTGTGGCTCACCGCAACTGGTTATCGGTTCTGGAGCGCACGCTGGGCAGCTGAGGCCCGCATATTTCGCAAGGCATCAGGATACGGCGCAAAAATTTGCGCTGTATCGACCGCCCACAAGCGGATGGCCTACGGGCCGAGACTGAAAATGACAATCGGGAAAAGGCGGATGGCGGACAGAGCGGGATTCGAACCCGCGATACGCTCTCACGTATACACACTTTCCAGGCGTGCGCCTTCAACCACTCGGCCACCTGTCCTTGATCCAAGGGCTGCGTCGCACAATTGGCGAAGCAGCGGTCGGGGCGGATATATACCGATGAATTTCAGGGAGGCAACCGGAATCTGAAAGATTTGTGACCTGTCGCCGAAAGGCATGGGCACGGGCGGGGAAAAACGTTGCGCCGCGGCGCATGACGGAGCATTTTCGATGCCTACTGCCTACTGCCTACTGCCTACTGCCTACTGCCTACTGCCTACTGCCTACTGCCTACTGCCTACTGCCTA
>JAIXTO010000115.1 GCA_027483885.1 Rhizobiaceae bacterium
CCAGCTCGAGAATCCGGGCCGCTTCCATGACCTGCGTTTCGATATCGGCTTTGGCCACACCGGCAAAACGCAGCGCAAAGCCCATGTTCTGGCGCACCGTCAGATGCGGATAAAGCGCGTAGGATTGAAACACCATGGCGATGCCGCGCCTTGATGGATCGGTGTCGTTCATCCGCTCGTCACCGATGATCAGATCGCCGCCGCTGATATCTTCCAGCCCGGCGATCATGCGCAGAAGCGTCGACTTTCCACACCCGGAAGGGCCGACGAAGACCGTGAACTCGCCCGGCTGGATGTCGAGATCGACACCCTTGATGACCTCCAGCGATCCGTAGGATTTGCGGATGCCCTGCAGCGATAGCGCGCTCATACGGTCTTCCTCTTGTTCACACGGCTGATAGCGCAAGGGTGCGCGTCTCGAACCGCGCCGATGACACGGTGACTTCCACCGGCCCGACCTCCCCGGTCGATTCCAGCCAGAAGCCGGTGGCACCGCCCGTCAGGACCGGATTAGACGGGCCGAGCAGCTTTGCCGGTCCGGTCACCGTCACGGTCACCGGCTCATCGAGGAAGGGAAGGAGATTGCCGGTCTGGTCGAGCGCCCGCACGATCACCCGCACCTGATCCTTGGTGGCGGCCGGCAGTGTTTCGTCATCGGCAACCACTTGGAGGTGTGTCGGCAGCGGCCCGCCGGACATTTTCACTCTCGCGACGGCCTCTCCATTACGATAGCCGATCACTTCGCCGTCCAGCCATGCCATGCCCCAGCTGCCCAGTTCCTCGGCGGAAAAATGCCGGCGGTCGATGACGACGGGCGGATGTGGCAGGTGCGGATAGCTTTCCCGATCCGGCCCGACGCGCTTGCGCAGGTGGCTGCCGTAAACGAACTCCACCTCGTCGCAATTTGTGAGGACGATGAGTGGCATGATGCCGCCGATATTGCGCTCGCCGCGTGCCCAGAAGGTGACCGGCTTCAGGATGATTTCTTCTTCCGGCGTGCATTGGCTGGCATAGGCGTAGGCTGCAAATTTCGGCTCGCGGAACATGTCCATCACGCCGTGATGGCAGATGCGGTCACCGGAGCCGAAATCCTTATGGGTGTTGTAGTCGAAGGCGCACCAGCCGATGGCGCCGGAGATCGACGGGTCGCCATACATGGCGTTCAGCACCTGCAGGTGGCGCGTCACGTGTTCGGCCTGACGGGCTTCCTGGTCATGGCGCTTGGTTGGATACATGTGGCCGTTGAACTCGGTCACCATATAGGGAACCTTGGTCGGCAGGCCGGTGCAGGCCTGCTGGTCACGCAGCGGCGTGCGGGCATGGTTGGCGCCCGGCATTTCCTCGCTGCCGAGGTAGAAGTCGTTCATCGTGTAGACGTCTTCGAGGAATTCGCTTTCGGTGATGAAACGCACGCCGCCAGTCTGGCGGGTCGCATCGGTTTCACGCGCGACGCGGTTGGTCTCGGCGTAGAAATCATGATTATCCTGGGACTCGTTGATGCGCACGCCCCAGAGAATGATCGAGGGATGGTTCCAGTCGCGGGTGATCATGCGCTCGACATTGCGCACGGATTCCGCCTGCCATTCCTTGTCGCCGATATGCTGCCAGCCGGGGATTTCCTCAAACACCAGAAGCCCGATGCGATCGCAATGATCGAGGAACCACGGCGACTGCGGATAATGCGAGGTGCGCACCAGATTGCACTTCAGGTCGTTCTTGACGATTTCCGCATCGCGCTCCTGCGCCCGCTTGCCCATGGCATAACCGGTATAGGGAAAGGCCTGATGGCGGTTGAGGCCGCGGATCTTCAGAACCTTGCCGTTGAGCTTGAACCCCTCGACGGTGAATTCGGCGGTGCGGAAACCGAAGGTCGCGGTCTGGCTGTCGCTGCCAGCGCCGCTCTCCAGCGTCACTTCAGCCTTATAAAGGGCTGGATGATCCGGCTCCCAGAGCGACAGGCCTTCAAGGCCGGCAAAGGTGAAGGTGTGGCGATGATCCGCCACATCGGCCGTCTGGGTGGCGATCACCCGGTCACCGTCCTTAAGCGCCACCTTGAGCTGGCCACCGAGCGCAACCGCTGCCGGATTGGCGAGATCGACGCGCACCGTGACGCCCTTCTTGTCTGAAAGCGTGTCCTGCGTCTCCACCTTGATGGAACCAACCGAAACGGGTGTCGTCACCTTCAGCCAGGCATCGCGGTAGATGCCGGCATAGGTGAGGTAATCGATGCGTCCGCCAAAGGGCGGAATGCCGGGGTTTTCGCTGCCATCGATGCGCACGGTGATCAGGTTGTCGCCGGCCTTCAGGCGGCCGGTCAGCCGGGCCTCGAAGGGTGTGTAACCATCCTTGTGGGCAATCACGGCTTCGCCGTTCAGAAACACCTCAGCGTCTGCCATGGCGCCATCGAACACGATGGAGACCTCGCGGCCCTCGAACTCCGGCTGGAAGGCAAGAATCTTCTGGTAGGTGAACGGACGCTGGTAGCTGGTCTCGTCAAAATAGTTGAACGGCAGGTCGAGCGCATTGTGCGGCAGGCGAACCGTCTCGCCCTTGGCAGACACGGTCTTCGAAGCCTCCTCGAAACCTTGGCTGAAAATCCAGTTATCGTTGAAAAGATGGGTCATGCGCATCGAAACAATCCTATTTGACGGAACCAAGCATGCCCTGGACGAACTGGCGCTGCATGGCAAAGAACACGAAAAGGGTGGGGAGGGTGGCGAGGACGGTGCCGACCATCACGACGCCGTAATCGGGATAGTAGGCGGAGGCGAGGGAGGAGACGACGAGCGTAATCGTCTTCGTCCCATTGGATTGCAGCACGATCAGCGGCCAGAGATAATTGTTCCAGCTGGTCATGAAGACGATGACGAAGGCCGCCGCATAGGTGGAGCGCATCACCGGCACGTAGATGAAAAGAAAGATCTGCCATTCCTTCAGCCCGTCGATCTTTGCAGCATCGCGCAATTCGGCGGGGAAGGCTTTCGAGGCCTGGCGGAAATAGAAGATGATGAAGACCGAGGCGAGCGTCGGCAGCACGATGGCGAGATGCGTATCGATAAGGCCGGCCTTCGCCATCATCATGAACAGCGGGATCATGATGGCGGCAAACGGCACCATCAGCGTCAGGAGAATGACGGTATAGATCCGGTCGCGCAGTTTCGAACGGAACATCTCGAAACCGTATCCGGCAATCGACGACACGAGGATGGTGACGGCCGTGCCAAGGATGGCGATCTTGGCCGAGTTCCAGAGCACCAGCGGCACATCCACCTGCGCCACGAAGGCGCGGATATTGTCGAAGAGCGCCGATCCGGGCGTCACCTTGCCGGTGTTGATATCGGCGGTGATGTTGGTCGCGCCGATCAGCATCCAGAAGAAGGGAAAGACGGACAAGAAGGCGGCCAGCAACAGCAGGCCATAACGGATGGCGCCGAAAAGCCGTGCGGAGTGGCGGTCGCTGAAGACGCTTCTGCTCATCGGCGTTCCCTCACGGCATAAAATTGCAGGAAGGAGAGCAGCGCCACCAGCACCACGATCACATAGGAAATCGTTGCGGCATAACCGAAATTCGGCATGAAACGGAAGGTGAGGTTGTAGATGTAGAGCGACAGCGTCAGCGTTGCATTCGAGGGTCCGCCGGTGCCCTCCGTCAGGCTGTAGACCTCATCAAACAATTGCAGCGTGCCGATGGTGGAGGTGATGGTGGTAAAGAGGATCACCGGCTTCAGCATGGGCACCGTGAGGTAAAAGAACCGCCCCCAGGATGGGACGCCATCGATGCGGGCCGCCTCGTCGATGGAGCGGTCGATGTTCTGCAAGGCGGCCAGATAGAAAATCATGTTATAGCCGGTCCAGCGCCAGGTGATGGCGGTGATGACCACGACCTTTGCCCAGAACGGGTCCGTCAGCCAGTTGAGCGGCTGGTCCATCAGACCAAGGCCGATCAGCGTGCGGTTAACGATGCCATCGACCGAAAACATGCTCTTGAACAGGATGGAATAGGCAACCAGCGACGACACGCAGGGCAAAAAGATCGCCGTGCGCAGCAGGCCGGAAAATCTGAGCTTCGGATTGTTGAGCGCATTGGCGATGACAAGCGCCAGCACGATCATGATCGGCACCTGGATGATGAAGAAGGTGAAGGTGTTGGTCAGCGCCTTCCAGAAGATCGGATCATTGTAGATCCGCACCAGATTGCCGAAGCCTGCAAACTTCATCATCATGCCGCGGCCGGAATAGACCGACAGCGTCAGCGAGCTGATGATCGGGTAAATCAGAAAAATGCCGATCAGAAGAAGCGCCGGCGCGATGAACAGCCAGCCGTTGACATCGTAATACCGCTTCAGTCCGCCGCGCCTGTTCTGTGCCATGACGTTTGCCACCCGGGCCTCACACTTCCGCTCTGCCGTTCTGCCTTGCCTTCCACCTCCAGCCATGCGGCAGGTTTGCCGCACGACCGGGGAGGAGCCGGCGAATGTCGCCGGCAGGAAACGCGTTCGGGCTGGTGCTACTGGATCTGCGTCTGGGCCTGCGCCTCGATATCCTTCAGCACCTCATCCGCCGGTTTTCCGGCAATCAGCGCCTGCATATTGGCGGTCACGGCATTGTCGAGTTCATTGGTGAAGATGCCGTAGGTGACGGGCGGAACCTTGGCCAGCCAGTCGGAGAAACGCTGCCAGACCTGCTCGCCGCCGAAGAACGCATCCGCCTGCTGGTAGACCGCACCGGACCGGGCGGCGGTCAGGGAGCCAACGGCACCGCGATCGGCGAGGATCTTCTGGTAGAACTCGACGTCCTTGCCGTAGATTTCGGCAAGGAAACTGATGGCTTCATCCTTTTCCTTCGAGCTTTCGATGACATACCAGCTCGAACCGCCAAGGTTGGAGGCGTTCGTCGAACCGGCCATGTCGAGCCGCGGCGTGGGTGCCACACCCCATTTGCCGGCCTGCGCGGTCTGCGCCTTGATTGTGCCCGTGATCCACACGCCGGTGACAACAGAGGCGACGTCGCCCGAGGTGAAGGCGTTGACATAATCGTTCCAGCCGGTGGCGGGCTTCACGATCCCGGCCTTCACCATCTTTGCCTGGGCTTCCAGAGCCCCTTTCAGCGCGGCGTTGCCGGTGACATCAAGCTCGCCATCGGCGTTGAAATACCATTTGCCGGCCGATTGCATCATGATGCGCGTCATGCCGCCATTGTTAAGCTCCTGCGTCGTCATCTTCTTGCCGGTCTTGGCCTCCACGGCCTTCCCGATCTCGATGTAGCGATCCCAGGTGATGTTCTCGAGATCGGCGGGCTTGAAGCCTGCCTGCTCCAGATAATCGCGGCGATAGAAAAGCCCGGTGACGCCGCTGTCGAACGGCATGCCGTAGGTTTTCCCCTCCAGCGTCATCAGTTCCACCTTGTAGGGTGCAAAACCGGAATAATCGACCTTGCCGGTCATCGGCGCAAAGGCGTCGGGGAAAGACTGCAGAAACTTCTGCGCGCCGTAATCCTCGATCAGCACGATATCCGGCAGCGCGTTCGTGGTGCCGGAGGCAAGTCCCGTCTGCAGCTTCTGCTCCACGTCGGCCTTGGCGAAATCGACGATGTTGAACGTCGTTTCCGGATGCGCCTTGGTATAGCGCGCGCCGGCTTCGCGCATCACGGCAACGTTGAAATTCGGATCCCAGCACCAGATGGTGATTTCACCGGCGAAAGCCGGCGCCGCCGCAAGCAGGGTTGCGCCCGCCAGTGCCGCGCGCAGGGCAAATGTCTTCAATGGCAATGTGTCCATGTTCTCCTCCCAGAAAACACCAAGCTACGGCGATCCTCCGCCTGCCATGGAACTAAGCGGAAAAGAAATCCGATGGCAAGGAAAGTTTTACTAAATATTTTTTGCAGGTGCGAAGGCGCGCACCTGACCGTTCTGCCGGGGATTTTTGAAAACCCGGTGCGTCGGAAAACAAAGCGATCCGTGGGGGGAGGTCAGGGGAGCGGCTTGCGGCAGCTCTCACGCCAGATCATCTCGGTCGGCAGGTTGACGTGTTTGGCATATTCCCGGCCGTGGATCCGCTCGACCAGAAGGTCGACTGCCGTTTCGCCGATCGATTCGCTCAGGATGCGAACGGTCGATAGCGGCGGGTTCAGGAACTGCGCCACTGGAATGTCGTTGTAGGAGACGACGGCAATGTCCTGCGGGATGGAAAGCCCAGCCTCCCGGATGGCCCGGTAGGCCCCAATGGCAAGGTTGTCATTGGCCGTTATCAGTGCATCCGGCGGCGCGCCGCGGGCCAGAATTTCCCTCGCCTGTTCATATCCCACCTCAAGCCGCAGGTTCTGGCCGGCACCTTCATGCTCGCCCAGCGCCATCAGCCGCTCGTCGAAGGTGCCCCGTTCGCGTTGCCAGTTGATATAGGCGCTGCAACGCCGCTCGCCGAAGCGCCGTCCGTCTGAGCTTACCGGATCCTGCGCACCGATGAAGGCAATGCGGCGATAACCGCAGGCGTGCAGTCCGTCGAGGATCTTGCGGGTGGCAATGCCAAGATCGCTGCACACATAATCGAGATCCTCCTGCTTGGGCACGAAATCGGCAAACACCAGGTGCCGGCAGTGCTCCAGCAGCCATTCGATTTCGGCCCGTGCGTGTTTGCCGACCACGATCACGCCGGACACGCTCTGCAGGAGTGCGGCGGCTGCCACGGTTTCGGAGTGAAAAACCTTCACCGCCTCTATGCGGTATTCCCGACACCGGTTCTCGATGCCAAGCCGCACGCCGATGTAATAGGGGTCGATCAGTTCCTCTGACGGCTCAAGGAAATGCACGATGGCAAGCCGGGGAATGGCAAGAAGGCGGTTGGGCAGCTGCAGAGGCCCCGCCTGCGTGCGGTTTCGGTTGCGCGGTGTGGCATAGTTCAGCGCCTCGGCCGTCTCGATGACCGCCTGCCGCTTGGCAGCCGAAATCGAAAGAGAGGGATCGTAATTGAGGACGCGCGACACCGTGGCGGGCGAGACACCGGCAGCCTTGGCAATTTCCTTGATGGTGACCATGTCATTTTTCCGGAACCGCAGGGTGCGGCCCCGCTTTCAGGCGGTGTTTAGTAAAAGTTTCCTGCTTGCTCATAGCTCATAAACTGCTGCAACCGGAAGCCCCGGCCTCACGATTTTGTCAAGGCCAACGAGCCCGCGCGTGCAACAGCCGGCGACAAAACCCGGTGTGGAAACGGTGTGGGCGTGAGGCGGTGGGCGCCCGGCAGCATGCACGCCCGGCGCCGGATGCTGCGCAAAGGGCATTCCTGCGAATGAATGACCCCGAAGTGCCGGAAATGCGCGGTGAATTTTGCTGCACTGCCATAAACGGCGCAATTTTATTTCATGATCGCCGCGCATTTTTTTCAGTTTGGAAAGCCGGTAAAAAATAATACTGTTTCCCCAGCCCTTGCGGCGCAAGCAGTCTTTACAAGGTGGGGCTTATGGATATGAGGGATGCCGTGTTGTCCAATAAGCTGCCTGCATCGCTTGCGGGTTTTATTCGATAACATGGCTGAACAGGTCATAATGGTGAGCCACCGCGTGGGAAGAACAACAAGATAAACGGGCTGCGCGATTTCAAATCCAGACAACCGGCATATGCGGCACTCCGCATCGATGCCGATGGGAGACTTTCAATGAAACTTAAACTCGGTTTTGCTGCGGCATTGCTCGCAGCCTCCTTCCTCTCCACCGCCGCCAGCGCAAAGACGTTCGTCTATTGCTCGGAAGGCTCGCCGGAAGGTTTTGACCCCGGCCTCTACACGGCCGGCACGACCTTCGATGCCTCGGCGCATCCGGTCTACAACCGCCTGCTCGAATTCAAGCCGGGCACGACGCAGCCGGAAGCAGCCCTTGCCGAAAGCTGGGACATTTCCAAGGACGGCACGGTCTACACGTTCAAGCTGCGCCCGAACGTCAAGTTCCAGACCACCGAATTCTTCACGCCGTCGCGCACGCTGAACGCGGATGACGTCGTGTTCTCCATCGCGCGCCAGATCGACGAGAAGAACGCCTGGAACAAGTACATTTCCGGCGGCACCTGGGAATATGCCGATGGCATGGGCTTCCCCAAGCTGATCAAGTCCGTTGAAAAGGTCGATGACCTCACGGTCAAGATCACGCTCAACCGTCCGGAAGCACCGTTCCTCGCCAACCTTGCCATGCCGTTCGCATCAATCCTGTCGAAGGAATACGCCGACAGCCTCGATAAGGCCGGCAAGAAGGAACAGCTGAACCAGATGCCGGTTGGCACCGGTCCGTTCACCTTCGTCGCCTACCAGCAGGATGCCGTCATCCGCTTCAAGAAGAACGCCGATTACTGGGGCACCGCGCCGAAGATCGACGATCTGGTATTTGCCATCACCACGGATGCTGCCGTTCGTTACCAGAAGCTGAAGGCTGGCGAATGCCACCTGATGCCGTTCCCGAACGCTGCCGACGTTTCCGCGATGAAGGCCGACCCGAACCTGAAGGTCATGGAGCAGGAAGGCCTCAACATCGCCTACCTCGCCTACAACACCACGCAGGCGCCGTTCGACAAGCCGGAAGTGCGCATCGCGCTGAACAAGGCGATCAACAAGAAGGCCATCGTTGAATCTGTGTTCCAGGGCATGGCAACGCCGGCAACCAACCCGATTCCGCCGACCATGTGGTCCTATAACAAGGACACCAAGGACGACACCTACGATCTCGACGCTGCCAAGAAGATGCTGGCCGATGCCGGCGTCAAGGATCTGTCGATGAAGATCTGGGCGATGCCGGTTTCGCGTCCCTACATGCTCAACGCCCGCCGTGCGGCCGAAATCATGCAGGACGACTTTGCCAAGATCGGCGTCAAGGTCGAGATCGTTTCCTACGAATGGGCTGAATACCTGCAGCGTTCGAAGGACAAGAACCGTGACGGTGCCGCCATCCTCGGCTGGACCGGCGACAACGGCGACCCGGACAACTTCCTCGACACGCTGCTGGGTTGCGATGCCGTGGGTGGCAACAACCGTGCGCAGTGGTGCAACAAGGAGTTCGACGAACTGGTGAAGAAGGCCAAGGTCACATCTGACCAGGCCGAGCGCACCAAGCTCTACGAACAGGCACAGGTCGTCTTCAAGAAGCAGGCTCCCTGGGCAACCCTCGACCACTCGCTAGCCGTCGTTCCGATGGCAAAGGGTGTAACCGGCTTTACCCAGAGCCCGCTCGGCGACTTCACCTTCGAAGCGGTCGATATCGCTCAATAATTCGCTTTTTGAGCGAAGAACTGGCCGCGGAGTGTTCTCACTCCGCGGCCTTTGCTCAAGGATCGGCGCTTCGGGAAAGGCGTTGGATCGGGGATGGCGTTTTCAGGCGGCGAAAAGCTGCAAAGCGACCAGGCCCTTACAATTTCAAGAATAAGAACAGGTCCATCCATGTTTGGCTTCCTATTGCGGCGTATCGCCGTGCTGATCCCGACCTTTATCGGGGTTTCCATCATCGCGTTTGCCTTCATTCGCCTGCTTCCGGGCGATCCGGTGGCGCTTCTGTCGGGCGAGCGGGTGATGTCGCCGGAGCGGCATGCGCAGATCAGCGCCCAGCTCGGCCTCGACCGGCCGATGGTGATCCAGTATCTCGATTATTTGCACGGCGTCGTGACCGGTGATTTCGGCACTTCGATCGTCTCCAAGTCTCCCATTCTCAAGCAGTTCCTGGCGCTGTTCCCGGCGACGGTCGAGCTGTCCTTCTGCGCCATCCTGATCGCTGTCGCCCTTGGCATCCCGGCCGGCATCATCGCCGCCATCAAGCGGGGCTCTGCCATCGACCAGTCGATGATGGGGATTGCGCTTGTCGGTTATTCCATGCCGATCTTCTGGTGGGGCCTGCTGCTGATCATCCTGTTTTCCGGCATCCTGCAATGGACGCCGGTGTCTGGCCGCATCTCGCTGATGTTCTATTTCCCGCCGGTGACCGGCTTCATGCTGATTGATTCGCTGCTGTCGGGCCAGAAGGGGGCGTTTTCGTCCGCCGTCAGCCACCTCATCCTGCCCTCCGTCGTGCTCGCCACCATTCCGCTGGCGGTCATTGCGCGCCAGACACGTTCCGCCATGCTGGAAGTGCTGTCGGAAGATTATATCCGCACCGCACGCGCCAAGGGCCTTTCGCCGTTCCGCGTCGTCAGCCTGCACGCGCTGCGCAATGCGATGATCCCCGTCATCACCACGATCGGTCTGCAGATCGGCGTGATGCTGGCGGGCGCCATCCTCACCGAAACCATCTTCTCGTGGCCGGGCATCGGCAAATGGATGGTCGATAGCGTGTTCCGCCGCGATTACCCGGTGATCCAGGGCGGTCTTCTTCTGATTGCCGGCATCATCATGGTGGTCAACCTGATCGTCGATCTGCTCTACGGGCTGATCAATCCGCGCATCCGCCACTAAGAAGGAGAAAATCCCATGGCAGACACTGCAAAAACCCAGCCGGTGACCAGTGCGGCGCTCCGCCGCCAGATGCTTGCCGAATTCTGGTTCTATTTTTCCGAAAACCGCGGCGCAGTTATCGGCCTGTTCGTGTTTCTCGCCCTTGTCATCGTCGCCGTCCTTGCGCCGGTCATTGCCCCGCATTCGCCGTTCCAGCAGTACCGCGACGCCGTGCTTGTGCCGCCATTCTGGCTGGCTGGCGGCAATGCGAGCTACCTGCTCGGCACCGATCCGGTCGGGCGAGACATTCTCTCGCGCCTCATCTACGGCGCGCAGTATTCGCTGTTCATCGGCCTTTTTGTTACCACGCTGTCGCTGACAGGCGGCATTCTCGTGGGCCTCATCGCCGGTTATTATCGCGGCTGGGTCGATACCGTCATCATGCGCCTGATGGACATCATCCTGGCGTTTCCGTCGCTGCTTCTGGCGCTGGTTCTGGTGGCCATCCTCGGCCCCAGCCTGACCAACGGTATGATTGCCATCGCGCTGACGCTGCAGCCGCATTTCGTGCGACTGACGCGTGCCGCCGTGATGGCTGAGAAGTCACGCGATTACGTGACGGCAGCGCGCCTTGCCGGTGCCGGACCGTTCCGCCTGATGTTTCGCACCATCCTGCCCAACTGCACGGCCCCGCTTATCGTGCAGGCGACACTCTCCTTCTCCAACGCCATCCTGGATGCCGCCGCACTCGGCTTTCTCGGCATGGGCGCGCAGCCGCCGGCTCCCGAATGGGGCACGATGCTCGCCGAAGCCCGCGAATTCATCCTGCGCGCCTGGTGGGTGGTGACCTTCCCGGGTCTTGCCATCCTCATCACGGTGCTGGCGATCAACCTGATGGGCGACGGCTTGCGTGACGCGCTCGATCCCAAGATGAAGAGGTCCTGATCATGGCACTTCTCGAAATCGAAAACCTCACCGTCGAGTTTGAGACGGCAACCGGCTGGTTCAAGGCGGTCGACGGCGTATCGCTGTCGGTCGATGCCGGCGAAGTGCTGGCGATCGTCGGCGAAAGCGGCTCGGGCAAGTCCGTGTCGATGCTCGCCGTGATGGGGCTTCTGCCCTGGACGGCAAAGATCACGTCCGACAAGATGCTGTTCCAGGGCCGCGACATCCGCAATATTCCAGACACCGAACGGCGCAAGCTGATCGGCAAGGATATGGCGATGATCTTTCAGGAGCCGGTTGCAAGCCTCAATCCGTGCTTCACCGTCGGCTTCCAGATCGAGGAAGTGCTGCGCATCCACATGGGCCTTGGCGCGAAAGAACGCCGCGCCCGCGCGGTGGAACTGTTCACGCTGGTCGGCCTGCCGAACCCGGCCGAGCGGCTTAACCACTTCCCGCACCAGATGTCCGGCGGCCAGTGCCAGCGCGTGATGATCGCCATGGCGATTGCCTGCAACCCGAAGCTTCTGATCGCCGACGAGCCCACGACGGCACTCGACGTCACCATCCAGAAGCAGATCCTCGATCTCCTGATGGCGCTGCAAGCCGAGCACGGCATGGGCCTCATCATGATCACCCATGACATGGGCGTGGTGGCCGAAACCGCCGACCGGGTGATCGTGCAATACAAGGGCCGCAAGATGGAGGAGGCCGACGTGCTCTCGCTCTTCGAAGCGCCGAAAAATGCCTATACCCGCGCGCTTCTCTCGGCCCTGCCGGAAAACGCCACCGGCAAACGCCTAAGCACGGTGTCCGATTTCATGGCCACCGCTGATCTTGCCGGCACAGCAGCAGGAGATGCACGATGACCGCCACCACCAATTCCGTGCCGATGCTGGAAATCCGCAATATCCGTCAGGATTACCATGTGCCGCAGGGTCTCTTCAAACCGGAGAAGGTTGTCCATGCGGTAAAGGGCGTTTCCTTCAAGCTGGACACCGGCAAGACGCTGGCCATCGTCGGCGAAAGCGGTTGCGGCAAGTCGACGCTTGCCCGCATCCTCACCTTCATCGATGAGCCGACCGCTGGCGAACTGCTGATCGAGGGCAAGACCGTCGATACCCGCCCCGGCCACCTGACGGCAGAAATGCGCCGCAAGGTGCAGATCGTGTTCCAGAACCCCTATGGCTCGCTCAACCCGCGCCAGAAGATCGGCGACGTCCTCGGCGAACCGCTCGCCATCAACACAAAGATGTCGGCAGCCGAACGGCGCGAGCGGGCAACCGAGATGCTGGTGAAGGTGGGCCTCGCGCCCGAACACTACAACCGCTACCCGCACATGTTCTCCGGCGGTCAGCGCCAGCGCATCGCCATTGCCCGCGCGCTGATGATGAACCCGAAGCTTCTCGTGCTGGACGAGCCGGTCTCGGCGCTCGATCTTTCGGTGCAGGCGCAGGTGCTGA
>JAIXTO010000199.1 GCA_027483885.1 Rhizobiaceae bacterium
ACCTCGGCTCGCTTGCCGTCTTTGCGATGAACGGTTCGATCCTCTGGAAGGTGGGGCTGATCATGGGCGTCGGACAGTTGATCGGCGCGCAGATCGGCTCAAGGCTTGCCATGCGCGGCGGCGCAAAGCTCATCAAGCCGCTGCTGGTGATTTCCTGCCTTGCCATGGCCACCAAGCTTGTGGCCGACCCCACCCATCCGATCCGGATCTGGTTGGGGTTCTAAGCGACGTCACTTCATCTTCAGCGGCAGGCCGGCGGCGATAAAAAATACCGTGTCGGCGACGGCTGCCAGCTGCTGGTGCAGGCGCCCGGCATGATCGCGAAAAGCCCGCGCCATGCTGTTTTCCGGCACGATGCCAAGGCCGACCTCGTTCGACACGAAAATGACAGGCCCCGGCAGCGCGGCGAGCGAAGCGACCATCCGGCGCATTTCGTCGTCCAGCGCACGCTCGGCCATCATCAGGTTGGTGATCCAGAGCGTCAGGCAATCCACCAGCACCACGCGGTCGGGTGCGGCGATGGTGGCAAGCGCGGCGGAAAGCTCCAGCGGCACCTCATGCGTCACCCAGCCCTCGCCACGCTGTTGCCGGTGCTGCACAATGCGCTGGCGCATCTCGTCGTCCCAGGCCTCGCCGGTTGCGACATAGTGCTTTTGCAGGCCGGCTTCTTCCGCCAAGCCTTCAGCAAAGCGAGATTTGCCCGAGCGGGCGCCGCCCAGCACGAAGGTGATCTTGCCGGGGTGCTGAATTGCCATGCCATGCGCCATAAACTGTCAGAAGTGAAAATGGACGGACCGGCCGTATCGCTTAAAGCACCATGAAAGAGTGGCAAATTCGTAGATAAGGAGGTCGCCACCCCGGCTGATCATGTGCCCTATGCGAAAGCCTCGGCTGGAGGCCCCGCGTGCCCGGCTGCCCATGCACCCGTGACCCGCCTGACCTTTGCCCCGCCCTCCACCGGAGAGCACCGATTGGTCCGTCCAGTCCTGCTGCGCCGTCCCGGACGCAAACAAGCCCCGAGTGAGAGATTGCGGCAGGACGCAACGGGTGTCAACCGTCGCATGCGCGATGGCGCAGATAACGAAATGGAGTGTAAGGGCAAGGGGGAGAGAGGCGCAGATGACTGATCATCGTGCAGGACACCTGCCGCCCAGGCAAAGGCCACAGCTGAGAGTGACAAACTGGCTCCGGGACGCAACACCTATCCGGAGCCATGGGCTGTTTGCCTCGACAGACTGAATAGCCGCCCATTGGTTACCGAGCGGTTATTAAGTTGCCGATTGTTCCAACTTTTTTCGTCCTGCCACGATATTTTTTTGAACTCCGGCAAAGGGCGCTAATCGGACAGTATCTGTCAAACGTCAGGCGTGACTTCTGCCAGTTTTTCGATCCGCCCGCAGCCCGTTGCGACCGGACGCCGAGATTAGCGGCAAGCGGCGTCAAAGGTGGCGTCTTTTGGTGCAGTTCTTATCCCTCGCAGGGGGGCAATCCACCAAAAGACACCTGCCCCCTTCTCCCACCCATGGTTGATTTTCAATGCGGAACGCTTAGGCTCACATCCCTGTCATACGCAGCACGCAAAATCCGCAACAAGCGGAAACGCGGGCAAGGGGCGCAAACATCGGTGAAGAAGGGCAACCGCAAGGACGGCCGGCTCGACGAAAAGCAGGTACAACCAGCGGTCATTCAAAAGGCATATCCGTAAACCATAACCATCCAAGCCATAACCATCAAAGACTGGGAGGTCTTAGACGATGAAAACACTTCTCGCTTCCACCGCACTCGCGGCTGGTCTCTACGCCATGGCCGGTTCCGCCCAGGCGGCCGGATGCGGCGACGTCTCCATCGCCGAAATGAACTGGGCCTCTGCCGGCGTCGCAGCCCAGGTCGACAAGATCATCCTTGAAAAAGGCTACGGCTGCACCGTGACGCTGGTGACCGGCGATACGATGCCGACCTTCACCTCCATGAACGAAAAGGGCCAGCCGGACGTGGCACCCGAACTGTGGGTGAATGCCGTGCGCACGCCGCTCGATGCCGCCGTAACCGAAGGCCGGCTGATCATTGCGGCCGAAATTCTGGCCGATGGCGCGGTGGAAGGCTGGTGGATCCCGAAATTCCTTGCAGACGCCCATCCCGACATCAAGACCGTGCAGGATGCGCTGAAACATCCCGAACTGTTCCCTGCCCCGGAAGATCCGTCCAGAGGCGCTGTGTCCAATTGCCCTTCGGGCTGGAACTGCCAGGTCTCGACGGCCAATCTCTACCGGGCGTTGGGCGCCAAGGATAAGGGGTTCGATCTGGTCGACACCGGTTCGGCGGCAGGCCTTGACGGGTCCATTGCCAACGCTTTTGCCAAAAAGACCGGCTGGCTCGGTTATTACTGGGCACCGACCGCCATTCTCGGCAAATACGAGATGGCAAAACTGTCCTTTGGCGTGCCGCATGACAAGGCGGACTGGGATGCCTGCACGGCCGTGCCAGATTGTCCGAACCCGAAGGTCAACTCCTATCCCACCTCGCAGGCCTATACGGTCATCACCAAGCGTTTTTCCGAAAAGGCAGGCGTGGCCCTCGATTACGTCAAGGCGCGCAAGTGGGGCAATGCCATGGTGAACTCGATCCTTGCCTGGCAGGATGCCAACCAGGGCACCAACGAGGATGCCGCGCGCTATTTCCTCAAAAACAACCCGGCCGTCTGGACGCCGTGGGTGAGCCCCGAGGCCGCAACCAAGGTCAAGGCCGCCCTTTGAGGCGGTCCTTCCGGCCAAGTTGACCTCCCATTCCCGGTCTTCTCATGAGGAGGCCGGGAATGGGCGCTGGGGTGTGAAAAGGCGATACGACCGGCAAACGGCAAGCCTATAAAAAAAATCGAAGGGGAAACGATGGCGACCTGTTCCGTGTTGCCGGAAGTGCTTTGCAACTTTCCGGCCATCAGCGATCAGACGATCCGCATGGCCCGCAAGACGATCGACGACGGGTTCAAGGGGTTGGTGCGCGAATATGCAGACGTGATCGATGTGCTGGTGCAGCCGCTGCAATGGTTCCTGAACTACCTCGAGCGGCTGTTCACCACCTCCCCTTGGGTGCTCGTGCTCGCCGTGATGCTGGTGGTCGTTTATCTCGCGAGCCGCTCGAGGGCCATCACGATTGGTACGGCGCTCGCCATGAGCGCCATCGGTCTAGTCGGGCTCTGGCAGGATACGATGGTAACGCTTGCCATCGTCACCGTCTCCACCCTGATTGCCATCCTCATCGGCCTGCCGATCGGCATCGTGATGGCCCGCTCGAACCGGGTGCAGGGTGTGGTCAATCCGGTGCTCGACGTGATGCAGACCATGCCGAGCTTCGTTTATCTCATTCCCGTCGTGGTGATCTTCGGCATCGGCAAGGTGCCGGGGCTGATTGCCGTGGTGATTTACGCCGTGCCGCCGATGATCCGGTTGACCAATCTCGGCATACGCCTGGTGGATCGTGACGTGCTGGAGGCGGCAGATGCCTTCGGCTCATCGCCTGGCCAAAAACTGTGGAACGTGCAGATCCCGCTGGCGCTTCCCACCATCATGGCCGGCATCAACCAGACCATCATGATGTCACTCGCCATGGTCGTCGTCGCCTCCATGGTCGGCGTCGGCGGGCTCGGCAAGAACACGCTGCAGGCGATCAACAACCAGTTTTTTACCTTCGGTTTCCTCAACGGCTTTGCGCTTGTCGCCATCGCCATCATCTTCGACCGCGCAAGCCAGGCCTTTGGCAAGCGGCTGCAGAAACATTCGGAGGTGGTGCATGGCTAGTCACGGCATCGAGATCCGCGGGCTCTACAAGATTTTCGGGCCTGACGGCGCAGGCTATGTCGAGGCCGTGAAGGCCGGCATGACCAAGGCAGACCTGAACGAGAACCATGGCCATGTGCTGGGCCTCCAGGATATCAACATCTCCATGCCCGCCGGTGGCATTACCGTGGTGATGGGGCTTTCCGGCTCCGGCAAGTCCACGCTCATCCGCCACATCAACCGGTTGATCGAGCCGACGGCCGGCGAAGTGATCTATGACGGCGCGGACATCTGCCGGATGACGGTCAGCCAGCTTCGCGAATTCCGCCGCCACAAGACCGCGATGGTGTTTCAGAAATTTGCCCTCCTGCCGCACCGCACGGTGTTGGAAAACACCGTCTACGGCCTCGATATCCAGGGCATCCCGCGCACCGACAGCCTGAAAAAGGCACGGTACTGGATCGACCGCGTCGGGCTTTCCGGCTTCGAGAGCCATTATCCAAACCAGCTCTCCGGCGGCATGCAGCAGCGGGTGGGGCTTGCCCGCGCGCTCACCAACGATGCCGACATTCTCCTGATGGACGAGGCCTATTCGGCGCTCGACCCGCTCATCCGCGTCGACATGCAGGGCGTGTTGCTGGACTTGCAGGCGGAGTTGAAAAAGACCGTCGTCTTCATCACCCATGATCTCGACGAGGCCCTGAGACTTGGAGACAAAATCGCCATCCTGCGCGACGGACAGGTGGTACAGCAGGGCACCGGGCAGGACATCGTGCTCAACCCCGCCGATCACTACATCGCCTCCTTCGTGCGCGAGGTCAATCGTGGCCGAATCATCCAGGCGAAAACGGTGATGACGCCGCTGGGCGACTTAGGAACGTCTTCGGACAGCATCGCCGTGCCCGCTTCGATGACGCTGGAAACGGCAGCACGGCAGATGACGCTTGCCAATGTCACCCAAGCCCGTGTGGTCGATGACAGCGGGCTGCCCGTCGGCCGACTGGATTTTTCCGCGCTCGTTTCCGCCATGGTCACGCCGACGCCGCATGAGGCAACGGGGTGAGTTTTCGGGGATGGAAATCTGCCCGTTGAAAGCACATTAGACAGTCTGTATATGGCGTCATCCGATGCATCGCAGACTGAGCAGGACATGCCCATGACCGAGATTTCCTCCATCGCAAACCGCGAGACGGTGGCCGACGCACTTGCCACCTTCTCGGCCGACAACCAGTCTTTCCTGCAACTTTCGATGGAAAATCCGAAATGCGACGATGCCCTGCTCGACGGGCTGCATCTTTATCTCGACCGCGCGTCAACCGCGCGGTTTCTCAACTCGCTGAAACTGCAGAAATGCGGGGAATGGATCGGTAATGCTGCACCCGCGCGCTTGCAGGTGCGTCTAGCCGAAGCGTCAAAGTCCAGCCAGCACCCGGCCTTTGCGGCTTTCAGGCAAGGCCTTGTGCGCTCCGGCGGGCTGGAACGGGCCTATCCGCCGTCTCCCGTTTGAAGACGGTATCGCAGGCCCGACTTCCTTTTGAAGCAAGCAACAACGTATCAGGCAAAGCACTCTTCGGTCATGCCGTGCACACGCCGGAAGGCTGATTCGGCGCCGGCAATCGTGCGCTCTTCCGCTTCAGGAGATAGAGAAATGCCATCCAGCGCTGCGGTAAACGTGCGCCAATGCAGCCCGCGCCCGTTTGGTGAACCGGCCAGATGGCGGGCGCCAAACGTTTCGTCGAGGCCAAGCTTTGCGGCATATTTCAACAGGAAGGCAGCACCCAGGTTGGAGCCTTCGATGACGTAGAGCCAGCCCAGCGCCTCTGCCATGTCGACCGGCTGTCCGGCGGCAAACACCGGCGGTTCGGTCGTCTGCGGAAGCTCAAGCCCGAGATCGGCGAGATCCTGCGCGATAAGGCCGAGGCGGTTGCGACCGGCCAGATCCGGCAAAAGCGCGTCGAGTTCCGGATTGGAAAACAGCGCGTCGAGATCCCGGTGGAACCGGTACTGCATGACAAGGAAGCATCCGTAGCGCTGACGATCGGCAAAGGGATCCGCGCGCATGATCCGCTGGTCCAGACGCTCATGCGTCGAATGCGTTGCAGCCTTCAGCCGTTTCGTGCGGCTTTCCTCGGCATTCACCGGCCTCTCCAGAACTTCGGTTGCGCTCATCTTTGCTCGATCCTTCAATACTTGCCCCGCGGGTCATCGTCGCCAATGGCGGCGTCCAGACCCCGAGTTCCCTGCCTGATGCACCTGATATCAGCTTGGATTTCGGGCGGCAATAAACTTGAATTATTTTATCACCATTTAAATACTGAAAACCGACAGGCGGGAAAACGCAAAAAGGCCGGTCAGCGAGACCGGCCTTGTCGCACATGTCTGTATCGCTGCCTTAACGGGCGGCGCGTTCTACGCTACGTCCGGCATCCTGCGTCGCATTCACGGTGTTTGCAGTGTCCCGCCCCACGCCACGGATCGTGTTGCCGCAGGACGAGAGGGACATCGTGGTGGCGAGCAGTGCGGCAATGACGGTGATGGTCTTGGCGGTCATATGAAAGTCTCCGATGGAATGAACAGGATCGTGTCCGGAAAGTGAGTTTCCGCCTCTGGAACGTATGAGATGCAAAAAGGTTCACTGCCTTACGCTGCTCTTTTCGCATCCTGCCGTTTTTTCTGCTGGGGAACAGACAAAACCCGCGAGAACAAGGACTTCCCCTTAACGTTTTTTTCTGCGCAACTGCGCAACTATCTGCGGCATGGGGAAAAGGCTGCAGAGAACAGGGCGGGGATGCAGGACAGACGCGACGCAAACGTGGTGGTGATGACTGCCGGCGGGCTCAATCCGCAGGTCATGATCAATGTGCTGGCAAAATCCTTTCCGAGGTTGCAGGTCCTCCAGGAGGAATACGAGCCCAGGCGCGAGATTTTTCGGCGCCGGGCAAAACGGCTCGGCCGGCTGATGGCCATCGGCCAGATTGCAACCATGGCTCTCTCGCGGTTCGGCAAACAGATCGCGCTGCGCCGCACAGAAGAAATCCTGGAGGAATACCGGCTCTGGGCAGGCGCGGATGCATCCATCAAAACCACGCATGTCTCATCGCTCAACAGCCGCGAGGCGCAGGCGGAAATCCTGCGCATGAAGCCGGATGTGGTGTTTCTCATTTCCTGCCGCGCCCTGTCGCGCGGCACCCTTGCTTCCATCTCCTGCCCCATCCTCAACTTCCATGCCGGCATTAATCCCACCTATCGCGGGCAGATGGGCGGATACTGGGCGCTGGTGGAACGGGACACGTCGAATTTCGGCGCAACAGTGCATCTGGTCGATGCCGGCCTCGATACCGGCGACACGCTCTATGAAGTGCGCCCAACGCCATCGCCGCGGGACACGATCTCCACCTATCCGCTGCTGTTGACGGCAGCCGGCACGCAGATCTCCATCCGCGCCATCGAGGATGCCCTGCGTGGCGATTTACAGCCGCGCCGGCCCGTCGGGCGGTCGGCCCTGCGCTACCCGCCGCCGATCTGGACCTATCTTTACAACGGACTGACACGCGGCATCTGGTGACCCTGCCACTGGTACGCTCCGTATCCTCTGCGGCAGCCGAAATCAGGCTCGCGCAGGATTGATTCCCTAATAAAGAGATCAGTGGAATGCCGATCCACGAAAAAAGTCCCGCCTGTTCATGAAGAAAGAGAGGCGGGAGGCAGAAAGCCAAAATAATGCACTATGATTGGACAGGCGTCGAACAGCGCCGCCGCATGGTCCTGCGGTCCAGCTTTGCCATCTTTTCCGTCCTGGTCGTGGCCATACTGACCGTGTTGGGGCTGATGTAACGACAACCTATTCCGCTGATGACGCATGGCGGGCGGCAGATGGCCGTTCAGGCGTTTCCGGCCCCACCGATCCGGATCCGCTCCAAACCCGTCTATCGCCACGCCAGCGCAATTTTTCGACACCGGCAAGATCCTGCCCCTCAGGCGGCGGCGCGCTGCATTTCGCCATAGGCTTCGCGGATGCTTTCGGCCACGGCCTTGCCCGGCACCGACAGGTTCGGCGCGGTCACGAGGCGAATGTCGAACGTGATCAGTTCCGGCACCCCCTCTTTCGGCCCGAGCACCGTCATGTCATCGGTGATGTAGGAGCGCGGGAACGGGGCAATGGCGAGATCCGAGACGACGGCAGCGCGCTGCGCCATCGTGTTGGCGCTGAGATAGGCGATGCGATAGGGGCGCTTCATGGCCTCAAGCCGGCTGATGGCCTCCTGGCGCCAGATGCAGCCATCCTCCCAGATCGAGATGGGCAAGGGATCGCGCAGATGCGCCGTGCCGCATTTTGCGCCTGCCCAGACAAGGTTTTCGCGGTAGACCACCTCGCCCTCGGTCGGGAACGGTTTTGTGGCGCAATTGATCAGGGCGAGATCCAGACGCTGCTCCTCCATGCGCCGGCGCAGACTGGAACTCATGTCCACGGTGACATCGACCATGATGCCGGGAAAGGTGGCGCCGAAATCCTTCAGGATCGCCGGCAGAAGACGTTCGGCAATGTCATCGGCAGCGCCCAACCGCACCACGCCGGATAGTTCCGGCATGACGAAACGCGACACCGCCTCGTTCGACAATGCGATCATGCGGCGCGCATAGGACAGCAGCATCTCGCCATGCTGGGTGAGGCTGACGGAGCGGGCATCGCGCAAAAACAACGTCGTGCGCAACTGCTCTTCCAGTTTCTTGATCTGCATGGATACGGCAGACGGCGTGCGCAGCACGGCTTCTGCCGCCGTCGAAAAATTACCCGTTTCGGCAATGGCCACAAAGGTACGCAGGACATCGTTGTCGAGCAGCGGCAGCGAAGGGCGAAAGGGTGCGTTCATCGATCCATCTTTCAATTTAACTGAACTTAAGCACCATATCATTTCGTTTGATTGATCGTCAACACTGCCGCATCCTTGCAGCATCAGACAGCATGAAATCACAAAAAACGATCAGTGATATAAATTTCATTCGTTTGATTGATCGATAAACCCGGCGCATGGCTATCAGCGGCGACTGGGCAGTCGCAGACACGAAGGAGAATGACAATGACCATGATACTTGACCATCGCACGCACCCGTCACAGAGGCGCTGGCGCCTTCCCTCCCTTCCCCTCTCATCGCTCTGGGCGATGATCGCGCCGCACGTTTCTGCGTGGCAGGCAGCACGCACCCGGCGCCAGACGGAACGCATGCTGGAATCGCTGCCCTTCGATGCCCGCAAGGACATCGGCTGGCCCACAAGCGACGCCGCGGCGACGGAGCGCCGCTGAATGCGAAATTGCGACATTCACCGAAACCCGCGTTCGCAGACCACCGGACGCGGGTTTTTCATTTCGGCTTTGGAAGGCGTTGAATAGCCCAAATTTGCGCCAGTTGGCCCCTCAGAAGGCAGCGATTGCACCATGTCGCAAAAATGGTAGAGCGCGGCATTGCTGTTTTATAAGAAGGGCGTGAATACAACTTTGAATGTCGCATGAAGGACATTCATGCACCATAATTTCACGCGAGGAATGTCGATCCGCCACGGAGCCCCCTCGCCGATGAACAAGCCTCAGGTCACGAAGCGCACGCTCGTCTTTTTCCTCGTTCCCCATTTTACAATGCTGCCCTTTGCCGCCGCGGTGGAAACGCTGCGGATTGCCAACCGCATGCTGGGCTACCCCGCCTATGAGTGGCGTCTGGCGTCAACGGACGGCGAAAAGGTGCATTCTTCGAGCGGCATTGCGCTTGAGGTCAACAGTTCGCTTGCCGATGAGCGGCGCCATCTCGGCGGCGAACGGCGCCCGAACATGGTGTTGATCTGTTCCGGCGTTTATGTCGAGGAGTTCAACAACAAGTCGGTCAACGCCTTCTTGCGCGAAACGTATAATCGCGGCGTGGCCGTCGGCAGTCTCTGTACGGGCGCCCATGTGCTGGCGCAGGCGGGGCTTCTGAACGGCAAGCGCTGCGCCATTCACTGGGAAAACCTACCGGGCTTCGCCGAGGCCTTTCCCCAGGCCGAGGTTTATGCCGATCTCTATGAGGTCGACGCCAATCTCTACACCTGCGCCGGGGGCACCGCATCGCTCGACATGATGCTCAACCTGATCGGCCAGGATTTTGGCGAAACGCTGGTCAACCGCGTCTGTGAGCAGCAACTGACCGACCGGGTGCGCAACCCGCACGACCGCCAGCGCCTGCCGCTGCGTGCCCGCCTTGGCGTGCAGAACGCAAAAGTGTTGCAGATCATCGAACTGATGGAAAGCAGTCTGGCCGAGCCGCTGTCGCTCATCGAGATCGCCGACGATGTCGGCCTGTCGCGCCGGCAGATCGAGCGGCTGTTTCGCCAGGAAATGGGTCGCTCACCGGCGCGTTATTACCTCGAAATCCGGCTTGACCGCGCCCGCCATCTGCTGGTGCAATCCTCGATGCCGGTGGTGGAAGTGGCCGTTGCCTGCGGTTTCGTGTCCGCCTCGCATTTTTCCAAGTGTTATCGCGAGGTCTATAACCGCTCCCCGCAGCAGGAGCGGGCCGAGCGCAAGCTGACGATGAGCACGCTGCGCATGGGTGCGGTCGCCTGACCATGAAAGCGCCGCGTCCCTTTCGGAACGCGGCGCAAGCAGACCAAGGGCGGTGGACATCAGGCCGGAACGGCAGCCTTGGCGGAGGCTTCGCGCCGCTGATAGGCCTGCATGGACTTGATCTGCAAGAGCGTGTCGAGGTTCTGGTTGACGCGGCAATAAAACTCCTCGTCGATGAAGGGGCGCAGCATGAAGTCGTTGCCGCCGGCCTTCAGGAAACGCGCCGACAACAGCCGGTCCGTCGAGGAGGACACGCCGATAACGCGCAACTCATGCGAGCCACGCACCGAGCGAATGCGCCGCGTCAGTTCGAAACCGTCGATATCGGGCATGTTGTAATCGGTAACGACGAGGCCGATATCGGCATTCTTCTTCAGAAGGTCGATGGCCTTGGCACCGCTTTCGGCAACGCTCACCCGGAAATTGTAGCGCTTGAGGCGGGTGGACAGCAGCGCGCGGGCCGTCGGGCTGTCATCGACGATCAGCACGTGATGGCGGTGGTTGGTGAGGAAGCGGCAGACCGATTCCACCAGCATTTCCACGGCAAAGACGTTGTCCTTCAGGATATAGTCGACGATATCCTTGGCCAGCAGCTTTTCACGTGTCTGTTCCTGGAACGTGCCGGTAAAAACAATGGTGGGAATGTTGAGGTCGAGCAGATATTCCAGCGCCTCGCCATTTTCGGCGCCCGGCAGGTTAATGTTGGAAATGGCCAGCGTGACCGGCTCTTCCGACAGCTCGTTTGCCATCATCAGGTCTTCATGCGTACGGCAAATTTCAGCATCGATGCCAACGATTTCTTTCAGGCGCTGGCGGATCATGGAGGTGAAGACGTTGCTGTCTTCCGCCACGATGATACGAGCCTCCGGAAACTGTTCACCAGAGTATTGCATTCCGGAAATGCCCAGGTACGTCATGATCCGCCTTCTTTATATTCGTGATGCATTGAATATAAAAAAGCAGACTTGCGGAACCCTTAAGCGAATCGGGGACAAGTAGCACAATCAAGCGAAAAAGGCGGCCCCGAGGAGCCGCCTTCAAAACATGGTCAATCAATCCTTGATTGCGCCGATCAGCCGGCGCGGATCGCCGCATTATCAGGGTCGAACGGGCTTTCCGGCACCACCACTGCATCAAACAACGTGCCGAGGATCTTGATCTTCAGCTTCGTGCCGACGCCTGCATGATCCGGCCGCACCATGGCAAGCGCCACGGACTTGCCGATACGCCAGCCGAACGCCCCACTCGTGGCACGACCGACGAGTTCGCCGGCCTCATTGTAGATGGCTTCAGAGCCACGGGCATCGACGTCACTATTGCCCTCGACCACAAGCGTGACGAGGTTGGAGCGCAGGCCCGCGTCGCGCGCCGCCAGCACGGCATCGCGGCCGATGAACTGCTTTTCCGGACGGATGAAACGATCGAGGCCCGACTCGTAGGCGTTGTATTCGATCGACAGTTCGCGACCCATGTTGCGATAGGATTTTTCGACCGCCATCGACACCATGGCCCGGATGCCGAAGGGCTTGATGCCAAACTCGGCGCCGGCTTCCATCAACTGATCGAAGATGGTGGCCTGCATCTCGATGGGGTGATGCAGCTCCCAGCCGAGTTCGCCAATGAAGTTGACGCGCAGTGCATGCGCCGTTGCCACGCCAACGGCAATCTTCTTGCCCGTCAACCAGGGGAAATCCTTGTTGTCGAGGCTGGTGCGAGTGAGCTTCTTCAACAGCTGGCGCGACTTCGGGCCGGCGAGAACCAGCACGCCGTATTTCTGCGTGATCGGCTGCAGCGTGACGGAGCCATCCTTCGGCGCCAGGCGCTGCAAGAGGTCGTGGTCATGGGCTTCGAGGAAACCGGCGGACACCATGTAAAACCGATCCGGCGCCCACTCATAGACGGTAAACTCCGCCTTCACACCGCCGGCCGGTGTCGGCATGTGGCAAAGTGCGATGCGGCCGCGCTTCTTCGGGATCGCGTTGGCGAAAATCGATTCGAGGAAGGCGCGGGCACCGGGGCCGGACACCTCCATCTTGGCAAAGGCCGACATGTCGAGCACGCCGACATTCTCGTTTACGTTCTTCACCTCGTTGCCGACATGCTCAAAATAGTTCGAGCGGCGGAACGACCATTTTTCGACAATGCGGCCGTCTTCCGTCGGCGGCGCATGATTGTGGCTGGTGATGACATCGGCACCGACGCCAAGCTGATCGGCAGGCACTTCATAACCTTCCGGCGCAAACCAGTTGGCGCGCTCCCACCCATAAACGGAGCCGAACACGGCGCCCATCTTCTTCAGGCGGTCATAGACCGGCGTGACCTTCAGCGGACGCGCGGCAGAGCGCTCCTCGTCCGGATAATGCATGGTGAAGACGTTGGCGTAGGCTTCCTCATTCTTGGCAATGAGGTAACCTTCCGTGGCATAGGGGCCGAAACGACGGGGATCGACGCCCATCATGTCGACAGTCGGTTCGCCATCGACGATCCATTCCGCCAGCTGCCAACCGGCGCCGCCGGCGGCCGTGATGCCGAAGGAATGGCCCTCGTTCAGCCAGAAATTCTTCAAGCCCGGCGCAGGCCCAACGATGGGGTTGCCATCCGGCGTATAGGCGATGGCGCCGTTATAGACCTTCTTGATGCCAACCTCGCCAAAAGCCGGTACGCGGGCGATTGCCGATTCGATATGCGGCATCAGGCGGTCCAGCTCTTCCTGGAACAGCTCGTATTCGCTGTCTGCCGAGGGGCCATCGACATAACAGACGGGCGCGCCAACCTCATACGGGCCAAGGATAAGGCCGCCAGCTTCCTCGCGCATGTACCAGGCGCTGTCGGATTCGCGCAGCACGCCCATTTCCGGCAGGCCCTGACGGCGGCGCTCCTGGATGGCCGGATGTGGTTCGGTGACGATATACTGATGCTCGACCGGGATGACCGGCACATCAAGGCCGACCATTTCGCCAGTCTTGCGGGCAAAGTTGCCGGTGCAGGAAATGATGTGCTCGGCCGTGATCTGGCCCTTGTCGGTCGTCACCTTCCACAGCCCGTCCGCCTGTTGCTCGATGGCGGTCACGGTGGTGTTGCGGTAGATGGTGGCGCCGAAATCACGCGCGCCCTTGGCCAGCGCCTGCGTCAGATCCGCCGGCTGGATATAACCGTCATCGGGATGCTGGATGGCGCCCAAAATGCCGTCGGTCTCGCAGAGCGGCCAGATCTCCTTGACCTCTTCCGGCGTCAGCATGTTGACCTTGACGCCGATGGTTTCGGCAATGCCGGCATAATACATATACTCGTCCCAGCGGTCCTTGGTTCGCGCGAGACGGATGTTGGAGACTTTCGAGAAACCGACATTCATGCCGGTTTCCACCTGAAGCTCCTCGTAGAAGCGCACCGAATATTTGTGCAGCTGGCCGACCGAATAGGAGAGGTTGAACAGCGGCAGAAGCCCTGCCGCATGCCAGGTGGAGCCGGAGGTCAGCTCCTTGCGCTCGATGAGTACGGCATCGTTCCAGCCCTTCTTTGCCAGATGGTAGAGCGTGGAAACACCCACTACCCCGCCACCGATCACGACCGCCCGTGCATGTGTCTTCATCTGAGCATCCCCTCTGACCAGACGGGTGCCCGATGAACGGCACCCGCGCATAATTTCCGCGCCGACTATGCAATCACGGGCGGCCAGCCAAACGCCTGTTTACGACATGCGCCAAGCTTGCCGCGACGGGCACCGATTTGACAGGTGCCAAATACAACACGGCGTAAACATGCCGTCAGGCGGGCACCCCGGAAGAACCCTCGCCTTCAGCGTCCTTGTCTGTTCGCGACGGGGCGTCGCTGCGCGGCGGGGACTGTTCAAGCCGAGTGAGCACGGTTCCGCGAATATTCACGTCCTGATGCGGATAGGGCATCTCGATCCCCTCCTTGCGGAAGCGACTGAGGATCTCGGCACGCAGATTGTTTCGCACGGAAAGGCCGTCGTTCATGTCGGCAAGGTGAAAGCGCAGTTCGAAATCGAGCGAGGACGCGCCGAAACGGAGGAATTCCACATGCGGCTCGGGATTGCGCAGAATATCCGGCACCGCACCTGCCAGTTCCATCAGAAGCGCAATCACGCGCTTGGGGTCGGCATCGTAGCTGACGCTGACCGGCACTTCCGAGCGCTGGATACGATTTCGGTGCGTCCAGTTGCCGACCGCTGCATTGATCAGATCGGAGTTCGGCACGATGATCGACTGCTTGCGAAAGGTTTCGATCTCGGTCGCGCGTACTGAAATGCGCTTGACGATGCCTTCGGTCGTGCCCGTCACCACATGATCGCCCACCTTGAAGGGACGCTCCACCAGAAGGATGAGGCCGGACACGAAGTTCGACACGATGTTCTGCAGGCCAAAACCGATGCCGACGGACAGGGCGGAGGCGACCAGCGCCAGGCTCGACAGGTCGATGCCGGCCGCCGATATGCCGACCACTGCCGCAAGGCCGATACCGAGATAACCGATGCCGGTCTTGACCGAATTGCGCACGCCCGCATCCACCTGGCTGCGCGCCATGACATTGCGGTCGATCCAGCGCTGCGCCCAGTTCGTGCCGAGATAACCCAGCAGGAACAGCAGCACGCCGCCGAGGATGCCCACCAGCGAGATATTGATGCTGCCGATGGAGATCTGCGTGAACAGACGATACGCCGCGCTCTCGATGTCCTGGATCTGGAAACCCCAGGTGAGCAGGATGAGCGGCACACCGAACAGAAGCGCCACCGCATAGATGCCAAGCCCCGCCGCAAGCCCGATCTGATCCAGCGCCACTTCACCGAGCTTGAAGCGCTCGGCAAAATGCCGGCCGACCACGGTATTTGCAAAACTGCCCTGCTTGCCGACGGCTTTGCCCGAGAGGATGCCGATATACATGGTGACGATCATGGCACCGGTCAGCACGATCTGCGTGGAAGCAAAACGGGCAAGCCCAACATAACCGGTCAACACTGCAAAGATCAGCCCGAGCCCCATCGCCCGCATCAGGAGCGGGATACCACGCGGCCACGGTTGGCCAACCTCTTCCGGGTCCTTGCTTTCCGCAAGTTTCGGGCGAAGGAACGACATGCCGATGAGGATCAGCCCGACCAGCACCGAGGCGACCAGGCTCTTGACGATGGTCAGCACCACCGGCGAGTTCAAGGCTTCGCTGATGGCGCTCAGCACGTAATCCAGGCCGTTGATGACGGCCATGCCGAGCACGAGCCAATAGAGCCAGCGCCCGCCGCGGTTCGACACATGGGCCAGCCGCCAGCTCGGATATTCTGGCGCAAACACCAGTCCGCTCAACCTCGCCACGAAGAACACCACCCAGATGAAGCCGAACAAGGCGGCGATAATGGGCGCCACGTCGGGGCGCAGCACATTGAAGCTGACGAGGAAAAAGAAGGTGGCAATCAGGAAGGCCGTCAGCGATGCCGTCTGCACGATGAGCGACCAGAAGGCAAAGGACAGCCGGGTGATGTAAGGCGGATTCTCCACCGAGAGATCGCGGTTGATCATGCGCCCGAACAGCCGGTAACCGCCGGCGAGAAACAGCAGCGCAGCGCAGATCGACAGGAAGACCGCCGACAAAAGCTGCAGCTTCTTGAACTTCCAGGCAAAGCTGATCCAGCCGACAAGCGCACCATTAAAGGCATGAACTTCGGCGGTGAAGGCCTGCCCGGCATCGATGAAGACAGCGGCCGAGAGGTCGGTGTATTTCAGCAATCGTTCTGAAAACAACCGGCGGCGTTGTTCGGTGATCTTGCCCGACAGGGATTTTGCGGCATTCACCACCTGGATGGCTTCAGCCGAAATCGCGTTCAGCTCGTTGCGCTCCGTCATCAGCCGGTTGCGCTCTTCCGTGACGACAAGCGCTTCGGGCGGCTGGTCTGCCTTCGGTGGCTCACCCAGCTGGGTGATACGGGCCTTGATCTGCTCCAGCCTCTGGCGGGTCTTGGCGGTCGCCTCTTCCACCCGGGCCACGAGATCGTCTGCCTGCACCTTGAACTCGGCCAGGCGGAAATCCTCGACATCCCTGTCAGCCGCCTGGGCGGTCAGCTGCTCGAGTATCTTTTTGGAATCGACGAGCAACGCCTGGGTATCGACCTGACCTGCATCGGGCGCCGGCTGCGCCTGTTCGGCAGGGGCCTGCGCGTCGCTGGCTGCAGGGGCCGCCGGGGTTATGGCTGGAACCTGCGCCACCGAGGTGCCGGCACTCATCGTGACGGCCGAAAGGCAAACAATGGTCAGCAGCAGGCGACAGGAAAGCAGGAGCCGGTTGAAGGCGAATGTCATCAAGGAACTAACCCCGTGAAGGTGAAGCATCTGTCCATAAATTCACTTGCCGCAGAAGGAAAGCGGAATGGCGGACTGTGCTGCTTCGACACGCGAGAGCGGGCGGAACTAAGGCATGCCGGCCTTCATGATGTCTCGGCAGCGCGTAATCAGTCCCCCTATCGGTCCGTCATGCGAAGCTGGAACAATCCCACGCCATCGACGTTGACGGACCGAACACCTATGAAACGAGAGGGTAAGGTCATGGAAAACGCAGGTATCGGCTGGATCGCAGCCATCATCATCGGCGGCATCGCCGGCTGGCTGGCAGAACAGTTCATGAAGAGCAATATGGGTCTTCTCATGAACATCATTCTGGGCATCGTCGGCGCGATTGTCGCCAACGCCATCCTCAGTGTCTTCGGCGTCGTGCTGGGCGGCTGGATCGGGTATCTCATTGCGGGCTTTATCGGCGCCTGTATCCTGATTGCCGTGGCGCGAATGATCAGGCGCTAACATCTGTACGCAGATGATCCGAAAAACCGGGTGCCAAGGCACCCGGTTTTTTTATGCCATGAGGCCCTTAAGCCAGACGCAAGGCTTCAACACCAAGCCCCAGATGCAGCGCGAGCACCTCGACCACAAGGTTATGATCGTCGCGCTGCGGCAGGCCGGACACGGTGACGGTGCCAATGCAGCCAACGCCGTTGACGAAAATGGGAAAGCAGCCGCCGTGCGCCGCATAATCAGCGCTCGCAATTCCCCATTTTTCTTCCATTGTCACGTTCTGCGCCTTCAGCTCCAGTCCAATCCCGTAGCTCGATCGCAAAAACCGCTGGACCAGATTGCGCTTGCGGCGGATCCAGTGTTCGAAATCCGGCCGTGCTTCCGGAAGCGCCGCGAAAAACGCCTGCATGCCGTTGATGTGGATATCGATCGACAGGGCATGTCCCCGCTCTAACGCCAGCCGGCGAATATGCTCGCCCACCGACCAGGCGCTGGTGAGATCGAAGCGATCAAACCGAAGCCGCCTCTCCTGTTCGCCAACCTTTGCAATATCGTCCTCGATGGTCATCGGCAGTCCTCCCCTTTTCGTCCGCATCCCGGGACACGAACCCTCCCGTCACCGTAGCGTATAAAGATCGTCCGCGACCAGTTCGGTAGCTTAATTTGCACCCGCCTGCCCCGATGGTTTTCTGAAGGAGCCGGCCATCGACGGATGCGTTCTCAGGGCAAAAAATTTTCCCCGGCCAAAAGCCCGGCTTTGCAGGCGCTTTGGAACAAATCCCTGCGATCTCAGAAGGGCCTGTTGAAAAGAAACGAAAGTTTTTTTGAAAGGGCGCTAGACAAGCTGAAACATCCCCTTTATACGCCCTCTCACACCAGCGGCGCCGCTGAAACGCAGGGCCGGACGGATGGGTGATTAGCTCAGTTGGTAGAGCAGCTGACTCTTAATCAGCGGGTCGTAGGTTCGAGCCCTACATCACCCACCAGTCTTTTTCAAAGGTATTTTGAAGCTGCTGCGGTTCCTCACGGGACCCGGCGGCTTTATTGCTTTTTGTCGGATTTTTTCCGGCCTTCCTTCACCACCAGTTCGAATCATTCGGGGCAGAGGCGCCTTCTTAAGGCGCATAAAAAAAGTGGCGCGAACGCCACTTTTTTGGAAGTCATCGGGAACGACAGTGGCCGCGCGCCGCTCAGGCGCGAGCGTCCAGCGCCTGCTGCTCTTCCTCGGCAAACAGATGCTGCAATTCCATCTGCACGGCGTTCATGAACAAGGCCGCCTGATGGGAAATTTCTTCGCTCGAAGCGCCCTTCTGCATCAGCCCCTTGGCAAGAGCCGCCATCTCGGCGCGCCAGAAGCGATTGGCATCCTCGCCATTGATATCCAGCAGTGCCTGCGCACAACGCTTGATGTCTGCCCTACGTCGATCGGCGGGGAAATGTGCAAGCGCCATGATGTCTCCTAATACGCACGCAATCGAATCAAATCACTAAGGTTGAACAATCGCTGGAAGTGGTTCCCAAATCCTAAACAGGATGGTGAGAAGGCCGATCTATTCCAGTTTCGGCGCAAAAAGGCGGTTCATCCGCACCAGGGTTTGGCTGCGTCGGAAACGCCATGCACAAGACCTTCGCGCACCAGTTGCTGGCCGATGGACTGACCGTTGCGCATGACGACCCGCAGCTTGCGGCCGCGTCCGTCTCCATCGGCGTTGGGCCAATCAACCAGATCGAAACCGCCCTGATTGAGGAGATCGCGGAGCCGGACCTTGGCGGCAAACCCCTTTTGCCGTTCGCTGTCGCAGCGGGCATTTTCGGTTTTTGGCGCGACCACATCCGCCAGGCGGATTTGCTGCTTCTGAAACCAGAAGACGCCGCCGTCGGCCACGCAATTGTCGAGGCCGGACGTGCCGCAGAAATAGAACGTGTTGCGATAACCCCGCCCGACCAGTGTCTCGCCCGGCGGTTTATCGGCGCCAGCACCGGCAACGGCAAGAGCCGGCTGTCGTGCCAACACATCCTCCACCGTTGCCGCCTCGCGCCCACGCCCGACGGGAAGCGGCGGCACCGGCGTCGCACCCTGTGGCCTTGCGGGAGAAACAGCCGTGCCCTGGTGCGCGACGGATGCCTGTCTGGAGGCGGGCGGTGTGGTCGACTGGCTTGGAAAGTTGCTCGCGACGAAGCGGCGCAGTTCTTTGGAATTATCGTAGGCGACGATACCGCCGAGCACCACGACGAGGGTCAGCAGCCAGAACCATAGGCGTCCGCCGGTCGCCTTCTTCGCTGTTTTTCGCCGGCGTCGTGGCCGGCTGGATGCTGCTTTTGCCATCTCTGTCCCATCCTGATGCGGGCCATCATCATCATGGGTAGTTTCCAAAGAGTTTTCATGACGGCGTTAAGACGAAATTTACCGGAAAAGCCCGCGCAAACCATAGCGCGCGCGATGCGGGAGAGGATGGAACCGCGGTCGCTGCCAGTGGTTAAGACTTCACGCCTTCGACACGAAGGTCAAAACCATGGGAGGAAGACATGGAAGATACACAGTGGCAGAAACCGGTCCACATCGGCCGAGAGGTGATTGCCGGGCCGCACGAGGCCATCCGGTTCATGGATTGCCGTTGGCCGGCGATCAAGGGCATGTGTTTTGCAAGGGCACATCTCGCCTGCCTTGCCGCACTTGATGGCCGCGAGGCGCCCGATCAGGCGCGCCAGCGCTTCGAGGCGGCCCTCGACGAGGCACAGTTGCACTGACGCGGACGTGCGGCCTCACGCATGCTGGCGCACCGGCGCCAGCATGCAGCGACAAGCACTGAGCCCAAGGAAACAGCAGGGAACAAGGCCGCCATGCCTGCGTTAGGCCCCTTGAACTCTCACGTCAGGCGGCCCCATGTCCTTGGTTCAATCTTCCCTTTCCACCCCCTCGCCCACCCCGAAGCCCGCAGCGCCTCTCTCGGGAAAGGCCTCGCGCATCTATTATGTCCATCCCCTTGAGGTGAAGGGCATGGAGGGCTGGAAGGCGATCTTTTCGCACGCCAAAAACCTTGGCTTCGACACGGTACTGAGCGCCCCACTCGCGCAGCGCGCAGCAGGTGCCAGCATCTTTGTCACCGCGGATTTTGAGCGTCTCGACCCGGTTCTCGGGCTCGGTGAAGACGTCGCGGCTGGACTTGGCATGCTTGTTGAAAGCGCCAGAGAGCACGGCCTTGCGCTGATGCTTGATCTGGTCGTCGATCGCGAGGCAATGCCGATGCAGGACGATCAGGCAGCGCTGGCCGATCCGCGCATTCATCCGCTCGTCGCCAACAGCCGGCCGATCATCATCGATGACAGCCAGATGCTGGAAGATCATCTGGCGCGCTGGAATACGAGAATCGGCGCGATGCTTGCAGCCGGCATTTCCGGTTTCCGCTGCCTCGGCATCGATCGCCTGCCTGTAGAGGCATGGTCGCGCCTCATCACGACGGCACGCACGCAGCATCCGGACGCCATCTTCCTTGCCTGGACGCCGGGCACCGGTTTCGAATTCCGCCGCAGCCTTGCGGAACTGGGTGCCGAGCGCGGTTTTGACGGCTGCTTTTCGTCGCTTGCCTGGTGGGATCTGGAGGAACGCTGGTTTCTCGAAGAACACGAGATCCAGAGGCGCTTTCCCCTGCAGATCGCCTTTCCCGAAGTGCCCTTCGGCAAGCGCATCGCCCACGGCATGGACAGCACCGAAATCCGCAGCCGGCGCGCGCTTCAGGCTCTGCAGCTGGCAAGCACTCTCGCAGACGGGCTGATGGTGCCGATGGGGTTTGAAGTTGGCGCCACGGCACCGCTCGATGCGACCCATGGCCATGGTAACGGCCTTCGCGGTATAGCGGACGGCGGCGTCTATGATCTCTCCGCCGATATCCGCGCCCTCAACGACAAGCAGGAAGCGGCCCGCCCGGCTTCAGGCGGGCGTCCGTTACGGCTGATTGCGGCGACCCAGACGCCGGCCATCGGGCTGATGATGCCGGACGCCGAGGATCTGCGTGTTGCAAACGGCGTACGCCTTGTCGTGGTCAATCGCGACCTGAGGCGCACCGCTCCTGCTCCGCTCAACGCCGTGCGCGAGGCTGCCTCCGCCTTCCTGCCGCTCACCGACACCGCCACCCGTTCTCCCCTTGCGCTGACGGGGCCGCTGCGCCTCAAACCGGGCGAGTTGCGCCTGTTTGAAGGCACCGTCTCGCCCGCCATTGTCGATTCGGTTGCCGTTCCCGATGTGATGGAAGCAGCCGCCTCGCCGCGCCTTGCCATCGAAAAGATCACCCCGAGTGTCGATGACGGCCGTTTTCCGGTGAAACGCGTCGTGGGCTCTACCGTCGAGGTGGAAGCCGACGTGTTCGGCGATGGCCATGATCCGATTTCAGCAAGTCTGTTCTACCGCGCAGCCGACGAGACGACATGGAACGAAATGCCGATGCGCCATGTGGTGAACGACCGCTGGCGGGCGGAATTTCCGCTGCGGCGCATGGGCCGCTACGAATTTGCCGTGGAAAGCTGGCGCAATCCCTTCGCCATCTTCCGCTACGAGCTTTCCAAGAAGCATGAGGCGCGGCTGGATCTGACGCTGGAAACCATCGAGGGTATCCGCATCGTCGAGGACGCGCAGAAAAGTGCGTCCGGCGATCTCGCTACGCGACTAACCTCTCTTCACGACCGGCTGCAGGCCCTTGGCCCGGCAGAGAAGGTGGAGACGCTTCTTTCTGCCGACACTTTCCGGCTGATGGCCGAGGCCGACCGGCGGCCACACCGGGTGCGCTCGGCTGCCATGCCTCTCGATGCGGAACGTCGCGAGGCAGCCTTTGCCAGCTGGTTCCAGATCTTTCCCCGCTCGCAAAGCGGCGATCCGAACCGTCATGGCACCTTCGATGACGTGATTGCCCGCCTGCCCGCCATCCGCGACATGGGCTTTGACGTGCTCTATTTTCCGCCGATCCATCCGATCGGCTCGACCAACCGCAAAGGCCGCAACAACAGCCTGACCGCCGGCCCCAACGATCCCGGCAGCCCCTACGGCATCGGGTCGCCGGATGGCGGCCATGATGCAATCCATCCCGAGCTTGGCACCTTCGACGATTTTCGCCGCCTCGTTTCGGCAGCGCAAAGCCATGGTCTGGAAATCGCGCTCGACCTCGCCATTCAGGCATCGCCCGATCACCCCTGGCTGAAAGAACATCCCGGCTGGTTCGACTGGCGTCCTGATGGAACCGTGCGCTATGCCGAAAACCCGCCGAAGAAATACGAGGACATCGTCAACGTCGATTTCTATGCGAAGGACGCAGTGCCATCGCTCTGGACGGAATTGCGCGATGTGGTGCAGCTCTGGGTCGATAACGACGTCAAACTGTTTCGCGTCGACAATCCGCACACCAAGCCGTTTCCCTTCTGGGAATGGCTGATCGCCGACATTCGCGGCCGCCACCCGGACGTGGTGTTCCTGTCTGAAGCGTTCACGCGGCCGAAGGTCATGTATCGCCTCGCCAAGGTCGGCTTCTCCCAGTCCTACACCTACTTCACCTGGCGCAACACGAAGTCCGAGCTGGAAAGTTACATGCGCGAGTTGACGACGGAAGAACCGCGCGAATTTTTCCGCCCGCACTTCTTCGTCAACACGCATGATATCAACCCGGACTTTTTGCAGAACGCGCCGCGATCCGCCTATCTGATCCGGGCAACCCTTGCCGCCACGCTGTCGGGCCTCTGGGGCGTCTATAACGGCTTTGAGCTTTGCGAGGGTCGCCCCGATGCCAAGCGCAAGGAATACGCGGATTCGGAGAAATACGAGATCCGCGCCTGGGACCACGACCGGCCCGGACACATCAAGGGCGAGATCACGCTGCTCAACCGCATCCGCCGGGAAAACCCGGCTTTGCAGTCGCATCTGGGGCTTCGCCAGCTCATCGCCTTCAACGACAACATGATGTTTTTCGAGAAGGCGAGCCCGGGTCGCGAGAACGTGTTGCTCATTGGCGTGAGCCTCGATCCGCATCAGGCGCAGGAGGCAGATGTAGAGATACCGCTCTGGTCATGGAACCTCCCGGACCATGGCGCGCTTAACATGGAAGACCTGATCACGGGTCAAAAATTCACGCTGACGGGAAAATGGCAAAGGCTGCGGCTGGAGCCCGGCCTGCCGTTCTCGATCTGGCGCGTCCGCTAAGGGAGATACCGAATGGATATGACGTTGAACCAGCAGGCCGAACAGGACCTGCTGTGGTACAAAGACTCGATCATCTACCAGCTTCATGTGAAGTCCTTCTACGACTCCAATGGCGATGGCATCGGCGACTTTGCAGGTCTCACCCAGAAAATCGATCACATTGCCTCTCTCGGAGCCACTGCGATCTGGCTCCTGCCCTTCTTCCCCTCGCCGCGCCGCGATGACGGTTATGACATCGCCGACTACGGCGCTGTCAGCCCCGACTACGGCACGATGGAAGATTTCCGCGCCTTCGTCGATGCAGCCCACAGCCGCGGCATCCGCGTCATCATCGAGCTTGTCATCAACCACACGTCCGACCAGCACCCCTGGTTCCAGCGCGCCCGCAATGCGCCAGCGGGCTCGCCTGAGCGCGATTTTTACGTCTGGTCCGATACGGATCAAAAATTCCCGGAAACACGCATCATCTTCCTCGATACGGAAAAATCCAACTGGACCTGGGATCCGGTTGCCGGCTCCTATTACTGGCACCGCTTCTATTCCCACCAGCCGGACCTCAATTTTGATAATCCGCAGGTGCTCGATGAGCTTTTGACCGTCATGCGCTTCTGGCTGGAAACGGGCATCGACGGCTTCCGCCTCGACGCCATTCCTTACCTGATCGAGCGCGAGGGCACCAATAACGAGAACCTGCCCGAGACGCACGATATCCTGAAAAAGATCCGTGCAGCACTCGATGCCACGCATCCGGGCAAGGTGCTGCTGGCCGAAGCCAACCAGTGGCCGGAGGATACCTCGGAGTATTTTGGCGATGGCGACGAGTGCAACATGGCGTTCCACTTCCCGCTGATGCCGCGCATGTACATGGCGATTGCCAAGGAAGACCGTTTCCCGATCACCGACATCATGCGCCAGACACCGGAAATCCCGGAAAACTGCCAGTGGGCGATTTTTCTGCGTAACCATGACGAGTTGACGCTCGAAATGGTGACCGACGAGGAGCGCGATTACCTCTGGAGCATTTATGCCTCCGACCGCCGCGCCCGCATCAATCTCGGCATCCGCCGTCGCCTCGCGCCGCTGATGGAGCGTGACCGCCGCCGCGTCGAGCTGATGAACGGCCTGCTTCTATCCATGCCCGGCACACCCGTTCTCTATTACGGCGATGAAATCGGCATGGGCGACAACATCTATCTGGGCGACCGCGACGGTGTGCGAACCCCGATGCAGTGGTCCAATGACCGCAATGGCGGCTTTTCCCGCGCCGACCCCGCCCGCCTGGTGCTGCCGCCGGTCATGGATCCGCTTTATGGCTTTGAGGCACTGAATGTCGAGGCTCAGAGCGTCGACAACCATTCGCTGCTCAACTGGACGCGCCGTATGCTGGCACTGCGCGGCAAACATCCGGCCTTCGGGCGCGGCTCGCTGCGCTTCCTCACCCCCGGCAACCGCAAGATCCTCGCGTATCTGCGCGAATACCAGGGCGAGACGGTGCTCTGCGTCGCCAACCTTTCGCGCCTGCCGCAGGCAGTGGAGCTTGACCTCTCCGAGTTCAAGGGTCGCGTGCCGATTGAGCTGACGGGCATGTCGCCTTTCCCGCCGATCGGCGAGCTGACCTATCTGCTGACGCTGCCGCCGTTCTCCTTCTACTGGTTCCAGCTGGTGGCGGAAGCCGATGGCCCGGCCTGGCGCACGGAACCGCCAGAGCAGCTGGCGGACATGGCCACGCTCGTCATGCGACGCGACCTCACCGAATTGCTCGATTCGCCAAAGCTTGCCGAAACCCTGTCGCGCGAGATCCTGCCGGCCTATCTCGACAAGCGCCGCTGGTTCGGCGCCAAGGGCGAGGTGATGAAGAAGGCAACGCTGGTTGCCGCGACCCCGATGGGCATCACGCACAACATCCTGCTCGGCGAGCTGGAAGTGGAGCTGGAAGACCACACGGAGACCTACCTTCTGCCGCTGACGGCTGCCTGGGACGATACGCAGCCGCCAGCCCTTGCCCAGCAGCTCGCCCTTGCCCGCATTCGTCAGGGTCGCCGCGTCGGCTTCCTGACGGATGGCTTTGCTCTGGAGGGGATGGCACGCGGCGTGATCCGTGGCCTTTGCGAACGCTCGGTCCTCTCCGGCCGCGGCGGCACGCTGGAATTCCTCGGCACGCACCAGCTGGACGGCATGAGCATTGCCGAGGATGTGCCCGTGCGCTGGCTGTCCGCGGAGCAGTCGAACAGCTCGCTGATCATCGCAGACCTCGCGATGGTGAAGCTCATCCGCCACATCTTTCCGGGCATCCACCCGGAAGTCGAGATGACGCGTTACCTGACGGATGTCGGTTACCAGAACACCGCACCGCTTCTGGGCGAGGTGGTACGCACCGCACCTGAGGGCGAGCGCTTCACGCTGATGATCGTGCAGGGCGCCGTGCGCAATCAGGGCGATGCCTGGATCTGGATGCTCGGCAACCTGCGCCGTGTGCTGGATGACATCGGCCTTTCCGATCACGATCCGGATGCCGTCAGCGACCTGATGCGGCCTTTGGTGGATTTTGCCGGCACGATCGGCAAGCGACTGGGCGAACTGCATGTGGCGCTTGCTGCAGACACCGACAACGAGGATTTTCAGCCACTCCCGGCCCTCTCGGAAAATGTCGAACTGTGGCGCAAGGCGGCCGTCAGCCAGATCGAAGCCACCCTTTCTATCCTTGGCGAGGCAAACAGCGATCTGGATGCGGAAACCAGAGCCATGGTGGCCCCGCTTCTGGCCCGCCGCGACGACCTGCTGCGCATTGCAGGCGAGCTTGCCCAGTCGGCTGAGGGCGCCCTGATGATCCGCAACCACGGTGATTTCCACCTGGGTCAGATCCTGGTCGCCGAAGCCGATGCCTATATCATCGACTTCGAGGGCGAGCCGTCAAAGACGCTTGCCGAGCGCCGGGCAAAGACCATTCCGCTGCGGGATGTGGCCGGCCTTCTGCGCTCACTGAGTTATCTCGCCGCCACCGCGGAACTGGATACGGAAGCGGTTTCGGAAACGGACCACCCGGAGCGAACCTCCATGATCCGCACCTTTGCCGATCAGGCCGAGCAATCCTTCCTCGACGCCTATTTTGCAGAGACCGAACAGTCCGACGCCCTGCGCGTCGATCCGGTAGATCGCCAGCGCATGCTCGACCTCTACCTTCTGCAGAAGGCCGCCTACGAGATCGGCTACGAAGCCCGTAACCGGCCGAAATGGCTGCCGATCCCGCTATCCGGCTTTTCTGCCATCGTCAAAAGGCTCTCGGAGACACAGAAATGAACATCGAACGCTCCGAACTCATGGCCGGTATTTCCCCTGACGCCTTGACGGCGTTGGTGGAAGGCCGCCATGGCGATCCGTTTTCCATCCTCGGCCCGCATCCCTCGCATGGCGTGACCATCATCCGCGCCTTCCTGCCGGGGGCCGAAAACGTTGAAATCATCGCGGCAGACAGCAACGCGGTGCTGGCGCGGATGCACACCGTCCATGCGGCGGGTGTGTTTGCAGCCGCCGTGGAAAGCGGCGGGCGCTATCGCTATCGCATCACCTGGCCGGATGCCGTGCAGGAGACGGAAGACCCCTACTCTTTCGATCTGCTGCTCGGAGAACTCGACCTTCACCTGATCGGCCAAGGCACGCATTACGATCTGGGCCGCACGCTTGGCGCGCGCGCCATGGATGTGGATGGCGTACCCGGCGTGCGTTTTGCCGTCTGGGCTCCCAATGCGCGCCGTGTTTCGGCAGTGGGTGATTTCAACGCCTGGGATGGTCGTCGCCACCCGATGCGGCTTCGCCCGCAGGCCGGCATCTGGGAAATCTTTGTGCCACGCCTTGGCCCCGGCGATCGCTACAAGTTCGAGATCGTCGACCAGAACGGAACCGTGCTGGCGCAGAAAGCCGATCCGATTGCCCGCGCCAGCGAAGCGGCACCAGCCACCGCCTCCATCGTTGCCTCCAGCGCGCCGTTCCGCTGGACCGACGAAGACTGGATGAAACAGGGCGCTGCGGCCCGCTCCGGTGAAACCGCGATGTCCGTCTATGAGGTGCATCTGGGGTCCTGGCTGCGGATTGCCGAGGAAAACAACCGCTCGCTCGACTGGGTGGAACTCAGCCAGCGGCTGGTGCCCTATGCGGCAAAGCTCGGCTTTACCCATATCGAACTGATGCCTATCATGGAGCACCCGTTCGGCGGCTCCTGGGGTTACCAGCCACTTGGCCTGTTTGCGCCGACCGGACGTTACGGCACGCCGGAGGATTTTGCCTATTTCATCGACCGCTGCCATGCCGCCGGCATCGGCGTGATCCTCGACTGGGTACCGGCGCATTTCCCGACCGATGTCTGGGGCCTTGCGCGCTTTGATGGCACCGCCCTTTACGAGCACGAAGATCCGCGCGAAGGGTTCCACAAGGACTGGAACACGCTCATCTACAATCTCGGCCGCAACGAGGTGAAGGGGTTCCTCATCGCGTCAGCGCTTGAATGGCTCGAGCATTTCCACATCGATGCGCTGCGCGTCGATGCGGTCGCCTCAATGCTCTACCGCGATTATTCCCGCAACGCCGGCGAGTGGATCCCCAACAAGCATGGCGGGCGGGAAAATCTCGAATCGGTGGAATTCTTCAAGCACCTGAACAGCATCGTCCACCAGCGCTGCACCCATGCCTTCACCGTGGCCGAGGAATCGACCGCATGGCCGGGCGTAACACAGCCTGTGGAAGACGGCGGTCTCGGCTTCGATTTCAAGTGGAACATGGGCTGGATGAACGACACGCTCCACTACATGGAGGAGGAGCCGATCTACCGCAAATACCACCATGGCATGATGACCTTCGGCATGGTCTACGCCTATACCGAACGCTTCATGCTGCCGCTGTCGCATGACGAAGTTGTGCATGGCAAAGGCTCGCTCGTTGGCAAGATGCCGGGAGATTCCTGGCAGAAGATGGCCAACCTTCGCGCCTATTACGGTTTCATGTGGGCCCATCCCGGCAAGAAGCTGCTGTTCATGGGCGGCGAGATTGCCCAAGGCATCGAGTGGAACCACGACGGCTCGCTCGTCTGGGATCTGCTCGACCAGCCGGAGCATGCCGGCATGCAGCGGCTGATCGGGGATCTCAACCGGCTTTACGCAAACGAACCCGCTCTTCAGTACGGTGACATTCACCCGGAGGGTTTTGAGTGGGTGATCGGTGACGACGCGGAAAATTCCGTGTTCGGCATGCTGCGCAAGAGCCGGGATGGAAGCTCGACGGTGCTTGCGATCTCCAACATGACGCCGGTGCCGCGCGAAGGTTATCGCGTCGGCGTGCCGCAGGCGGGCCAATGGACCGAGGTGCTGAACACCGATGCCGGTGTCTATGGCGGTTCCAACCTTGGCAATGTGGAAGCCTGGAGTGAGGAGCAGCCATCGCATGGCCAGCCGCAATCCATCCTTCTGACGCTGCCGCCGCTTGCCACCATCTACCTGCGCTGGCAGCCATAACGCCGGCGACCTGAACGGTCAGTAGATCATGAAAAAGGGGAGGAAGCCTTACGCTTCCTCCCCTTTTTGCATCGTCACACTGTGTCAGCTGTCCTTTTCCAGCCATTCCGCCATGAAGGACAGGCTGGTGACGAAAACCGGCCGGCCGGTCTCATCGCGCACGTTGAGGAAGATCGACATATGCCGGTTGCCCCACATTTCGTCGCGCGCCATGTCAGCCAGAATTCGCCCGGCCTCGCGCGCCACCTCATCTCGCGAGGAAAGATCCATTGGCACCGGCTCATGGTTGAAGCCGTCATTGTGTATGTCAAAGAGATAGAGGGCCATCATAACCACCGTGCATTGCAGTGACACAATCGGTCGCTGCAAATAATGTTCCAGCCGGAGGCACAAACAGCGCACTCGACCGTTGAACCTTGACCTGGCCTACAACACCTGGAGACGGATCTTGATCGACGCACTGCTCTTGAACCTGGAGCAACGGGATACTCTCGATGAACGGGAGAAAACCAAGCTGAGAAGTCTTCTAACGCGGGATCGGCGGATTGCTGCGCAGGAGGATATCGTCAAGGAAGGCGATCAGCCGACGACAAGCTGCCTGTTGCTGGAAGGCTTTGCCGCCCGTTACACCATCACCGGCGACGGCCAGAGGCAATTGACCTCCCTGCACGTCCCCGGTGAATTCATCGATCTGCATGCCTTTATGGTCAAGACGATGGACCATGGCATCGTGGCGCTATCGCCGTGCCGTATCGCGATTGCCGAGCATTCAGCCCTGAAGGAACTGACCGAAACAGAACCCCACCTGACGCGCCTCCTGTGGCTCGATTCGCTGGTGCAGAGCGCCATCAGCCGCCAATGGCTGGTTGCCATGGGGAGGAGGACGCGGGCAGCGCATCTCGCCCACATCATCTGCGAGCTTTACCTGCGCCTGCAGGTGGTGAAGCGGGTGGACGCCAACAGCTTTCACTTCCCCCTGTCGCAGATGCAGATGGCCGATGTGATGGGCCTTTCGCTCGTCCACATGAACCGGGTCATCCAGGAGCTGCGCGGGGAGGAATTCCTCACCTGGGCGAAAGATCGCATCACGATTATCGACTGGAACCGGCTGCAACGGTTTGCCGGCTTCGACCCGACCTATCTCAGCTTGCAACGCCAACCGCGCTGATTCAGCATCTGACTGATTCGGCAATGTTTTTCGTAAATGCCATGGTTAAAAAATTATGAGCATTGGTCAATTTCACGCCTTGCTAGAGCGCGCCCGCGGCCCTAGGTAGCACGTGCTGGAAACAGGTGCAGACATGAGTATTGAGTCGCTTCTCGAATGGCAGGAACGCGGATCCAAAGCCCGCATTCTCGGCGCAACCGCGCAGGAAAACCCCTTCCTTCGCCCTATGGCAACCCCAACGGTCCACGACTGTCTTGGGCGCGACGACGTGCAACTGATGTGTGATGCCTGGGCGTTCGGCTGGTCCATCGAAGACGCCATGCGCAAGATCGATACCGGCTTTTACAGCGTCCTTCTCCACGACGACCATTTTTCGTCCGTCAGCAGCCGGGTCGCCTGACGACATCTTTGCACATTTCGCAGCGGCCGTGCTGGAAACGTGACATCCAAAGACCTGTCGGACGGCGTTCGGCACGCAATGCACCATCCCCGTCTCTCCTTGCCGAGGTGATCGCCTGCGAAGGCTCGCAAGGGCGCTGACGCCACTGTACCGGCCAAAGGCCGAAGATCGAGCGATCAGCCGGCATGGGGCGCCAAGCCACATCCAAGGCACCCAACACGCCTCAATCGACCAAGACCCTCATTTAAAACTCTGTGTAGCGTCAGGAATACCCGCAAGGGCCGTTTCCGGCTGCAATTGTCCGAGGGCGCGATTGCGCGTTGCGCACATCCATGCCGCCAGACAAGAGACCCCTTCGCCTGACGGCCCTGCCCCAATGCAAAAACCCCCGGCGGTGACGCCAGGGGTTTTTGACAATGCGATTGGCTGGATCTGGCGGAGACGATTATTCAGCGTCGCCTTCAGCGGCCTTCTTCTTCGCAGCAGCCTTCTTCTTCGGTGCCGGGGCTTCTTCGCCTTCAGCGGCATCGCCTTCGGAAACTTCGGCCTTGGCGGCCTTCTTCTTCGGAGCAGCCTTTTTCTTGTCAGCCTTTTCTTCGCCTTCGTTTTCGTCTTCGGCGAGAAGCTCTTCCTTCGTCACGGTCTTGTCCGTCACGTCGATTTCCGAGAGCAACTGGTCAACGACCTTCTCTTCAAAGATCGGGGCGCGCAGCGAAGCGGAGGCACCGGGCGTGTTGCGGAAGAAATCAAGGATTTCCTTCTGCTGACCGGGGAACTGCTGCAGCTGAGCGTAAAGCGCGCGCTGCATTTCTTCTTCGGTCACTTCTACGCCGGCCTTTTCGCCGATTTCGGAGAGAACGAGGCCGAGGCGGACGCGGCGTTCTGCAAGCTTGCGATATTCGTCGCGAGCTTCTTCTTCCGTCGTGTCTTCATCGGCAAAGGTCTTGCCGGACTGGGCAAGATCGGTGTTGATCTGGCGCCAGATGTTGTCGAACTCGGCGTTAACAAGGGTTTCCGGCGTGTCGAACTTGTACATCTCGTCGAGCTGGTCGAGGATCTGGCGCTTGACCTTCTGGCGGGTGACGTTGCCGTACTGGCCTTCGATCTGTCCGCGAACGATTTCCTTCAGCTTGTCGAGCGATTCGACGCCAAGCGTGGTGGCCAGTTCGTCATTCAGCTCAAGGGCTGCAGGACCGGCTACTTCCTTGACGGTGATGTCGAAGGTAGCGTCCTTGCCGGCAAGGTTTGCTGCCGGATATTCAGACGGGAAGGTGACGGTGATCACCTTGTCTTCGCCAGCCTTGACGCCGACCAGCTGGTCTTCGAAGCCCGGGATGAAACGGTTGGAACCGATGACCAGTTCGGCATCTTCAGCAGCGCCGCCATCGAAGGCAACGCCATCAACCTTGCCGAGGTAGTTCATCGTTACGCGGTCGCCGGTTTCGGCAGCAGCATCCTTGGCTTCAAAGGTGCGCGCGCTTTCGGCGATCTTCATGATCTGCTCGTTGACTTCCTCTTCCGGAACGTCAACCACTTCGCGCACGACCTTGATGCCGGCGGTCGGCTTCAGTTCGATGGCCGGAATCACCTCGTAGGAGAGCGTGAATTCGAAATCGACTTCGGCGTTGAGGATCTTGTCGGCTTCCGCCTCGTCCTCGGTCATGGCAACGGTCGGCTGCGTTGCCGACTTTTCGCCACGCTCGGAGAGGATGGCGCTCGGACGGTCGCGGACGATCTCGTTGACGAGTTCAGCCATGATCGACTTGCCGTACATCTTCTTCAGATGGCCGACCGGAACCTTGCCGGGACGGAAACCATTGATGCGCACCTTGTCCTTGGCTTCCGCCAGGCGCTCGTTCATGCGCTGTTCCATGTCCTTGGCCGGGATAACGACCTTGATTTCGCGCTTCAGCCCTTCAGCGAGCGTTTCGATAACCTGCATTGTCATACCTTCATATCATGCGGCGGTGCTCAGACAGCCGTGGTTTCGGTGAGCACGACGCCGGAACCTGTCGCCGGTCGTGGCTTCGATGCAATCTCGTGCGCGCTGTGGCTCTGGGCCGACAGCTGGATCAGACCTGCGGCAGAATCTGCCGCGGAACTGGTGCGGGTAGAGAGACTTGAACTCCCACGCCTTGCGGCACCAGAACCTAAATCTGGCGTGTCTACCAATTTCACCATACCCGCGCCCCAAAACCGCGTGGAAATTCCTCGCGCAGAGGCCTTCCGGAGCGCGCGTCTCTATAACAACCGTTTTTTGTGCACGCAAAGGAAAAATGACAGTTGCCGCAGCCACGCACCGGAAACTCTGAAATGTGACGATGGCGGCAGGATAGCGCCATTGTTTACGGGTTTCTAATATTTATTGCTTATGATCATCAAGGACAAGAAGAGCCATGCGGCAGACGAATGGCTCACCTGTCGATATTGCACTGCACAATGGCGCGAAAATGCGTATAGTCAAAACAACAGCACAGACATTCTGTGCAGCGACGTGGCGGTCGGCGGATCTTTCCGCAAAAGGCCTCGGGGTTTCCCGATGATAAATTCGGCGGTTCGCACTCCTCCTCCCAGCGAACCCCGATAGACTGGCGAGATCCTCCTCCCGATCGCCAGTCATCCTCCCTGACGCCCACCGGTCCTCCCCCGGTGGGCGTTTTCGTTTCGGGCTTTGCCGCATTCAGGCGGCATGGAGCGGACAGATTGAGGCAACCGCTCATCTTTTCGCCACACCGCTTAACGAATTTTCACCAGCAATGCATATAGCGCATGGGTGACATACGGGATGAGCGCTGTTCTTATACGCAGTGCAGCATATAGTCGCATTCAATCGATTTGAGAGACGGATCGATCCCAAGCGGTCCGCCTCTGCATCAACCCACGAAGGATATGACCCATGAACATCGCTCGCTCGCTCACCAACTGGCGCAAGTATCGTCAGACCGTTTCTGAACTCGGCCGCATGTCGGACCGCGAACTGACCGATCTCGGCATCGGCCGTTCGGAAATCCGTCGCGTTGCCCGCACCGCCGTCGGCATCTGAAAATATCCAGCGCGACCTTTACGGCCACGCTTTCCAAAACGCCTCCCATTCGGGGGGCGTTTTTTTTGTGCCTGGTGGTCGACGCCGGCTCGGCTTTCGCGGCCGCTCATTTTTTACCCAAAGATGCAAATTTGTTCATCACATTGCACAAACGCATGGCAGTCGCCTGCTTTTTGCACTGCACATTCTAATTATGCGGATGTATAAGACCCTCATCGCCGCTGACGAACGTGTCAACGGACAACAAAGTTTGAGGAAGATCCCATGAACCCGATTCGTCTCGCCAAGAGCTGGATCAGCTACCGCCGCACGATGAACGAACTGGGTGGCTTGTCCAACCAGGCCCTCAGCGACATCGGCCTGACCCGCTACGACATCCGTTCGATCGCTTCGCGCTCTTTCCGTTAATCGGACAGGACTGGCTCTGTCCTGAGCGGTCTGCATGACGCAAGCCCGGGACAGGTTTGAAGCAGAACAGCAGAATGATGGCCCCCAGCCTCGGCTTCGGGGGCTTTTTGCTGTCTGCGGTTTTGCGCGGGCGCTGACAGAACCGCAAAAGAAAACCCGCCGGTGAGGCGGGTGATTTCTTCCATCCGAAGCTGAATGAAGATTGCAAGGGCAGCGGGCCGCCCTTGCCGACAGTCCTCAACCGTCCGACAGGGCGGTGCGGGAAACAAGCGTCAGGGTGTGGTCGGGCGTGACGCGATAGACTTCGCTGTAACGCGCGCCATTTTCATCGGACACCTGCTGCACGGTGCTGCCGATGGCGCCAATGCTGAGGCGACCTTCGCTGGCGTGATGCAGGTCCTGCGCGAAAGCAATTGTTCCAGCGCCCAACAGCGCGATGGTGCAAGCAACGATAATACGTTTCATGGCTCAAATCCTCTTCTACGGCGCGCCCGGAGCGATGACGGCCCGAACGCCGTTTCTGCGCCCTTATCGGTCACGCATCCTGAAGATGGGCTTCGTTTTTCGATCCGGCAACGGGCAAAGCCTGGACCGCATCGTCATCAATTCGTGAACGGCTTGGCAGATAGCGCCACTACACAGAAAAACGCATTTTTCTCAATCACTTGAAGGGAAGAGACGAAGCAGGACCGCAGCGATTTCACCCTTCACAAGCGGTTGATCGCCCTTCCCGCCCGCGCCATAAATGGGTCTGCGGCGGAAGTTTCTATGGCGCTTGCATATTCGCGCACCAGCCGGTCGCAAAGTTCGGCGACCGTCGGGATATCATCAATGGCCGAAACGCCCTGCCCGGCTGACCACACCGTCTTCCAGGCTTTTGCCTCGGAGCCGAGATCCATCGGCCCATGCGCCACCAGATGATCCGGATCAAGCCCGGCCGCCACGATGCTCTGCTTGAGGAAGTTTGCGTTCACGCCGGAAATGGCATTGGTGTAGACGATGTCACCCGCCTGCGCCTCCAGCGTCATGCGCTTCTGTTCGTCGCTGACAAGCGATTCGCGGGTCACCAGAAAGCGCGTGCCGAGATAAGCAAGGTCTGCGCCCATCAGGCGGGCAGCCGCGATCTGCGCGCCGTTGCTGATGGCACCCGACAACAGCAGCGTGCCGTCGAAGAAGGAGCGAATTTCCGGCAAAAGCGCAAAGGGGCTGAGCGTCCCCGCATGGCCGCCGGCGCCGGCGCAGACGGCAATGATGCCATCGACGCCGGCTTCAGCCGCCTTTTCCGCATGGCGCCGGCTGATGACATCGTGAAACACCAGCCCGCCATAAGACTGCACGGCCTTCACCACATCCGGCACGGCACCGAGCGAGGTGATAACCAGCGGCACCTTGTGATCGACCACCGCCTTCAGATCCGCCCCCAGCCGGGGATTGGAACGATGAACGATGAGGTTGACCCCGAACGGAGCGGCATCCGGATAGGGCTGCAGGCGCGCCCGGATCTCGTCCATCCAGTCGACAAAACCTTGCGTGCTGCGCTGGTTCAGGGCGGGAAAGGTGCCCAGAATGCCGGCGCGGCAGGTTTCCACCACCAGATCCGGCCCCGACGCCAGAAACATCGGCGCGGCAACTGCCGGCAGGCGCAGCGATGAGAGAGTTTTTGGCAATGGCATGATGTCCTCCCCAGGATGCAGTTCTTGATCAAACGCGCGGCCGCGGCAGCCAACCGGCAAAGCCTGGCCCGCCCGCCTTAAAACGCGCGAGGTGCGCGGTCCTTTCCCCGACGGGAGGTGACAGCCCGTGCCCTCGCTCCGGATATAAGACGCAGTTTACGTAAACGTCAAGACGATGGCTGCGCCCGCGTCATCGCGGCAACGGAAACGGCGGGAGGATTGAGAGCTTGGGGACGGCGTGGAACGTTGGGGCTCGAGCTAGGAGCTGGGCTTGAAGCGGGATTGGGAGCTTGAACAGAGACAAGCTGCCGATGTGGCAAGCGACGCAGCTTTGGCACCCCTTCCTCGAATCAAAAGGCGCGGCCTGAACATCCGCGCCTTGCATCTGTCTTTGCTGTCTGTCTAGACCACCGCGCCCCAAGGCAGCGATGAGCCGGAGGCGGTAAGCGTGTCAGTGATGACCGCGCGCAGCCGCCACCATATCGCGCAAAAGGTCTTCGCTACGCACGCCCTGACGATAGAGTTCCATGGTGATGGCGGCGAGCCGGTTTGTCTCTTCCTGATCGTCATCGGGGCAAATTTCGGCGCGCAGCCGTTCGAACACCTGCTGGCATCGCGCCAGATCCTCGGAATTCAACGGGTCGTCGCTTGGCCTCTTCTCACTTCTGATCATTGGTACTCCTCATCATCGGCATTACGAATCACCGCTGGCGCCCATCGGGCGGGCAGCCTTACGCATCAACAACACGGCGATATTCTGTCTGGGTGGGGTGGTGGGCGAGCGACCGTGCCGCCTTGCGCGGGGCCTTTGGCTCGTGACGTTGGGAGTACGCTAGACGGCGGCCCCGAGGCCTCTGGCCGTGCAGGATTGCTCCCGTCGCGCAAGGCGACACGCGCCGCCTTGGCGGTGGCTTACGACAACGTCAACAGATGAAACATGCATGACCCTACTCCCGTCGGCCCTACAACGTTCGGACCGGCTTTCGGTTCCGCCTCGAGACGTCGAGATCTGATCGTCACGCGAGATCGATCAGAGATGGAAGGTGCCGGACGCGATTTTCACAGCTTGCCCGCCAATGCGCGCGCGCGCAATTGAACTCTCCTTCACATCAATGTGCAGATGAATGAAGGACGGGCGCCCCATTTCGACGCCCTGTTCGATCAGTACCGGATGGTGACCATCCGGCAGGGCATCGAAATGGTGGATGGCGCCGGCAAGGGCTGCGGCCGCCGCACCGGTTGCCGGATCCTCGGAAATTCCCATATCGGGGGAAAACATGCGCGCATGAAAACGGGCGGCGTGATGCACGCCGCCGCGACAATAGGCATAGACGGAGGCAAGCCTGCCCTCGACCAGCGGGGCCGCGCGCTCCCACAACATGCCATCGAACTCGATGCCTTCAACGGTTGCAAGATTGTGCAGCGGCACCATCAGGAACGGCACGCCGGCGCTCCAGACCGACGGCACGTGGTTTTCGAAACCGAGAGCGCCCGGCTTTACCCCCAGCGCATCAGCAAGCCCCTGTCGATCGAGACCGAGCTGGATACGCTGGGGCATGCGCGGCAGATCGAATTCGGCAAAGCTTGCCTCGCCGGAGGTAAGCCGCACCGCGCAGCGCACCGGCCCGACATTTTCCTCCAGCACGCAGACGAGATCGAGATCCGGCCGCTCATCCGCATGGTTGCGCTCGGCAATGGCAATGGCAGCCCCCACGGTCGGATGCCCGGCAAAGGGCAGTTCACGCGTCGGCGTAAAAATGCGCAGCTTTGCCGCATGGGAGGGGTTGCCGGCGGTCTGGACGAAGACGGTTTCCGACAGGTTGGTTTCGCGCGCCAGCGCCTGCATCTCCCCATCCGTCATCGCATCGGCGCCGAACACAACCGCCAGAGGGTTTCCGGCAAGCCGGATATCGGTAAACACGTCGTAGACGGCATAAGTGAGAGCCAAGGGAACCTCCTGTCCTTCGCAAACCGATGCAGCGCACCGGGAAGATGGGCGACAAACTGCCCGAGACAATCAGCACCATCAACCGTTGAATTTTACCGTCCCGAGAAAATCGGGAAAAATACTGCGGACAGTTTCGTTTCCGTCAAAGCCGCCAGCCGCTGCGCAACACCACGCGCACCCGTTCTCCCGGCTTCAGAAGACGGCGGCTGAAGGCGCGCAGGCCCTGTCCATCGCCCAGAAGCAGCCGCAACGCATACCGTTCGCCCTCGAAAACGCACGCATCCACCACCGTATCGAGCCCCTCGTCGGAGATCACCACATCCTGCGGGCGCACCAGTATCTCGGCCTTAAGGCTTCCCGGTTGCGGACGAAAGCAGGCCTGCAGCGCCGCCCAGTCCATCTGGCGCGGCATCGGTTCGCGCCACGGCAGCGACAGGATCGCCCCCTGCCCGATCAGCCCGCCGACCAGGCGACCTTGCGGGCGCGCATAGATTTCATCGGGCGATGCCAGTTGCAGCAGCTTGCCCTCGGCCATCACCGCAACGTCTGTCGCAAGTGCCATGGCTTCCGCCTGGTCATGCGTCACATAGATCATCGTGGCGCGCGAGCGGGCGTGAAACTCGCGAAACGTTTCCAGCATTGCCGCCTTGAGGTGACGATCGAGATTGGCCAGCGGTTC
>JAIXTO010000174.1 GCA_027483885.1 Rhizobiaceae bacterium
GCAGATGGTCGCGGCTGAGACCGGCGGATCGATTGTATTCGCATGGGCTTGCATCACATCCCAGAATGCGGAAAGCCCGTCTTGGATAAGATCCTGCAGGGCTGCGCGCTCAGTGAAATTCGCCGCTCCCTCCAACAGGAGCCACTTCCTCTCGGGTGACCAATCCGCGTTTTTGAGGCCGTTGGCGAAGCGAATATTCGAAAGGATTGCGTTCTTGGGGGCCTCAAGTCGCAGAGCGAGGTCTATGGTGACGGGCGTGGGAATATTGGGTGCCTGCACAAGCGCCGGCTGCGTGCCATTTTCCAACGGTCGGCATTCCGGTAATAATGAAACGGGCTTCCTTTCCTGGTTTCTCGGGACAAGGCGATGAAACTGCTGCACGCCATCCTTCAGGGTGATAGTCAGCACCGGCAGCGCCTGCCAGTTGACAGTCGCGGTCTTGTTTCCAGTTTTGGTGGCTTTTCCCTCTTCCACCTTGCCGAGGAAGGCCTCATCTTCAGTCCCCGAGCCGGCCAGACCGAAGAAGGACACACCAACCCGGTCGACGTCGCTACGTGTTTCCAACTCGAAACCGCGGGTGGGAATGATGTTATCTTCCGTGCTGCAGGATCTCAGATCCAGCGGTATTCGTGAGAAATCGCCCGCGACGTTTCTCTTCACCGTGTCTTTGCCCGATGGCGGATTTTGAGACGCCGCATTGGCGCTGGCAGGTGCGGCTACGCATGAAGCCGCGATTGCAGCCACTGCAACCGCGAAACGAACTTTTGCAAGCGCGCCTCGACTGTTTTTTCCAACCATTCGCAGGCTTCGCCCCCAAGCGCATGCCTCGCCTTCGCTTGAGCCGCGAAGGCCGGATGTCGTTAACCCTTTAAATAGAAAAGCACAACCTTCCTCATGCGTGCAAGTTAATTTTTCCTATTGAAAACTAATATGGATTGTGTGATCTTGAAACAGGTGATGGATCTGAATGTAGTTTTTTTAACGAATTTCATGATCCAATTGATTATATGTAATAAATGGGGGCAATCATGATCATTGTGAATTTTTTGAGAAATCTTGATAAAAATCAAGATGGATTGACTATGGCTGAAATGATGATGGTCGCAGCAGTAGTAGCAATACCCTTGATAATAGTAGCAACAAATTTTGGCGGAAGTATTATAGAAAATTTGAAGGGTATGTTTGATGAGAGCAAGAGTTGCGGAAAGACTCTTGCTGGATCTTGGGATGGTGGAGACGGTAATTGCTCCAGCTGATGGGCGCCGAATAGGCGTCGATACATGTCTTTCAACGATGGGATATTCATCGTGCGGGGATGCATAAATCGTTTGCACTGCCTCCTGTTGGAGGGGATATTTTGTGTTTCGTGCAGTGCGTCAGGTTCGCTGCCGCGATTGGCTCGTTTAAATCGCGATAAACGCGGTTCCGAGGTCGCGATGACCGTGCTGATGATGGCGGTGGTCGGCATTCCGCTGATCATCGTGCTGATTAATTTCGGTCTGGACATAACAGATGTGCTGAGAGACGCGACCGATAGGCTGAGGCCGAACGAATAGGTTCTAGGGGACCTTTTCGGCGCATGTGCAGCTAGAAGTGGCGTGGGGTTCGGCGTTGGCTGGTTTCGATACATATGACGGGTGCTTGCTCCTGGCGCTCGCCGCGGCCATCACCGATGGCTTCACGGGCAAGATTCCGAATTTCATCACCTATCCCGCCATGATCCTCGGGCTTGCCTGGTGGCTTTTCGCCGGTGGCATTGCCGGTTTGGGTGTCGCTGCGGCGGCCATGGTGTTCGCCGGCTTTCCCTTTATGCTCGCCTTTGCCTTCGGCGGTGGCGGTGGCGGCGATGTGAAGGTGATGGCGGCGGCCGGTGCGATATTGTCCTTTCCCGACATTCTGCCCGTCATGGGGCATGCCCTGGCGGTCGGTGCCTTCATTGCCCTGGCGCTGACGGTCTTTCGCGGTCGATTGCGGCAAATGACGGCCGGGGTCGTCAATATGATTATGCTCCTGCCTTTCGGTGTCAGGCAAGCTTCCGGCTTGAAGATCGCCGAGCGGGACCCGGCGACCGGCATGGTGATCGATGCCGATGCCCCCATCAATCGCAAGGATGCGGTGGGCGTACGGTTCGGCGTTGCGTTGTTCCTGGCGATGCTCTGGCTGTCCTTGCCCGGACTGCCCAGGCTCCCCGGCCTTTGAGGAGGCTTGGATGATTTGGATGGCGTGGATGATGGAACCGGAATTCGCAGAGGCGCTGTGGTCCTCGCCGACATTTCTTCCGTCACTCGCCTGGCCGCTGATGGCATTCCTAGGGCCGGGCGGTGTTATGCTGGCAGCTCTTGCCTTCGTCGGCTGGGCCCGTTTCTCTCTGCCTGCGTTGAGCAGGGATGTGACAGGCACCGCATTGGCCGCGGACCTCGTCCTGGTGATGGTGCCTGTCATTGCGGTCATGCTGATCCTCACGCAATCGCTCTGGCTGATGCGCGAGATAGTGATAGTGCACTATGCCGCCTATGGCGCTGCTCGCAGCGGACGGGTCATGTTGTGCCCAATCGTGCCGGAGACGGGTCGAGCCCTGATGCTGCAAGCCGCAGGCAAGTTGGGCTGCACGGGAGACGCGCACAAGGCGGAAATGGCCGCGCGGCTTGCTCTCGTCAGCGCCTCGCCACCATGGCCGGTGCCCTGCCTCGGCAATTGCCGCTTTCCGGACCGGCCATTGCGGGCCATAGCCGGGGAAACTGGCGCCGGGGCTCTTTATCCCGCGCTTGAGGCGCAGGCGGAGTACGCCTTTGATCCTGATAATGTGAAGGTCGAAATCGGTTTCGATCCGCGATATCTCGCCTTCGCGGCAAAACCGGGCCTGACCCCGCCAGTGCGCGCCAGACTGACCTTCCGCCACTACGTGATCTATGGCCTGGGGCCGGTTTTCGGCCAACCCAGATCCGATGGTTATTACTACAAGGAGACGGTTGCGGAGGTCACGGTGTTATGAACCTTCGCCGCGAACTTGCGAGACTTCACGAGAGCCGCGATGCGGCGCTTGCGCCGATCTTCGGCTTCGTGCTGCTGTTTTTCGCATGGGGCATCGGCGCCGTGATCAATACGGGCGAGGTGGCCTACGACAAGGTACGCACGCAGAACGCCGCCGACATTCTGGCGCTGGCCCATGCCGACCAGATGGCCCGCGATCTCAACGTCATGGCATTGAACAATATCGCGCTGACCCAGATGTTCGTGGTCGGCACCGTCAGCCTCACCATGCAACTGGAATTGATCGATATCGGTGTGCGGGTGGCGATGGCCGAATTCCAGATCGCAAGATCGGCGGCGCAGAAATGCAAGGGGCCGCCGCCTTACGTGGCCTTTTGCCTGTTCATTCATTCCATCCCCATGATTCAAGTGCTGAAGGTCGGCGCCGATGCGCTGGCGATCCAGACCCGGTACCGACCCGATGCCGGCCTTGCCACGGCCGGCCGGCTGATCGGCGCCTTCAACCGGATGAACGACTATATCGTCGAAAGCTTCCCGCGGCGGGCCGGGCAATTGCTGCGCATGCTGGCCGATGCGAACCGCGTGGACGCATTTTTCGTCTATCCCGCCTGCCTGCCGGGCGGGTCGAGCGAATGCAGGGGCCGTGGCGACGAAGGCGGGGACCTGCCGCTCGAACGGGGCGGGCTCGCTTCGGGCGCCGCGCATATGGAAATGTGCGTGGCGGCCGAGCGCGGTTCGGATGGGCGCAATCGTCACGATTTCATGCTGCGCGGCTTCCCGATCGGCAAGGGTCCCTATACCGCCGGCGGCGCAGCGAACCGCCCGCATCTGCGCGACCATGTCAATCACACCGCAGGCTTCGCCTCGCTCCTGCCGTTCTTCGATTCCGTGATGCGCAATTCCGACTGGCTGATCCGTTATTCGACGCCGCCAAAATATGCGAGCCGCCAGTCGGCCAACGACAATCACTTCACCGACCTGATGGATGGCGTCTGGTCCATGGCTTGCGGCCCCGCCAGTGGGCTGATCTCCATGGCGGGCCTGTCCCTCCCGCTGCCCCGGACCTATTGGATCAAGGATCGCAGCCCCGCCTCCGTCATGGCTCCCGATGTCGGTTTCCTGGCGATGGACTATGAAAAACTGGCGCGACTGGTCGTTGTCGCCAGGCAGCGCGGCGGGCGCTTCAATCCTGAAAATTTCGAGGAGCGGGAGGACGCCTACAATGCCTATGCCCAGGCCTTGTCGTTCAATCCGCAGGCGCTCGACCTCTATACCTCGCGCTGGACGGCGCGATTGGTGCCGGCCTCGCTGATGGATAGGGCGCAGGAGGTTGCGAAGGCTCTTCCAGGCCGGGCGTACCCGGCTGGCCGAAACTGGTTCGGCGTGATGAAAGACACGATCCAGGCCGGGCCGGACAACAGGGAGTGGTCGCGTGTCAACCTTCATTGAGCGGCTGCACCGGGATTGCCGTGGCGTGGTGGCATCGGCCGAGCTGATCATGGCGCTGCCGGTCTTCCTGCTGTTCTGGGTATTGTTGTGGGAGTTCGGCGTGGCGGCCAGCACCAAGGTCACCCTTGCCGCGGAGACGAGGACGGCGAGCTTCCTCGATGCCTATGCCGGCGCCTGCTGGGCAAGGGGCAATCACCAGGAAGCCATGATCCGCAGGGCGAATTTCCACGTGCCGACCTGCTCGCGCCGCGCATGGCCGGACGCCGATCGTTTCTGGCGCGAGATGGACGGCAAGGGAGGGCAGGGGCTGACCGGCGACGTGAGCAAGGCGAAACCGCCGCGCCTCGTCGAGGCGCGGCTGCAGGCGGATTTCACATTCCATTCGGCCTTGCGATGGCCGGTTCAGAACATGGTGAACCGTGTGGTGGTGATGGAGCCGGTTCGCTACATCAATGACGATCCCAACCTCACCTATGGCTACGATCGCGTCCTGAAGCGCCGGCTTTCCTCCGGGCACGGCGCTTTGATCACCCTGTTTCCCAATGTTTTCCGGGGGGCGCGATGAACGGAAATACCGGGCGTTTCATCTTCTGGCTCTGCGCCTTTGCCGCAGCCGTCATCCTTGCGAATACCGGTCTCAAGGCCGCCACGCGGAGCCTCGACATGACCCCGGGGCACGAAGCGCCGGCCGCCCCCGCTGTTCCGGGCATCGATTTTCCAGCGCTCGAAGCCACGGCCTCCAGCCTGTTTGCCGCCCTGTCGGACGCAGGCCTGGGCGAGGTCTCGAACGAGATTTCACCCCTGCCGCCGGCCGTCATGGCCGATCGGCTCCATGCGCGCTACCTAGAAAGCGTGAATGGCTGGGCGAGCAAAAGGCAACTCCATCATATCGTCTACCTCGGCGTCTCGCTCGATAGCCTGACCCGGGTTTTCCGCTTCGCCTTCGACGGGGGACAGGCAGTTGGCATCGTCCGCGAACCCCGTGCTTTCGATGAGCCTGGTTTCGACGAGAGCCGCTTCCCTAGCGGGGCGACCGACATGATGCGGGTCGCCATCATAACGCCCTATGCTGCTGGTTCTCGCGTGGCATTGCATCGGTTCGACGGCACAAGGCTCGCCGGCTTCGTGCCCGATGAAAGCGGGGTTCCGCAGCCGTTGAGGGCGCTGGAGGGGCAGCTTGCCTTGGCCACCGCGCCTTTCAACGAAAACGGTCGGGCCGGATTGAAAGTGTTTCGCACGGCGACACTGCCCGTGCAGGTCGTCGCCAGCCGTCGTCTCGCAGCGATCGTCTCGTCCGGATCGACCGCCGACCTGGTCGTCGATACGGCCAGTCAGAAGGTCATCCATGCCGGCAATCGCGACTGGCGGGCGACGATCGCCATATCGGGCAGTCCCGATGGTTTTCTGGCAACGGAGATCATCGATGTCCTGCAATTCAGCAACAGGGGAAGAAGCATTCCATGAAGCCGTGGCTGAAGCATTCACTGGCGTTGGTGGCCGCCTGCGCGGCGGCGGTGTTCGCCTATATGTGGACCTTGCAATATGAGGACCAGCTCAAGTCCGCACGGTTTCTCAAGCTGAAGAGCAATGTGCAACTGATCGCCGGGGAGACGGTTCTCACCAACGCCATGATCGAGGTGGCGGAATTGCCGGCGCGCTTCACCGACGGTCTTAAGGCGGTGGCCATTCCCGAGAGCCCGGCGAGCTATCGCAGCGGCATTGTCGGCAAGGTCGCCTCGAGGGACGTCGCTGCCGGCTCGATCCTGCTGCTGCAGGATTTCGCCCCCGAAGAGGAGCTCGATCTTGCGGCGCAGATCAAGCCCGGCTTTCGCGCGCTCACCGTGCCGGTCGGAGCCCAGGGCACGGTCGGCTATTTCGTCAGGCCGGGCAGCCGCGTCGATCTCATCGGATCGCTGGTCGATCCATCAGGTCCTGAGAATGCCGCCGGCCAGATGAACATCGTCACAACCGTATTGCTGTCGGATGTCAACGTGCTGGCGGTGGGATCGGCCCGCAATTACTCGGAGTACCAGCGTATCGGTGGCAACGGATATTCCACCGTCACGCTGGAGCTGACGCCGGGCGATGCCAATCTGCTGACCTTTGCCCAGCAGCAGCTGGCCAGCCCCCTGTCCCTGGTTCTGCGGCCGCAACAGGGAGAAAGCGAAAAGGCCGCTGTCCCGAGCGTGGGCTGGACCCTGTTTCGCGAAAGGACGGGCGGATAGTGCCATGGTGACGAAGGCTGTCCTCGAGATCAGATATACGTCCGAACGCCCGACGCAATTCGTTGAACTGGAGGCGCGTCGCTATCAGCTGGGGTCGGCCTTTGCGGAGCTGTCCCAGGAACGGGGAGAGATCCCGCTCTTCGGTCGCGAAATCTCGCGGGTGCAATTCTGCCTCATTCCGGACAATGGCGGCGATACCTGGCTGGTCGAGCCGCTGGGAACGACGCAGACATTCCTGGGGGAAGAGCGGATCGACAATGCCGATAGCGGGCAGCTGTTCGTCATCCCGCCCAATACGCATATTCTGGTGCCCGGCGCCCGCATCATGGTCCGCGCCACGCAGCACTATCGCTCCGGCGAATCCGCGGTGGAAGAATGGGCTAAATTGCAGGATTCGATCTATGACCGGCTTTTCGACGAAGTCGCGATCGATCCGGGCGAGACAGGCCAGGAACATGACAGCCCCCATGCCAGGCAGATGCTGCGCAATCTGCTGGACAGGCAGACCACGGCCTTCGTCAACACTGCCGGCGACGAGGCCATCCAGTCGGCGAATGCCGCGGCCCTTCGCCTTGCCGTCTTGAAATCGATCGCCAGCACGTCATCCGCGACGATGAGCTATCATGACAATGACGGGCCGCAGCGGCCAGGTCAGGTCCAGTCCCTGGTGAACATCATCGCCATGGATCTCCTGCTCGACCTGAAGCGGGAAAACGTGGCGGGCGATTTCCAGCGACTCGAAAGCGGGTTCGAGCGCAGCTTCGAACGACTTTATGCCAATATGCCCGTCGGAGACCGGCGCGCCATCGCCAAATGGTTTCTGTCTTCCAATGTCTGGAATTCGATCTTCAACTTCGGTCCCATTACCGACCTGATGGAACTGGAGATCGTCACGGAAGTGATGGTCGTTCGCTATGACCGCATCTATGTCGAGCGCTTCGACAGGCTGGAACGCTATCATTATCGCTTCTCCTCGCCCGAGCAGCTCTTGGTGATCGTCAAGCGGCTGGCGAACAGGGCGAACCGGGAAATCAACCAGTCCGCAGCCATGGTGGATTTCCCGCTGTCCGACGGATCGCGCGTCAACGCCATCATCGCGCCGCTCTCCCATAGCGGTCCCTGCGTCACGATCCGCAAACATCGCAAGAGCATCCGGCTCACGCTCGACATTCTCGCCGGGCCTGGGGGCAGCCTCAATGCCGGCATGGCGAGCTTCATCAAGGCCTGCGTATTGGGACGCAAGAACGTGATCGTGTCCGGCGGCACGGGAACCGGAAAGACCACGCTGCTCAACGCCATGTCCGCCTATGTGCCGAACGGCCAGCGCGTGGTGACGATCGAGGATACGGCCGAGCTTGCCCTGGCGAACGAGCATGTCGTTTCGCTCGTGTCGCGCCCGAAAAATGCCGAGGGCGGCGGCGAGGTGACGATCCGCGACCTCTTGCGCAATTCGCTGCGCATGCGCCCCGACCGCATCATCGTCGGCGAATGCCGTGGCGGCGAGGCCGTCGACATGCTCCAGGCCTTGAATACCGGCCATGCCGGCTCGATGACCACGGCGCATGCGAATGGGCCGGCGGAAATGCTGATGCGCCTGGAGGTCATGGTGCTGCAGGGCGAGCCCAACCTGCCGGTCCATGCCATTCGCCAGCAGATCGCCAATGCGCTCGACATCATCGTCCAGCTGTCGCGCGTGCCGCGGCCGGGCGAGCCGGGTCGCTCGATCAAGCTGGTGACCTCGATCTGCGAAGTCATCGGCATCCATCCGCTGAGCGGCGAGATCATGGTCGAGCCGATCTTCGAATTCGCAGGGTTCACCCGCGACACCAGGCCGATCTTCCTGTTCACCGGCTATCTGCCGTCCTTCGTCGAGGAGCTCGACGAGATGATCAGCCTGTACCAGGCGAGCGGCGAGGGCTTCGAGCCATTGCCGCTTGAGGACATGTTCATGACGGAGGTGGCCGCATGAACGAGCTGCTGCGATATGCCGTGCCCGTCGCCTGTTTCGCTGCGACGCTGCTTCTCTACGGAGCAGCGCTCACCAATTCCGATTCCAGGCAGATCTCCGAGGTTCTGCGCGGGTCGAAGCGCCTCGGCATTGTCGGCCAGATCCTGTCGATATCGCCGCCGATGGCGTTGCTGGCCTGTTTCATGGCATGCCTCGTCCTGCCCTTCCTGCTCATGTTCTGGCGCTTTCCCGTCGGCGTGCTGGCGATGATCTGCGCGATCGTCGGCTTCATTTTTCTTCCCTGGTGGGGAAACGCGCTGATCCGCAATCGCATGCGCAAGGCATTCGAAGAGCAATTGCCGGGTTTCGTCGATCTTCTGGTGTCGGCGGTGCGCGGCAACCTGCCATTGGCGGTCGCGATCGCCAATGTGGCGCCGCTGCTCAAGGAGCCGCTCCGCGGGGAGATTCACAGGTTCGCCAATGAGGCGACGCAGGGGCGCGGCGGCATGGAGGCTGCGATCGCCAATGCGCGCAAGCGCAACCCCAGCCGCAATTATTCCATGCTGCTTTCGGTGATCGGCGTCTTTGCCGGGCGGGGCGGAAATCTTGTCGAGCCGGTGCAGACCATGTCCAAGGCCTTCAAGGATATTCACCGCCTCCATAAGAAGCTGGAAACCGCGACCAGCACTGCACGCGCCGCCTTCTGGGTGATCAACATCGCTCTTCTGGGCATTGTCGTGACCCTGTCGGTCGCCGCGCCCGAGCTTCTGGACATGACGTTCAAAAGCCTGGTCGGCGGGCTGATCTTCTTTGCCGGCATGATCATCTGGGCGGGGGCTTCGACCATTCTCTATCAGCTGACGAGGGTGGAGATCTGATGGCGTTACTTTTCGTCCTGGCGTCCGGGCTTGTCGCGGCGCTTCTGGTGATCTGGTACCTGCCCGATCGCCGTCCCGCCTTCGCCGCTTCCGGGAGCGACGGCCGAAGCCGGCCACCTCATGAATTGCCGGGTATCAGGATGCTTGTCCGGGCCTGGGCGCCGGTCCTGCAGCGGGCGATGCCGGAACTGATGAGGCGACAGGATCGACTGCTCCTGCTCGCCGGCCGTCCGATGTCCGGCATCAGCGCCGCCCAGTTGCTGGCGCTCTTCCTTGTCTACGTCGCAGCCCTGTCCCTGCTGTTCGGCTATTTTGTCCTGACGGGCCGCTCCAGCGTCGGCAATGCACTCCTGTCGCTGGTTCCGATCGCCATTGGGGCGATCATCTGCTGGTTCTTTCTGTTCCGGATATTCTTCGAGCGGCGCAAGCGCCGGCTGGACCAGCAGTTTCCTTATTTCCTGGATTTCGTTCTGATGATGAAGGAGGCCGGCGAAACGCTTGCGTCTTCTCTTCGGCTCTATGTCGTCAACAATCCCGGGCTGGAGCTGACCGAACATATGCGCCGCGTTGTCGCCGGTATCGAGACCCACAAGGACGGTCTCTCCGGCGCGCTGATGGAATTTCACGACGAATGCGCGTCCGACCTGGGAAAGACGACGCTGCTTTCCATCCTCAAAGCGGAGGAAATGGGTGCGCGCAGTTCCGCGATGCTGCGCGATATCGCGCTCGATATGCGGCTGAAGCGCTACGAGAATGCGGAGAAGCAGGCGGAGTCCCTGAAGTCGACATCGATGTATCCGGCCGTTTTCATGTTTCTCGGCGCCTTCATGATGCTGCTGGCGGGAAGCCTTGGCCAGATGTTCACTGGCCTGCGAGGTTGACCGGCATGTTCTTTTCCAAGCGACCCTATATCGAATTCGGCGACGAGAAACAGCGGCGGGTAATCCTTGCCAGGAGCCCGTTCACCATCGGATCCGCTGAGGACTGCAATATTACGATCCAGTCGGACCAGGTCGCGCCGCTGCATATCCGTCTCGTGGAGACGGCGGAAGGATGGAACCTGAAACTGGATGGCCGAAATCCCGTTCTCATCAACGGTACGCTGCTACTGGACGCGGACCGGAACCTGACGAGCGGCGATGTTTTCGAGATACGCAATGTCGTCGCGATGACCTTCCGCGATCCCGCTTGGGAACTGGAGCGGCAGAAGGCCGCGGGCGAGCAGGGGCAGACGGCAGCGGAAGCTGATCTCAAGCGCCGGCTGAGACTGTTTGTTCCGCTGGTGGCCGTTTGTCTCGCTGTTTCAGCGGGTGCGATCTTTCTGGCCCCGGGCAAACAGGACGCGACCGGCGGCGAGGAGGCTGCGGGCGTCGGCGATCGGACGGTTCAGCAGGCGGTGGACGATCTCCGCGTCTGCATCGGCAAAGCGGCCGACCGTATCAAGCAGGGCAAGATCGTCAGCGAAGTCGACCCCAAGGGGGACTATTGGCGCCTGGCCGGCATGATCGCCGCGGGTAGCTCGACCGATGCCGAGACCGAGAAGCTCCAGACACGCGTGCGCGGCCTGTTCGGCGAGGCGCTGCTTCTCGAGACTCGCAAGGACAAGCGGCGTGCCCTCCAGGTCTATGAGGACCTTCGCCGGATGGTGCCGGACATCAATTGCCAGGCCAATCGCCTGGCGGCTGTCCAGGCCGCAGCGCTCAAATGACCAGTGCAGAAACAACAGGGACCAGGTCGGACCGGGAGTTGACAAGATGAAAAATGGTGAAGCTGGCGCTGTTCTGCCCCATCTGACCTTTGCGCTGAACGAACGCTTTCCGAGTGCGCTGGAGACGAACGGCGTCGCGCGCGAGCCCTATCGAACCGACAATTTCATCGTGCACGAAAGGCGCGATACCGGTGGCAATCCCTTCAAGATCTACCAGGCGCTGCCCAAGCTCCACCGCCAGGTCGGCCTCGTCGAGACCCTGCGCCAGAACCAGCAGCGTTCATCGCTGCCGCGCGACACCATCCTGCACCAGCGGCTCGAAGTGATCGCCGCCGCGGTGAAGGACGAACCATTCTACATCATCGAGACCATGGATGGCGGTCCGCTGGACGAAGTCATCGATCGCGAAGACCTCAAGGTCGAGACGGCCTATCAATTCCTGCGCGACCTGCTCAAGGCGATCGAGCCGTTCCACGAACACGGTCTCGTGATAGGATCGCTCGATCTCGAGCAGATGCGGATCATCCGGTCGCAGGCCTCGCAGGGGTTGCGGCTGGGCGGGCTTTTCAAGGCCCATGAACCCGACAAGCCGCTTAATCTCGGCTTCAACCCGGAATTCAACGCGCCGCCGCCGGGCGAGGGCGACGCGCCGTGGACGCCGTCCGACGACGTCTATGTCGCCGGCATGATCGCCTACAGGCTGTTCCTGGGCAAAGGCAAGTACGAGGAGAATTTCGCCACCATCCGCAATGCGCCGGAGGAAACTCAGGTTGCGGCATGGGAGACGCGCCACCGAAGTGGCTCGATCGGCCGCCTGCCTTCGCTATTGAACAAGGATGTCAGCGGTGGCATCGAGGAATGGATGAAGAAGGCGCTGGCACGCCAGCGCAGCGACCGTTTTCCGGATGCGCAGCACGCTGCGGAAGCCCTGGATCGGGCCTGGGATGCGTATAGCAAGGCCATCACGGACGGCCCATTCAACAGGACGGCAGGCAATCCGACGATCACCGTGCGGAAAAAGCCCGTCCGCAAATGGATCTATGTCCTTGCCGGAGCCATGGGCGTGGTCAGCCTTGCTCTGCTTGGAGCAGATTATTACCTGAAAGCGCCGGCTGACGTCATGGCGGCCATCGATGCGGATCGCAACCGGATATTGTCCGCATTCCGCGAGGGGCGGGAGAAAGGCCAGGCGCTTGACGCGACCGGCGAGATCGTCGCCGCCTTCTCCAGGGCGGGAACGGCGTATGACGCAGCGCAGAAGGACTATCCGCCCTACCGCAGCGATGCGCCGGCGTTGCGCCAGCGTTTTGGTGAAGTCGACCGGCAGATGCAGAAAGCCCTTTCCAACCTCAATGATCTGATCGCAGGGGTAACAGGCAAGAGGGCGGAATATGCCGCTTTGCTGACAGGGCTTGCAGACCTGGTTCCGCCTGCCGATCAGAGCCTGAAGGATGCATCCGCCCATGCGCAGCGGGTCGGCGCCGATGTCGATGCGCAAAAATATGACATCGCGGATCGCCAGTATGGCGACATGATCGAGGCGACGAAGACACGGGTCGGCGAACTGATCGGCTTGCGCGATGCGGCTGGAAAGGCACGGCAGATCCTGTCGGGACGGGTGGAGGCTCTGTCCAAGGCGGGCATTTCGGGTCTTTCTCCCGATCATCCGATGGCGAAGGCGTTCCAGCGTGTCCAGGATATCGCCGCCCATGCGGAAACGCTGATGCTCGCACGTGACTGGGGCGCGGCGCGCGCGGCCTTCGAAGACGGGCAGGCGAACGTTGCAGCCCTTGCCACCGATTATGCGGACCTGCGGGTGCAGGCCGACAAGGCGCTGGCGGCGGCGCGGGAAACGCAGGACCAGCTCGGCGCGATGACCGTTGCCGGCGATCCCCGGCTTTCCGAATACGAGGCACGCATCATTGCGGCCGACAAGGCGATCGCCGTAGACCGGCGGGATCTGGCGCTGCGCGACATGCTGGCACTGAAGGCCGTCCTCGACGACGCCTTGAAAGGCCGTAGGGATGCAGAGGCAAGGGCCGGTGCGCTGGCCGCCGAGGCCGGAAAGGCCCGGTCGGTGCTGCAGGGACTCGTGCCGCACAACAACCCCTTCCTGCTGGAAGCCGTGCGCTCGATCGAGATGGCGGGCAGCGACCTGCAGGGCCGGCAATACGAGAAGGCCGCGGCCGCCCTGGAAAGCCTCCTGCCGCGGGTCGCACATGTGGCGGACGCCGCTGCCAGGGAGCGCGAGACGGCGATCGGTCTGAAACAAGCTTATCAGCAGGCAAAGCCCGAGGCGATCATCGGCGCGATCGGCAAACTGGCCGACGATCATCCGCTCCGGCCCCGCGGCAAGGCGATCGGCGAGATGGTTGCGGCAGGGCAGGCGGCACTGGAGTCGCGCGAATGGAGCGAGGCCGGCGCACGCTATGAAATTGCAACAGATCAGCTGAAATTGCTGGCCGTTTCCGTCAAAGGGCTGGCGGATCAGGTGTCCGGCCGTATTGCCGAGTTCGAGCGGCAATTGGCGGATATCGCCGCGGTCGGCGGTGAACGGCTGAAGGAGCTGGAGCCGCTCAGGAACGGACTGGCGCAAATCCGGGAACTGCGCGACCAGGGGCGTTATGACGTCGCGCTGGCGAACAGCGATACGCTCCTCTCCCAGGCCGCACAGCTGACGGCCCAGCTTCCGGTCGACAAGGAATTGCTGAACCAGTCGCGACAGTCGCTCGAGGAGCTTCGGCGGGATGTGGCAGCCGTCACGGTGCAACTCGCGAACGGGCATCCGCTCAAGGTCTCCTGGAGCGAGCTCGAACGGCGGGTCAAGCTGGCGGATGCGGCCGCGCTGACGGCGCCGATGACGGCAGCAGCCCGCACGTTCGGCGATCTTGCCGGGGAATACCGAAAGCTGCAGGCCGAGGCCCAGGACCTGGTGAGCGCGGCTCATCGCAGCGTGGAGGGGCTGGCGGCCGGGATCAAGGAGGCTCAGCAGGCGCTTGCCGATGGCAGCAGTCCCCTGGTCGACGCCATGACGGCGCTCGACGCCAGCAGGAAGGATCTGGAAGGCGGCAAGCTGGATGCAGCCCTCGAGCGGGCGACGGCCAGTTCCGGGGCGCTTGCCGCCGTCGTCGCCAGGAGCGCCGAGCGGGAAAAGACAATTTCCGCGGCGATCGTGAAGATCAATGGCGAGATTGAAACCCTGACCGGCGGATATGGCAACTGGGTCCTGGATCTGGGTCCCGGCCAGGCCGTGAAGAGCCGGCTGGCTCGCATCCAGGAGGCCTATCGCGCCCGCCGCTACGATGAGGTCGAGCCCGTGCTGGGCGAGATCAGTCATGCATTTTCCGACTGGAACGATACGGTTGCCCGGAAGGGCACGGAAATGGCAGACCTGAAAGGCAAGGCCGAAGCGGCGCGGACGGCGGCGGAACAGGCCGGTGGCGCCGATACGGCGGCATTCGTCAAGGGCGATGGCCTGATGAATGGCGGCCGGACCGCTGCCGACCTCAAGCACTATGCCGATGCGGCCGATACGTTCGTGCAGGCCCATGCAGCCTATGTCGCGGTCGCGGAAGAGCAGGCGTCGAACGGCCGGCAAGTCGCAGAACTCAGGTCGGGTCTTGCCGGCGCGCTCGAAAAGGCAAGGATACTTCTGCCGGATGCCCACGCTCTTCTTCCCGAGGTGCAGGAGGCACTTAATCTTGGCGCCGGCCTGCCGGAAGATGGAACGCTGACGCGCCTCAACGCCTTCCGCATGCTGGGCGACCGCCTGGCTCTGGCCAGCGCGGAGGCCGGTGAATTGCGCGGCAGCATCATGGCGCGGCTCGATGCGATACCCAGAAGGATTACCGAGATCGAAAAAGCCGGCGGACAGACCAGTTCGCGGTTCGCGCCGATAGCAGGCGATCTCGAGTCCGCCCGCCGGGCTGCGGACGCCCGTGAATGGGGACAGGCGCAGGAGGCCCTCTTGCGTGCGGAAACCGCAATCGCCGCCATCGACGAGGATATCGCCAGGGGTCTGATCCTGGCCTGCCCGAACAGTGGCGTCGACAACGGCACGCGGCTCGTTCCGGCCGGCACCTATTCGATGGGCGGAAATTCGCTGGCCGGACGTATCGCGGCGGATGCACGGACCGACATGCGGGTCGGCAAGTCTGCATCCATCGTCATCCAGACCTCGGCGCCTTTCTGCGTGTCGATGCAACAGGTCAGCGTCGAGGAATACGAAGCCTATCTGGATGAAAGCGGCACCAAGGACGATGTCCGCGAAGCCCTGCTCGACAAATCCGGCAACTGGCCGAACTCGTCCGATGACGTGACCTTCGTCACCCAGGCAGATGCGGAGAATTACGCGAAATGGTTCTCGGATAAGACGGGGCTGAACTATGCGCTGCCGACGCTGGAGCAAAGCCTTGCAGCCGTTGCGCTCGCAAGCAAGGTGGAAAGCAACAATCTTGAGGTGGCCTATGGTCTCGGAAATTCCAGCCGGGAGTGGACGCGTGAAGCCTGCGGGCAGGGCGGCAGGACGATCGTGCTCGGCACGATCGGAGAGGGAGATTTTCAAAAGCATGCCCAATGCCTGAGCAAGACCGAACGCAACCCGGCTCTCGGCTTTCGATTGGTGATCGTGCAGCGCTAGAGTATCCGCGCAAAGTGTGCCGTGATCTTGCGACAACGACATGCGGAAAAACAAGGAGCTGAAGCGTACGGCGCAACTCTGGAAGATCGCGACATGCTCTTGCGGCGCCTGTCGCCACCGATGCCGTGCGAGAGGAGATAGATGTCGAATTCCCAAAAAGGCCCTTTACTACCTGTGAGCGAGAGTTTAATATATAATCCGTGTATTCTGTTGAGGCGGGTTGTTATTCCAGGATATTTCACCAGAGATGGAATGTATCGTAGTTTATCCATGATTCCATGGATGCTTGTTTCGAAGTTATTTTGTGTGTTTTCATGGATTTTTTTGGTTGCCGCATGTGGATTTGTTGTGGCTTCCGAGCGGGGTTGCCAATCTAGCAGTGATGTTCAGTGCAATATTGTCGCTCTGGTGCGGAATTCTAGGAGTGAGGTAAGTGTTCGCATCCCTGACGACAAGTTTCGCTTCAAGGGCAATGATGTGCTTGTCTTCACCATATCGACGGGTGCCAGGAAAGGTTACCTGACGATTGCCTATATCGGTGCCGGGGACGCAGTCAGCTATATCGCGCGCGACGATGGTCCGGTCGGACCGAGGACTGTGCTGCGGGTGGGTGACGGCGGGCCGAAACGGGGGTCGCTTTTCATCAAGCCTCCGTTCGGCAATGAAATGATCCTGGTGCTGGTTTCGCCAAAGCCGATTTTCGGGGGGGAGAAAGCGCCGGAGACGGCGCGAGACCTGCGGGGGCGCCTGCAAGCCTTGGGATCGGCGCGAGGCCAGATCGAGGCAGCCTATGTTTTCATCGAAACCGGTCCGGAGGGCTGAATGCGTCGCAAGGGAAGTTTTGTCCTGGTACTGGCCGTTGCAATGGGATGGGGCGGCCTCGCCCATGGCGGTGACGTAAAGTCCGAGGAAATCATCCGTAACCTGTTGTCGCCTTCGCCGGAGCGGATGGCCGCGCCTCCGGCCGGCAAGCCGTTGACGCGAAGCTTTACAACGCGCGGCATCGACATCCATCAGAAGCTGGAGATCGACGGAATGCCGAGGACCGAAGCGGAAAACGGTTCGGGGAACGTAGTGGTCGGGGTCGAAGCCCGTACTGACGGGGGCCAGCGGCAGAACCTGGAGATCAATTTCGAGCGAGGCTCAGCCGTGCTTTCGCCGAGCGCCCGCAGCCAGCTGAGTGAACTGGGGCGTGCCCTTGCCAATCCGCAGCTGAAGGAAAAGCGCATCAGGATCGGTGGCCACACCGATGCGACCGGCAGCTATGACTTCAATATCGGACTGTCGCAGGCGAGGGCCAATGCGGTCCGGGACTATCTCTTGGTCCATTACGGGCTGGATAAATCCCGGTTCGACACGGTCGGCTATGGCGAGGCGGAACCACTGGATCCGCGCAATCCGCTGGCGGCTGCGAACAGAAGGGTCGAGATCGTCAATCTCGGCGAATGAACGGCTTGGAAATGAACGATTGAGGTCAGGATCAGGGGGATATGTCGTGACCATCCGGATGATGCGAAGGCTTGCAGCTTTTTCGGGCCTGTTCATGGCTGCGCTGTTGCTGCAGGCAACGGCTTCCGCGGCGACCGGTGACAAGCGTATCGCCCTGGTGATCGGCAACAGCGCCTACCAGCATGCGACCCATCTGCCGAACCCCCGCAACGATGCGGCGGCGTTCGCGCAAACCCTGCGCGGCAGCGATTTCGAGGTCATCGAGGGGATCGACCTGCCCAAGCAGAAAATGGAGGAACTGATCGACCAGTTCACCGAGCGGGCATATGATGCGCAGGTGGCGCTGATCTTCTATGCCGGACACGGCATGCAGGTGGACGGCAACAACTATCTCATTCCCGTCGATGCCGAACTGACATCGGCGGCGCAACTGCGCACCCGCACCGTGCAGATGGACAGTCTCATCAAGGCGCTGCCCATCGATCCGGCCATCGGTATCATCCTGATCGATGCGTGCCGGGACAACCCGCTGGCGCGCAGCTTTGCTGCGTCGCTGCCGCCGACTCGCTCGGCGACCGTCAATTCCGGCCTCGCCGCAATACAGACGACGACGGCGGGCGATGGAACGGGTGGATTGCTGATCGGTTACGCGACTGACCCCGGCGCCGTAGCGCTGGACGGCGACGGGCAGAACAGCCCTTATACGAGCGCGCTGGTGCGCCATCTCGCCACGCCGGGCGTCAACGTGCAATCGGCCCTGACGCGCGTGCGCGGTGACGTCGTGAGTGCCACCGGCGGACGGCAGCGGCCGTGGTTCAATGCTTCGCTCGGGCGGGAAGTGTTTCTTGCAGGAGAAGCAGCTCCCGTCCCGGCCGTCGGCGCGACGGAAGTCAGCGCATTGGCGCCGAACGCGGGTGCGGCTTCTATGCAGCCGGGCGTGGCGGCAGTCCAGCCGGTCGACAAGGATTGGGAAGTCGAAACCCGCATGTGGGACCAGGTCTCCAAGGCCAATAGCGTGGAGCATTACAGGCTGTTCATCGAACAGTTTCCGAAGAGCCGTTTCCGGCCGCTCGCCGAACTGAATATGAAGGGATTGGAATCCCGGCCGTCGAACGAGGTGGCGGCGCTTTCTCCGGCCGCGGCATCGACCGTCGCTCCCCCGACAGAGCGCGCCTTGCCGACGGCTGCCCTGACCGAAGCCATACGCTCGACACCGGGCAATGTGGCGACGGAGGAGGCGCTCAATCTCAAACGCGGAGGTCTGGCGCGTGACCTCCAGCTTCGACTGGTGTCGCTGGGCTACGATCCAAAGGGAAGCGATGGTCAGCTTGGCAAGAATACCCGCTCGGCCATCATCGCCTGGCAGGCCTCGCTGGGCATTATCCAGACGGGATATCTCACGCTCGACCAGTACTATGTGCTGAAGCAGCAGTCCGAGCCTTTCATCGCGGCGATCTACGAGAAACAGCAGGCCAGGAACGAGGAACAGGCAACGACCAGCCGAGTCGTCCGCCAGCCCGAGGGCCGCGTCAAGCCAAAGAACAAGGGTAACGGCGACAATGCCGCCGATACGTTCGGCAAGGTGATGCTCGGTGTTGGGGCTGCGGTGCTGACGTGCAAGATCGCGGGATGTTGAGTTTGTTTCATTGCAGCTTGCGGTCTGGTGCGGGCGGCCTCGATAAATTGTGCGCCGTTCTCGCGATCCTGCTTGTTCTGTTCGTCGCTTCGGACAGGCCGGCAGGCGCCCAGGCTGCCGCGCAGCCGCCGAATGCCGCCGCTGGCAGCGGCGGCAGGACGCATTTCAAGATCTACCCCAACAGCGACATCGACCTGACCCCTTTCGAAACGCTGACAACGGCGTCGACGGCGAAATGCGAACTGGCGTGCCGACAAACAGACGGCTGCGTGGCGTACAGCCATGATGTCTGGAACCACATCTGCTATCTCAAGGACAGCGCACCCGCACGGTTGTTGAATGCGCGGACGGTATCCGGTGTGATGGATACGCTTTCCCAGCCTCCGCCGTCCGAAAACGATGTCTATCTGGAATATTTCAACGAGAAGACCTTTCCGGCATTCGGCTATCGCGCCTCGATGGCGAGAACCCGCGACGAATGCGGGGAAATCTGCCTGGCGGACAAGGATTGCAACGCCTTTTCCTTCGTCGTGCGGGAAAAGGAATGCCGCGTCTACGATGCGACGAGCGAGTACGTGAAGAAGAGCGGTATCATGAGCGGCGCGAAGCGCCAGTAGACGGGTGGATACAAGATCTCCGTGCGGGCACCTACCGGCGGCGCTGCAGGCCATCATCGCCCTCGACGCGTGGAACGAACTGTCCGTGTGTGGCTTTTAGCTCCCAATTTCAATTGAAGAGCTAAGCGAGAATTCCTGCGCCAAAATCTCCGCTTACGATTTCATGC
>JAIXTO010000135.1 GCA_027483885.1 Rhizobiaceae bacterium
GAGCTTCTCGATGGTGAGAACGTCGTTGGCCGCTACACGGTACTGCTTACCGCCGGTCTTGATGACTGCGAACATTTTTTATCCTTTCATGTTCGATCCGGCTCTTCCTGCCTTATCAGGGCAAGCGGCCGTCTTTTTATCAGTCCACATTTGAGCAGGATGTCGAAAGAGAACTCTCTCGAACCGGTCTGCCGGTGAAACAGGCTTTGAAAAAGCCTGGCATTCTCTACCGGTCTGGCCTCCATGAAACGGAGTACCCCATACCGGAACGCGTGGGGGATACTTGAGCCCCGGAAAAGTGTCAAGGAGAAAGACGTGGCAAGGCACGATTTCGCCCTTGCCAGCCTTGTCTTTCATCGCTATGAGACAGCCCGCGCCTTAAAGCGCCGACCAGCAAAGCGGAGAGGTGGCTGAGTGGTCGAAAGCACCGCACTCGAAATGCGGCATACGGGCAACCGTATCGTGGGTTCGAATCCCACCCTCTCCGCCATTCGTTTTTTTTTCGCTCCCCCAATAGCACATTTTCAAGCTTCTCAACCTCTACTCCAGCAGGTCACTTCGCGCATTTCGGGCCCGGCCGCAGGCTAAGTTCCCATTCTTCAGATGAAAATGGAGTGAGCGGGGCTGATAGCGTGGGAAGAATGCGCTGAGGATTGCACTGTCATGCCTATGATGCAGGCCGAGCATCGCGGAGAACTGGTCCGCGGTGAAGAAGGTTGGTTACCCATTTTGAGCATGTCATCGGCATAAAATCCGGGGACAGGCGGAACCTGCCGTGCCATAAGGCGCGCGAAAACCATTCGGGCCCTTGTCGACATGATCCGCATCGAAAATATCTCCAAGCAGAACAGCCACCGTCTTTTGTTCATCGAGGCTTCCGCCGCGCTGAACAAGGGGGAAAAGATCGGGCTTGTCGGGCCGAACGGGGCCGGCAAGACGACGCTTTTCCGTATGATCACTGGCGAGGAGCTTCCTGATGAAGGTCAGGTTTCTTTCGAAAAAGGCGTAAGCATCGGCTATTTCAACCAGGACGTTGGTGAAATGGCCGGACGCACGGCCGTCGCCGAGGTGATGGAAGGGGCAGGCCCCGTCAGCACCGTTGCGGCCGAATTGCGCCTTCTGGAAGCGGCCATGTCCGATCCTGACCGTATGGACGAGATGGACGAGATCATCGAGCGTTACGGCGAAGTGCAGGCGCGTTACGAGGAGCTGGACGGTTATGCGCTGGAAGGCCGCGCCCGCGAGGTTCTGGACGGTCTGAGCTTCAGCCAAGAGATGATGGACGGCGATGTCGGAAAACTTTCCGGCGGCTGGAAAATGCGCGTCGCGCTTGCCCGCATTCTCCTGATGCGGCCTGACGTGATGCTGCTTGATGAGCCGAGCAACCATCTGGATATCGAAAGCCTGATCTGGCTTGAATCCTTCCTCAAGAATTACGACGGCGCGCTGCTGATGACCTCGCACGACCGCGAGTTCATGAACCGCATCGTCACGAAGATCATCGAGATCGATGGCGGATCGCTCACCAGCTATTCCGGCGGCTACGTTTTTTACGAACAGCAGCGCGAGCAGAACGAAAAACAGCAGCAGGCGCAGTTCGAGCGCCAGCAGGCGATGCTTGCCAAGGAAATCAAGTTTATCGAGCGCTTCAAGGCGCGCGCCTCGCACGCCGCCCAGGTGCAGAGCCGCGTCAAGAAACTCGACAAGATCGACCGGGTGGAACCGCCGCGGCGGCGCCAGACCGTCGCCTTCGATTTTCTGCCCGCGCCGCGGTCCGGCGAGGACGTGGTCAATCTGAAGAACGTCCACAAGGCCTATGGCAGCCGGACGATCTATGAAGGGCTGGACTTCATGGTGCGCCGGCGCGAACGCTGGTGCATCATGGGCATCAACGGTGCCGGCAAATCGACGCTGCTGAAGCTGGTAACCGGCAGCACGGCACCGGACACAGGCAGTGTCACCATCGGTGCCAGCGTGAAGCTTGGTTATTTCGCCCAGCATTCGATGGATCTGCTGGATGGCGAGAGCACCGTTCTGCAATGGCTGGAAGAACAGTTTCCCAAAGCCGGCCAGGCGCCGCTGCGGGCGCTGTCCGGCTGTTTCGGTTTTTCCGGCGATGACGTGGAAAAGCGCTGCCGAGTGTTGTCCGGTGGTGAAAAGGCCCGTCTCGTGATGGCCGCCATGCTGTTTGATCCACCCAATTTCCTGGTGCTGGACGAGCCGACCAACCACCTGGACCTCGATACCAAGGAAATGCTGATCAAGGCGCTCGCCGCCTATGAAGGCACGATGCTGTTTGTGAGCCACGACCGCCATTTTCTCGGCGCCCTCTCCAACCGCGTGCTGGAACTGACGCCGGACGGAATCCATCAATATGGCGGCGGTTATCTCGAATATGTCGAGCGTACGGGCCAGGAAGCACCGGGCCTGCATGTTTGATGGCTTCCTGTTGCAGCGACCACCATTGGTGAACAGACAGCGCATGACGGTGCTATAGGTTGTCGTAGGTTAAAATTCCCATTGACGGCGGCACTATAAAAGGAATATTTTCCTTCTATGGCTCTTTCCCGTCTCCAACTGTTGCTCACTTCGATGATCGCCCTTGCAGCGACACCCTTTGCCATCGCCGAAACGCTGGTGGAGGGACCGGTGCTCGCAGATGTGATCCGCGTGGTGGACGGCGATACGCTTCTGGTGACAGCACGGCCCTGGCCGCAGCAGAGCGTCGAAGTGTTCGTGCGGTTGCGCGGCATCGATACGGCCGAACTGAAGTCGAAATGCGATAGCGGTCGTCAGGCCGCGGAAGAGGCGAAGCGCCTGCTGGAAGACATGGCGGCGACATCGCCGCAGGTAAAACTGTCGCGCATTGCCGCCGACAAGTATTTCGGGCGCATCGTGGCCGATGTGGCGCTCGCCGATGGACGCGATCCGGCACGGGAAATTCTTCAGGCGGGGCTTGCGACACCTTACAGCGGCAAGGGTCGCAAGAACGATATCTGCGTCCGCAGCTGACATATTCCCTTTGATAGAACAGAAACGAAAACGGCCAGCCGAAACATCGGCTGGCCGCTTAATATCAGAGGTTTTGCAACGTCAGGCCGGCACCGGCGCCTTGTTCTGCCGGTTCTCGATCAGATCATCGACAACGGCGGGATCGGCAAGCGTTGAGGTATCTCCGAGCGCACCAAAATCGTCCTCGGCGATCTTGCGCAGGATGCGGCGCATGATCTTGCCGGACCGGGTCTTTGGAAGGCCGGGGGCAAACTGGATCTTGTCCGGAGCAGCAATCGGCCCGATTTCCTGACGCACATGTTTGACCAGGTCCTGGCGCAGCGCATCGGTGCCGTCATTGCCTTCCATCAGCGTGACATAACAATAAATGCCCTGTCCCTTAACGGAATGGGGATAACCGACAACAGCCGCCTCCGACACCAGATGGTGCGACACGAGCGCTGATTCGACCTCCGCCGTGCCCAGCCGGTGGCCGGAAACATTCAGCACGTCATCGACGCGACCGGTGATCCAGTAATAACCGTCCTCGTCGCGACGGCAGCCGTCGCCGGTGAAATATTTCCCCTTGTAGGTGGAGAAATAGGTCTGGATGAAGCGCTCGTGGTCGCCGTAGACGGTGCGCATCTGGCCAGGCCAGCTGTCGGTGATGCAGAGATTGCCGTCGGCGGCTCCTTCCAGCACATTGCCCTCGTTATCGACAAGCTGCGGCTTGATGCCGAAGAAGGGCAGGGTGGCCGAGCCCGGCTTCAGGTCGGTGGCGCCCGGCAATGGCGTGATCATGTGGCCGCCGGTTTCCGTCTGCCACCAGGTGTCGATGACGGGGCAGCGCTTGTTGCCGACCACGTTATAATACCATTCCCAGGCTTCCGGATTGATCGGTTCGCCGACCGTGCCGAGCAGCCGCAAGCTGGAGCGATCCGAGCGGGTGACATAATCGTCGCCGGCTCCCATCAGCGAGCGCAGCGCGGTGGGCGCTGTGTAGAAGATGTTGACCTTGTGCTTGTCGATCACCTCCCAGAAGCGACCCTGGTCCGGGAAGTTCGGCACGCCCTCGAACATCAGGCTCGTAGCGCAATTGGCCAGCGGCCCGTAGACGATGTAGGAATGGCCGGTGACCCAGCCGACATCGGCCGTACACCAGTAGACGTCGCCGTCATGGTAATCGAAGACATATTCATGCGTCATCGCCGCATAAACGAGATAACCGCCGGTGGTGTGCAGCACGCCCTTCGGCTTTCCCGTGGAACCTGACGTGTAGAGGATGAACAGCGGATCTTCCGCCTTCATCTTCACCGGTTCGCAATGCCCCTTAACCGTCGCAATTTCCTGATGGTACCAGAGGTCGCGGCCCGGCGCCCAGTTGGTCTTGCCGCCGGTACGGCGCACCACGACCACCTTGTTGACGGTGACATATTGGCGGGCTGCAATGTGGATCGCCTTGTCGGTGTTTTCCTTCAGCGCCACGGGCTTTCCGCCGCGCACGCCTTCATCACAGGTGATGACAAAGGTGGACTGGCAATCGACGATGCGGCCGGCAAGCGCTTCCGGTGAAAAGCCACCGAAGACAACCGAATGGACGGCCCCGATGCGCGCACAGGCCAGCATGGCATAGGCCGCTTCCGGGATCATCGGCATGTAGATGGTGACGCGGTCGCCCTTTTTCACGCCGTGCTTCTTCATCACGTTGGCGAGGCGACACACCTGATCGTAAAGCTGGTTATAGGTGATTTTCTTGTCGATATAGGGGTTGTCACCTTCCCAGATCAGCGCGGTGCGCTCGCCATGGGTTTTCAGGTGCCGGTCGATGCAATTGTAGGAGACATTGGTCAGCCCATCCTCGAACCACTTGATGGCGACCTTGCCCTTGAAGGAGGTGTTCTTCACCTTGGTGTAGGGCTTGAACCAGTCGATCCGCTTGCCGTGCTTGCCCCAGAACTTGTCTGGGTTCTCAACGCTTTCCTCGTACCATTTCAAGTACTTCTCGCGGTCGATAAGGGCTCGGCCCTTCACATGCTTCTGGACCGGATAAACTTTCTCCGACATGAAATTCCTCCTCATGCTCCGCCGCATCCGGATGACGAACGCGGTTCCCGAATGCGATTCTTATCAGGTGGGGCGGTGACGACAATTAGACAAACGGTGATGCTGCTTGAAGAATTGCAATTTATTCGCAATCCGGTTATAGAGCGCGAGAATTCCCGGAAATTGTGGTGACACCCCACGGCCCGCGACACCGGCGCGGACGATAGAAGGATCATATCCATGGCTCAACAATTGCTCATGCCGAAGGCGACGGCAGTCTGGCTCGTCGACAACACGGCGCTCTCCTTCGATCAGATCGCCCAGTTCTGCAAGCTCCACCCTCTCGAGGTGAAGGCGATTGCCGATGGTGAAGCCGCGCAAGGCATCAAGGGTCTCGATCCGATCGCCACCGGCCAGCTGTCGCGCGATGAAATCGGCCGCGCCGAAAAAGACGTGAACTACCGCCTGAAGCTTTCCGAGCCAAAAGTTCGCGTGCCTGAATCCAAGCGCCGTGGCCCGCGTTATACGCCGGTTTCCAAGCGCCAGGATCGCCCGAACGCCATTCTCTGGCTGGTGCGCAACCATGCCGAACTGAAGGATGCACAGATTTCGCGCCTCGTCGGTACGACGAAATCCACCATCGAACAGATTCGCGACCGCACCCACTGGAACGCCGCCAACCTGACCCCGATGGATCCGGTGACGCTTGGCCTCTGCAGCCAGATCGATCTCGACCTCGAAGTCGAACGCGCCGCCAAGAACCGTCCGCTACCGACCGCTGCCGAAATGGGCGCGACGCTGCAGGCCGCCAGCGAGACCGAGAACCTCGGCTATCGCTACGAGCGCGAGGAAGAGAAGGAAATCGACGCCGATGCCGTCTTCAAGAAGCTGTCTTCGCTGAAGTCGACGCGCACCGAAGATGAGGACGAAGACCGCTATTGAGGTCTCACCACTCTTCTTGGAAAAAGCCGGCCGCAGTGCCGGCTTTTTTGTGCGCGCTTTTGCCCGCTACGCGGCAGACGGTGTGGGAGAGGGGCCGGCATAGCCATGATTGCGCAAGATGGTGCTGATCTCGTCAAGGATTGCCGGGTCGTCGATCGTTGCCGGCATTTTCCACGGCATGCCGTCGGCGATCTTCTGCATCGTGCCGCGCAGGATTTTTCCAGAACGGGTTTTTGGCAGGCGGTCCACGATCATCACCGTGCGAAAAGCGGCAACTGGGCCGATTTCGCTGCGCACCAGATCCACCACCTCGCGAATGATGAGGGCGGTGTCGCGCGTGACGCGGTTCTTCAGCACGAGAAAACCACAGGGGATCTGCCCCTTCAGCGGATCGGCAACCCCGATGACCGCGCATTCGGCAACATCGGGATGCATGGCGCAAACCTCTTCCATGGCGCCCGTCGACAGCCGGTGGCCGGCACAGTTGATGATATCGTCCGTGCGCGCCATGACGAAGACATAACCGTCCTCGTCGCGCATGCCGGCATCGGCCGTCTTGTAATAGCCGGGAAATTCATCGAGACAGGTCGCACGAAAGCGCTGGTCGGCATTCCAGAAACTGACGAGGCAGCCAGGGGGAAGCGGAAGCCGGATCACGATATTGCCAAGCGTGCCCGGCGCCACCGGATGGCCGGCATCGTCCACCACCTCGACGGCGTGGCCGGGCATTGGCAGCGTCGGCGAGCCGTATTTGAACGGCAGGAGCCCAAGGCCTGCGGGATTTGCGGCAATCGCCCAGCCGGTTTCCGTCTGCCACCAGTGATCCACCACCGGCACTTTCAGCAGCCGCTCGGCCCATTTCAGCGTTTCGGGGTCGGCGCGTTCGCCGGCGAGAAACAGGCCGCGCAATCCTGAAAGGTCATGCCGGTAGATCAGATCTCCATCCGGATCGTCGCGGCGGATGGCGCGAAAGGCGGTGGGGGCCGTAAACAGCACCTTCACGTCATAGTCCTCGATGACTCGCCAGAAGGCAGCCGAATCCGGCGTGCCCACAGGTTTGCCCTCAAAAACCACGGTGGCATTGCCGGCCAGCAGCGGGCCGTAGACGATGTAGGAATGACCGACCACCCAGCCGATATCGGAGGCGGCCCAGAAGGCTTCTCCGGGGGAGACGCCGTAGATATTGGCCATGGTCCAGTGAAGGGCCACCATATGCCCGCCATTGTCGCGCACCACGCCCTTCGGCTGGCCTGTGGTGCCCGACGTGTAGAGAATATAGAGCGGATCGGTAGCCGCCAGGATCGCGCAGGGCACAACCGTCCCCTTGGCCTTTTCCACCTCCACCAGATGGGCAAAATCGGCATCGCCATGTTCATAACGTAGCGCCGCGTGCAACTGGTCGCGCTGGAGAATGAGGCAGCAATCCGGCTTCACCCGCGCCATGTCCACGGCCTGGTCGAGCAGTGGCTTGTAGGCAACCACACGGCCGGGTTCGAGCCCGCAACTGGCGCTGATCACCACTTTTGCCTGCGAATCATCCAGCCTCGTTGCCAGTTCGTGCGCGGCAAACCCGCCGAACACAACCGAATGGATGGCGCCGAGGCGGGCGCAGGCGAGCATGGAAAAGATCGCCTCCGGCACCATCGGCATGTAGATGACGACGCGATCCCCCTTGGCCACACCCATATTCTGAAGAACGGCCGCCACGGCCTGCACTTCGACCAGCATGTCATCGTAGGAGAAAATGCGTTTCTCGCCGGTCATTGCGCTGTCGAAGATCAGCGCCCGGTCGCTCCCGCGCCCCGCGATAATATGGCGGTCGACGCAATTGTAGCAGGTATTGGTCTCAGCCCCCGCAAACCAGCGGCCATACACGCCCTGGTCTGCATCAAACACGCGCTCAGGCGGCGTGAACCAGTGCAGGTCTTTCGCCGCCTTTCCCCAGAAGGCTTCCGGGTCCTGTTGCCATTCCTGATAGACCTCGTGATAGCGGCTGTGCATCTGATCCTCCCATCATCCGCGGCTTCTTCACCTTGAGGCAGTTTAGAAGCAGCTGAAGGGAGCGAAAAGCCCGACGAAAGGGGAAGGCGTCACACGCCATTCGCCGGGCCAGCGCCCAAGGGCTTGCGCTTCGTCAACGATGGCCGAAGATGGCAGAACCGACCCGCACGCTTGTCGCACCAAAGGCAATCGCCGTTTCGAAATCACCGGACATGCCCATGGAGAGTTTTTCGACGCCCGCCTCGCGGCCAAGCTTTGCAAGAAGCGCGAAATAGGGGCCCGGATTGTCGTCAGCTGGCGGGATGCACATCAGCCCTTCCACCGACAAACCAAGCTCCTTGCGGCAGAAATCGACGAAGGCCACCGTCTCCTTCGGCGCGATGCCGGCCTTTTGCGGCTCCATGCCAATATTGACCTGCACATAGAGCCTGAGGTTTTTTCCCTGCGCCTGCATCTCTGTGGCAAGCGCGCGTGCGATCTTTTCGCGATCGACGGTTTCGATCACATCAAACAACGCCACGGCATCGGCGGCCTTGTTGGATTGCAGCGGGCCGATGAGGTGCAGTTCGATATCGGGCGTATCACCCTTCAACTGCGGCCACTTGCCCTGGCTTTCCTGCACACGGTTTTCGCCGAACACACGCTGGCCGGCGGCAATAACCGGGCGAATAGCATCGGCCTCGAATGTTTTCGACACGGCAACCAGGGTGACCGCGCCTTCTGCCCGGCTTGCATCGCGCTCCGCCGCACCTATCTTAGTGCGGACATCCGCCAGTCTCTGCTCGATGGTCATGGCCTCTCCTTGTCATCGCCGGCATTATCTCTGCCACGGCGTTACCCCCGCACGGGCGCAATGCCAAGTGTTTGATCGCAGGCAGCGCATCTGGCACCCTCGAAACTTGACGCTCACGGCCTTTCGTGGTGAAGGTCTCGCATCTTATTCATACCCGGAATTTCACTGAAATGGCGACCGAACGTTACAATCCGCGGGATGCCGAACCCCGTTGGCAGACAAAGTGGGCCGAAGAGAAGACCTTCGAGACCGACAACAACGATACCCGCGAAAAGTACTACGTGCTCGAGATGTTCCCCTATCCGTCGGGCCGCATCCACATGGGCCATGTGCGCAACTATGCGATGGGTGATGTGGTTGCGCGCTACAAGCGTGCCCGCGGTTTCAACGTGCTGCATCCGATGGGTTGGGATGCTTTCGGCATGCCGGCAGAAAATGCCGCCATGCAGAACAAGGTTCATCCGAAGGATTGGACCTATCAGAACATCGCCACGATGCGGACGCAGCTGAAGTCGATGGGCCTGTCGCTCGACTGGTCTCGCGAGTTTGCGACCTGCGACGTCGCCTATTACCATCGCCAGCAATATCTCTTCCTCGACATGATGGAAAAGGGCCTGGTCTACCGCAAGCAGTCGAAGGTCAACTGGGATCCGGTCGACCAGACGGTTCTGGCCAACGAGCAGGTGATCGACGGCCGTGGCTGGCGCTCGGGCGCGCTTGTCGAGCAGCGCGAGCTGACGCAGTGGTTCTTCAAGATCACCGAATTTGCCGAGGATCTGTTGGAAGCGCTCGACGGCCTCGACCAGTGGCCGGAAAAAGTCCGCCTGATGCAGAAGAACTGGATCGGTCGCTCGGAAGGGCTGACGATCCGCTGGGAACTGTCATCAGAAAGCCGCGCCAAGGCCGATTGCCGTGAGATCGAGGTCTATACGACGCGGCCGGACACGCTGTTTGGCGCATCCTTCCTGGCCATTTCGGCCGATCATCCGGTCGCAAAAGCCGTTGCCGCCGAAAATGCGGCAGCAGCGGAGTTTGCGGATGAATGCCGCCGGCAGGGAACCTCGCTTGCGGCGCTGGAAACTGCCGAGAAGAAGGGTTTCGACACCGGTCTGAAGGTTTGCCATCCGCTGGATCCCACCTGGGAACTGCCGGTCTATATCGCCAATTTCGTGCTGATGGACTATGGCACGGGCGCCATCTTCGGCTGCCCGTCTGGTGACCAGCGCGACCTGGATTTCGCCCGCAAGTATGATCTGCCGGTCGTGCCGGTGGTGATGCCCAAGGATGGCGATTCGACAAGTTTCACCGTTGGCGACGAGGCTTATGTCGGCGATGGCGTGATGATCAATTCGCGCTTCCTCGATGGCCTGTCGACGGACGAAGCCTTTCAGAAGGTGGCCGACATTCTGTCTGCACAGGAGGTCGGCAATGCACCACAGGCCGCGCGCAAGGTAAACTTCCGCCTGCGTGACTGGGGCGTTTCCCGCCAGCGCTACTGGGGTTGCCCGATCCCGGTTATCCATTGCGAAGTCTGTGGCGTGGTGCCGGTGCCGAAGAAGGATCTTCCGGTGCAGCTGCCGGATGACGTGACCTTCGACGTTCCCGGCAATCCGCTGGACCGTCACGCAACGTGGCGCCACGTGGCCTGCCCGCAATGCGGCCATGATGCACGCCGTGAAACCGACACGATGGACACGTTCGTCGATTCGAGCTGGTATTTCGCCCGCTTCACCGCGCCATGGGAAGACCGCCCGACGGACCCGGCAGTGGCCGACCGTTGGCTGCCGGTCGACCAGTATATCGGTGGTATCGAGCACGCGATCCTGCATCTGCTCTATTCGCGCTTCTTCACCCGCGCCATGCGCGAAACCGGCCATGTAAACCTCAGTGAGCCCTTCAAGGGCCTCTTCACGCAAGGCATGGTGGTGCATGAAACCTATCGCCTCGGCGAAGGGCAGAACGGTCAGTGGGTGGCGCCGGCGGAAATCCGCATCGAGGATATCGATGGGGCCCGCAAGGCCTATATGCTGACATCTGGCGAGGAAGTGTCGATCGGCTCGATCGAAAAAATGTCGAAGTCGAAAAAGAACGTTGTCGATCCGGATGATATCATCGCCTCCTACGGCGCCGATACCGCCCGCTTCTTCGTTCTGTCGGACTCGCCGCCGGAGCGTGATGTGATCTGGTCGGAATCCGGTGTGGAAGGCGCACACCGTTTCGTGCAGCGCGTCTGGCGCCTGATCTCGGAAGCCGCTTCCAGCCTGAGTACTGCCGAAGCAAAGCCGGCTCATGAAGGCTCTGCCCTTGGCATCTCGCAGATCGCTCACAAGACGCTGAAAGCGGTTGAGGGGGATTACGAAAAGCTTGCCTTCAACAAGGCCGTCGCGCGCATCTATGAGCTGGTGAATTCGCTGGCGCAGCCGCTGACCGCCGTTGCGAGCGGTCAAGCCGATGCAGCAACCGTGTCTGCGGTTCGCGATGCCACCCAGATCCTCGTGCAACTGATTGCACCGATGACACCGCATCTGGCCGAAGAATGCTGGGCCACGCTTGGCAATCAGGGTCTGATTGCCGAAGCCGGCTGGCCTGTGTTTGATACAGCACTGGTGGCAGACAATGATGTGCTTCTGCCGGTGCAGATCAACGGCAAGAAGCGGGCGGAATTGACAATTGCCCGCGACGCGGACCACAATGCCATCGAGCAGGCGGTTCTGCAGCTTGAACCCGTGCGCACGGCCCTTGCCGGCGGTGCGCCGAAAAAAATCATCATCGTCCCACAGAGGATCATCAACATTGTTGTTTGAACTCTCGCCGGCCCTTCGCCGCGCAAGTCACGCCGTGCTCATTCTGGCAGCAGCCGCCACCCTGGCAGGCTGCCAGGTGCGGCCGCTCTATTCGTCCACCAGTGGAACGCCGCAGAAGCTTGCGGCGATCAAGTTCTCGGCCGCGGACGATCGCATCGAACAGGTGGTCCGCAACCAGCTGATCTTCCTCACCACCGGTGGGGCAGGGGAAGCAGCCAAAGCCGATTACCAGCTGACGATGAATGTGACATCGACGCGTGCCGACATTCTCGACGACCAGATTTCGGTCGGCGTCACGCCTGGCCGCGTCACCGTGTCTGCGACCTATACGTTGACGCAGATCAGCGATGGCAAGGTCCTGAAGACGGCCACCCGCGCGGTCACATCGCTTGTTGATATCGGTAACCAGCAGTTTGCAAAACTGCGGGCCTATCGCGATGCGGAAGATCGCGCAGGCCGCGAACTTGCCGAGTTCATCCGCGCGGATATTGCAGCCGTCCTCGGCCGCTAAGCACCATGGCAGAAATCAAGGCCCACGAATTCGAGCGGTTTCTGCCGAAAGCTGTGCAATTATACCGGATCTTCCTGATCTATGGGCCGGATCGGGGACTTGTTTCCGAGCGCGCCGGCGAGTTGGCGGCCAAGGCGGGCGTCTCGCCGAACGATCCGTTTTCCTTCACACGCCTCGACCTCTCCGATCTGCAAGGCGAACCCGGTCGTCTTGTGGACGAGGTCAATTCGCTTGGCCTTTTTGGCGGCAACAAGCTGGTCTGGTTGCGCGGAAGTGGCGGCGAAAAGCCGCTTGCCGACGCGCTGCAGGTTCTGCTTTCCGGTCCCGAGCCGGAAAGCCTGCTGATCATCGAAGGCGGTGATCTGAAGAAAACCAATATTCTTCGAAAGCTCTGCGAACCCGCCAAGCTGGCAGTTGCCATCCCCTGCTATGCAGATGACGTCAAGTCATTGAATATGCTGATAGATAACGAGCTGTCGACGGAAAATCTGCGCATCACGCCGGATGCGCGTGAACGGTTGCTGGAAGGCCTGGGTGGCGACCGCGTGGCATCCCGCAACGAGATCCGCAAGCTTGCCCTTTATTGTCGGGGAAATTCTGTCATCGAAGAACAGCATGTTAGTGACATCATCGGTGATGCCAGCGCCATTTCCACCGACGATGCTGTAGATTGCATTCTGAAGGGCGATCTGCCCGGTCTTCACCGGGCAATCCAGAAGATCGTCAGCTCCAAGACACCCATTTTCCTTGTGCTGCAATCCTGCCTGCGTCAGTTTCAGCTGCTTGACGTGATGCGGGCCGAGATGGATGAGAAGCGCAGCCAGCCGGCGCAGATCATGCAGACGATGGGCCGGCATATTCATTTCAAGCGCAAACCCCTGTTTGAGAAGGCGCTGCGGATCTGGACCGGTGAGGCTTTGGCGCGGGAAACAAATCGCCTGCAGACTGCAGTGCTTCATTCTCGCCAGAAGGCAAGTCTGGAAGACACAATCGCCTTCCAGACGCTGCTTGCCACGGCCCTGCAATCGGCCCGCGGTGCCGCCCGCGGTTAACGCAGCGGCACATTTTCCAATTCGGGGTCGGTTGCTGGAATAGATTGCCGAGCCAGACGAAAGGCTATCGTCGCTCCAAGAGGCGGCAGACCTCTTCCAGCTGTTCGAGCGTACGGTAACCAATGCGGATCTGGCCGGCGCCACCCTTGTGAGTGATTTTCACGTCAAGGCCCAACGCATCCGTCAGCGTCCGTTCCAATGCGAGCGTATCGGAATCTTTCTCCGCTGCACGCTGCAAGGACTGCGGCTCATTTTGCGCCTTGATGTTGTTCTGAGCGAGGCGTTCAGCGTCGCGCACGGACATGCCCTTGGCAACGATGGTGCGGGCGAGCGCTGCTGGATCCGAAGTGGAGACCAGAGCCCGGGCATGGCCGGCAGAGAGATCCCCCACAGACAGCATGTCACGCACCGGCTCCGGCAGCTTCAACAGTCGCAGACTGTTGGCCACATGGCTCCGGCTCTTGCCGATAATTTCGCCGAGATCATTTTGCGTATAACCATGTTCGGCGATCAGCTGCTCGTAACCAAGTGCTTCTTCCAGCGGATTGAGATCCGATCGCTGGACATTTTCCACGATCGCGATTTCCAGCGCCGTGCGGTCATCCACATCCCGCACGATGACAGGGATCTCAATCAGCCCTGCGAGCTGCGCTGCACGCCAGCGACGCTCTCCCGCAATAATCTCGAAATCCTGTCCGTGCGGGCGAACGACAACTGGCTGCACGATGCCGTGCTGGCGGATGGAGCTTGCGAGATCCTGCAGTTCGGATTCGTCGAACAGACGGCGCGGATTACGCGGGTTGCGCAGCACATGCTCGATAGGCACCAGGCGATCCGGGTTCACGGCGCGGGCAGGCGGCTCGCCAACCGGAACCGTCTGGTCCATCTCTCCGATCAAGGCGGCAAGACCGCGACCCAGACGCCGCTTCGAAAGATCTTCACTCATGCATATGTACCCTTGGCAGATCAGGCGGCCTTGCGCCGCCGTTCACGCTGAATGACCTCGGAGGCCAGCTGGAGATAGGCCTGGCTGCCGGCGCATTTCAGATCATAAAGAATTGCTGGCTTGCCGTAAGAGGGCGCTTCCGACACGCGGACATTGCGGGGAATGAGCGTGTGGTAGACCTTGTCGCCCAGATAAGTCCGCACATCATTCACCACCTGCTGCGCAAGGTTGTTGCGCGCATCGAACATGGTGAGCACGATCCCCTGAATATCGAGGCCCGAATTGATTGTCTGACGCACCTGATTCACGGTTTCCAGAAGCTGGCTCAAACCTTCGAGCGCAAAAAATTCGCACTGCAGGGGAACCAGGACCGAATGGGCTGCGGCCATCGCATTGATGGTCAGGAGATTGAAGGAGGGCGGGCAGTCGAGCAGGATATAGGAAAAATCCAGCGCTTCGACGGTCTGAAGAGCGCGACGCAAGCGAAAGGCACGATCGGCTTCACGGCCGATTTCCATTTCCAGTCCGAGGAGATCCATCGTTGATGGAACGATAAAGAGATTGGGAACAGCCGTCGGAACAGCGGCATCGCGAATGTTCTGACTGCCCATCATCACATCGAAGGACGACATCTTGCGATCGCGGCGATCGATTCCGAGGCCAGTACTGGCATTGCCCTGCGGATCGAGGTCAATGATCAGAACACGCTCGCCGATCGCGGCCAGGGCCGTGGCAAGATTGATGGCGGTCGTCGTTTTGCCGACGCCACCCTTCTGGTTTGCGATCGTGATGATACGATTGGTCTCGTACATGGGGCACCTGCTGAAGAGGTCAAACCTTGCGCTGTAACCGAGACACTTCCAAAATCACGGAATCATCCTCCACAACGCTTGAATGTTGTACCAGATCGAAGTTCCAGCGACCATGCGCTTTGTCCACTTCGGCTGCGTAATCCCGGCCTTTGTGGAGAAATGCCTTTATCTCCGGATTGTTCAGCATCCAACCGGAGGCATAGTCCAGCAGAAGCGGCAGTTCTGCCAGTGCGCGCGCCGAAATACGATCACAGCGGGGAATGGCGGCGGGGGCCGCTTCGATCCGAACGGGGTGAACGGAAGCGCGACCTCCGGTTTCCGCGATTGCGGTGCGCAGAAACGACGCCTTCTTCTGATTGCTTTCCACCAGATGAACCCAGCCGTCGCCGAGATCAGCAAGGAAAATGGCGGTGATAATGCCCGGAAAGCCGCCGCCCGACCCAAGGTCGACCCATGTCGCGGGCGCCGGGGAAAGCTGGAAGATCTGCGCGCTGTCTGCAATATGGCGCTTCCAGAAGTCGGCTTTGGTGGAGGGAGCAACCAAATTGATGGCCTTGGCCCATTTCTGAAAGAGCGCTTCAAACCGCTCCAGCCTCTCCACTGTTTCACGTGAAACACGTATTCCGTTCAGTTGCATCAGGAGACTCGCAGTTCGCGTCTTGGTTCCGCTCTCTTCACCAAGGCCAGGATGAGAGCAAGCGCTGCGGGCGTCATGCCGTCGACCTTGGATGCCTGTGCAATATTGCGAGGAGCGGCGCGCTTCAGTTTCAGTTTCAATTCATTGGAGAGGCCAGAGACCAGATCGAAGTCGAAACTATCCGGTATGGCCCGTTCCTCGTCGTGCCGAACGGATTGGATATCCGCCTGCTGCCGCGCCATGTAGACCGCATAACCGGCTTCGATCTCCAACGCCTCCGCGACCGGCTTTTCGAGATCGCGCAGTTGCGGCCATAACTTTTGCACCGCTGCCAAGTCAATATCCGGATAAGACAGGAGATCGTAGGCCGTGCGTCGCTGACCATCCTGGTTCAAGTGAAGACCATGAACCTCCGCCTCCTTGGGCGTCACATTCAGTGTCTGTAACGTCGTGCGACCCACATTCATCTGCTCCGAAAAGTGCTTGAATTTTTCAGCACGCACGCTGCCCACCAGGCCGAGGTCCATGGCGGCAGGGGTCAGGCGCAGATCGGCATTGTCGGCGCGCAGCGAAATCCGATATTCGGCACGCGATGTGAACATGCGATAAGGCTCGGTGACACCCCGGCTCGTGAGGTCATCAATCAGGACGCCGATATAGGACTCGGTTCGGCTGAAGATGTGCGATGACATGCCGCCGGCGAGACGGGCGGCGTTGAGGCCGGCAACCAGCCCCTGGGCGCCTGCCTCTTCGTAACCGGTGGTGCCATTGATCTGACCGGCCAGGAAAAGCCCGGCCATACGCTTCAGCTGCAGATCAGTCCCCAGTTCGCGCGGATCGACGTGATCATATTCGATGGCATAACCGGGCTGGCGGATCTCAACCTTTTCCAGCCCCGGGATGGTGCGGATGAATGCTTCCTGCACGTCGGCGGGCAGGGAAGTGGAGATGCCGTTTGGGTAAACGGTGTCATCGTCCAGCCCTTCAGGCTCCAGAAAGACCTGATGGCCGTCGCGTTCACCGAAGCGAACGATCTTGTCTTCGATGGAAGGGCAATACCGCGGCCCGACGCCGGTGATCTGTCCCGAATACATCGCCGACTTGCCGATGTTATCGGCGATAATTTTATGCGTCGCGTCTATGGTGCGCGTGACGCCGCAGGCAATTTGGCGATTGGTTATGGTCTCAGTCATAAACGAGAAAGGAACAGGGTCCTCGTCGGCGTCCTGGCTTCCAATTGCCTTCCAGTCAATGGTTGAGCCATTGAGGCGGGCAGGGGTACCCGTCTTCAAGCGACCCAGCGACAGGCCCAGAGCGCCAAGCGTTGCTGATAACCCTACCGACGGCGCTTCGCCGACGCGGCCGGCGGGCGTGGTCTCGTTGCCGATATGGATCATGCCGCGCAGAAAGGTTCCGGTGGTGAGCACGACAGCACGGCAGGAAAACCGGCGGCCATCCTTCATCAGCACGGCACTGACGGCGCCTTCGGAATGCTCGAGATCAAACGCATCCCCCTCGATGACCTCGAGATTGGGCTGTTCGAAGATCTCTCGCTGCATCGCTTCGCGATAGAGCCTCCGGTCTGCCTGGGTGCGGGGGCCGCGGACGGCAGGGCCCTTCTTGCGGTTCAACAGGCGAAACTGAATGCCGGCTGCATCCGCAACACGGCCCATCAGTCCGTCGAGCGCATCGATTTCGCGCACGAGATGACCCTTGCCGAGCCCGCCAATGGCCGGGTTACAGGACATCACCCCGATGGTCTCGCGCCGATGCGTCACCAGCGCGGTGCGTGCGCCAAGGCGTGCCGCCGCAGATGCGGCTTCACAGCCGGCATGTCCGCCACCAATTACGATTACATCAAACTTGTTCATCTCGACACCCACTGCCGCGGCAGTGTTTCACGTGAGTCATTTGCCAATGCAGAATTCGGAGAAGATCACATCCAGCAGATCTTCGACATCGACCCGGCCGGTAATCCGGCCAAGTTCTTCCGCTGCAAGCCGAAGACTTTCAGCGCGAAGATCCAGTTCAGCCCCTGATAACGCTTCTGCCAGAAAATTGGAAGCCCGCTGCAGGTGGGAGAGATGCCGCAGTCTTCCGGCTCCACTGGAGGCGATTGCTGCCCAGTTTTCCCGCACCCGCTCCAGTACCTCGTGGCGCAGGTTTTCCAGACCTTCGCCGGTTTGCGTGGAGATCGTCACATCAAAGCGGCCTGTTATGCCGGGATGCTTGTCCGATTTGGTCCCAACTCTAAGCCTCGGCACGCCGCCGGAAAAGTCTTCCGATTGTTGCGCATCCGAATCGATTTCAGAGAGGTGCAGCACTAGATCAGCCTCGGCCATCGCCTGCCTCGCACGCCGCACACCTTCCTGCTCGATGACATCGGATGTCTCGCGCAGGCCTGCGGTATCGAAGAACCGCACCAGGAAGCCGTCGAGATCCAGATCGACATGGAGAACATCGCGCGTCGTACCGGCGATATCGGTGACGATTGCGACGTCGCGTTGCGCAATCGCATTCAGAAAACTGGATTTGCCGGCATTCGGAGGCCCGGCGATGACCACTTTAAAACCGTCCCGGACGGAACCAGCCTTTTCGGTCGAGCGGATCTGTCTGGAAATTTCTTCGCTGATCTGCGTGACCTGCTGCCAGACCTGATCGGACACGGAACCGGGAACATCATCTTCATCGGCAAAGTCCAACTCCGCCTCGATCAATGCGCGGGATCGGGTCAGGCGCTCGGCCCAATCGACATAAAGTCGCGACAGACCGCCGGCGCTCTGCTCGATGGCCAGACGACGCTGCATTTCGGTTTCGGCCGAAATCAGGTCGCCAAGGCCTTCGACTTCCACGAGGTCCAGCTTGCCATTGTTAAAGGCGCGCTGCGTAAACTCTCCGGGTTCTGCCGGGCGAAGACCAAGCCCCAGAAGTTCGGCTTGCAGTGCAGAGACAACCGCGCGCCCGCCATGGAGCTGGAATTCAAGGCAATCTTCACCGGTAAAGGAGGCGGGGCCGGGGAAGCCGAGAACCAGACCCTTGTCGATCAACTCACCGTTCCGGCGGCGAATCGATCGCAGAACCATGAAACGCCCTGGCGGCAGGGAGGTCAGTTGGCGTGCTGCGGCGAATGCACGAGGCCCACTTAAACGAACGACGGCGACACCTGATGGTGTCGCCCCGCTCGAGAGTGCAAAAATCGTATCGGACTTGTACAGGGACATCTGCCCTCTTCTCACTCCGGCCAACAACCGGAAGCCGGATGAAGAATCCGGCTATCGATCAGGTGTTCATCGAATCGAAGAAATCGCCGTTGCTCTTGGTCTGCTTCAGCTTGTCGATGAGGAACTCGATGGCATCGGTCGTGCCCATCGGTGCAAGGATACGACGCAGAACAAAGATCTTCTGAAGATCCTGCCGCGGCACAAGGAGATCTTCCTTACGCGTACCGGACTTGAGAATGTCCATGGACGGGAAGATGCGCTTGTCGGCAACCTTGCGGTCCAGCACAATTTCCGAGTTGCCGGTGCCCTTGAACTCTTCAAAGATCACTTCGTCCATGCGGCTGCCGGTATCGATCAGAGCGGTCGCAATAATCGTCAGCGAGCCGCCTTCTTCGATATTACGGGCAGCACCAAAGAAGCGCTTCGGACGCTGCAGTGCGTTTGCATCCACACCACCGGTCAGAACCTTGCCGGATGAAGGAACGACGGTGTTATAGGCGCGGCCAAGGCGGGTGATCGAATCGAGC
>JAIXTO010000035.1 GCA_027483885.1 Rhizobiaceae bacterium
CAGTGTCGAATTCTCAATTTTTTGTTGTAGGCAAGCGCGGTTCTGGCGTCATTTTCGTACGCACCTCGCCGCTAAGGGTTGCCATGGTGGCGCATGAAACCATCCTTCAATATGAGGCCGAGCGTCCCGGCATTGACGGTTACGCGCAGGTTGCCGTCGCTGCCAAAACCATGATGACCAATCAGGACGGCCAGCCCGATACGGCCTGCGACCCGATGGAAATCGAGGGCATTGCAGCCCTCTTGTCTCAGGGGACCGCATTTTGCGATGCTGATATTGCCCTGGTGGGCGGTGTCGTTGACGAGGGCTGGGATTTCAACCGCATCATTACGACTCCCATCGATGACGTTCTGATGGCCGTTGGTCCGAACAGCCCGGTATCGGGTCATCTGTTCCAGGCGATCCTGTCCGATACGCCGAATGTCCTGCAATAAGCATGGCGATGCATACTGCCGCCGCAGGCCTTTCCACCCCCTGCGGCGCGTCCGATCCGGCTGACAGGCTTCTGGATGATCCCGAACTGCTGAGGCGGTTCGGGATTACCCGCGTCGGGGATGTGACGGATCTGGATGTGATCGGCGTGCCGGTGTGGTTTGCCGTCCGGCCGAATTCCCGTGGCCTTTCGGTGGCCCAAGGCAAGGGTTTGAGCGTGCGCCAAGCCAAACTGTCGGCGGTGATGGAGGCGATCGAAGGGGCGGTGGGCGAGGAAACCGGGCGGCATGTGCGCGAGCAGGGAACGCTTGATGCGCTTGTCGCGCGCGGCCTTTGCCCGGTGCCGCTGGAGCGCATGGCCCGCGTCAATCCCGATCATTTCGATGCGAACCGTGAACGCGCCTGGGTCAAGGGATTTTCTGCACGCGATAATCGGGCAGTCTATGCGCCCTATGAACTGGTTGGCATGGATTTTCGCGCCGATTTTCCCTGGGACCGCAAGGCATTCCAGATGACCTCGCAGGGCATGGCGGCCGGCTTTGACGAAGACCGCGTGGTGCTGCATGCGCTGCTGGAACTGGTCGAGCACGATGCCTGCGTGCTGATCGATACGTTCGAGACACGTGCGCTTGGCCTGCGCGCCATTACCATTGCGCCGGGGCGGCTGCCGGAACTGGATGCGCTTCTGGCACGCCTTGGAGCCTTGGGCCTTCCGGTGCGCTTTTTCGACCTGACCGGTGCAACCGGCGTGCCGGTCATTCTGGCTGGCATCGAGCGGCCGCTGATGTCTGACGCCGGTCCCGGCCACCGCCACGCCGCGGGCATTGCCTGCCGGCTCGATCCGCTGGAGGCCGCACTTTCAGCACTTCTCGAAGCCATCCAGTCGCGCCTCACCGATATCAGCGGCGCCCGCGACGATCTTTCGCCGGATCGCTACCGGCCGGATTTTTCCACTCGCTCCGACGATGCGGCGATTCCCGGCGGCGTCCCGCAAGCGCTTGATCTTGCGGCGAGGGGCGGGGCCGCAGACGGCCATGGGCCGGTGTGGCGGCAACTGGCGCAACACCTGTTTCAGGTCGGGGTGCGGGATATCTATGTCTTTCCGCTGGACACCGGCGTGCCCGGCATTTTTGTAGCTCGGGTGCTCGCGGATGGTCTTTCGACCGGCAATCCCGGCCTCAACCAGCTTTCCCTCAACACGCTGAGCGGGTTCTTGAAATCGTGACAATAGAGTACCCCACGGTGGTGTTTGCCGGGCCTTCGGTGCATGGGCTCGATCTCTCCGGTTTTACCGGCCTCACCTTCAAAGGCCCTGCCGCCTGCGGCGATCTTCTGGCCGCCGTTCAAGGGGGGGCGCAGGTGATCGGCCTGATCGATGGCCTCTACGGCGATTGCGCCGCCGTCTGGCACAAGGAAATCCTGTTTGCCCTCTCCAAAGGCGTGGCCGTTATCGGGGCAGCCAGTATGGGAGCCTTGCGCGCTGCCGAATGCTTAGCCTTCGGCATGAGGGGGATGGGTGATGTGTTTGCCGATTATCGCGATGGCCGGCGTGTCAGCGATGCCGATGTGGCGCTGTCCCATGCACCCGCCGATCTCGCCTACCGGCCGCTGACGCTCGCCCTTGTCGATGCCGAGGCAACCATCGATGATCTCAAGGAAAACCTTGGCCGTGACGAGCATGCGCGGCTGCTAGCGGCCGCACGCCGCCTGCATTTTTCGAGACGCACATGGCGGGCCATCGCGCGCGAAGGCGGCTTTGAGGGAGCGATGGCCGATCGTCTGGCCGCGAGCGCCCGCTCCATCAAGCAGGCGGATGCGCTCATCCTCATCAAAACCCTTGAGGCGGGGGTGGCCGCTGCCCCCTCCACCGGCGCCTGGCGGTTTCAGGATACGCTGTTCTTCCGCAGCCTTCTTTCACGCCAAAACGCCGGGAGCCGTGCCTGATGCAAGCCGCACAGCTGGCCCGCCTTGTTGCCGATTGCGGCGGGCTGATCGAAAAACTCGCGCTGTCGATCCCGTCAGCGTTTTTCAGTGAAGAAACATTTGATCGCTGGAGCCGGCCGTTGCTGCCGATCGGCAACCTTCTCCGCGCGCTGCCGGCCGAAATTGCAATTTTCGTACTGGTGGATCGCACACGGATAGCGGATGCGGAGGGATGGCTTTCCACGCTTTCCCCTGCATCTCCCGTCACGCTGGTGACGCTCGACGTGCCCGAAGGCGCGCGGCAAAGTCCCTGGATTCAGGACCTTTTTCACGTCCGGAAAGGCGAGGGGGCTGGCCAATCCGCCTCAGAAATCCTCAGCCGCCCCAATGCTGCCATCGGCCCGGCGCTGGCTAGGTGTCTCGGCTGGCAGGCGCAGACGGCGATGGCCGATCTCGATGGCGGAAACCAGTTGGTGGGGGTCGATTTCCGGCTGGTCGGCGCCTCCAGCCTCGCGCGAAACCGTTTTTCGAACCCTACGCCGGACAGCAATGCGCCGGCGGGATTTGGCCTTTTGGAGACGCTGGACGACCGACCGGTCCACGTCTTCGGTTACCGCGCGCCCGGTGGCGAGCGACTGCACCAGCATGGTTTTCACGTCGATCAGTTCGTGTCCGTCACGGGGCTTTATCGCAACGGGTGCCCGCTTATGCTGGTGGCGGAGCCTTGCCTGACCGATGGCCTCGAAAGCCGGCTGGTCGATCAGGCCCGCCAGCAGCTTGATGCCTCCGTCGCGTTTCTGGAGAGCCAGGGTTTTTCCGTGATCCGCAATCCGGTTCCCTTCGTCATCACGCCCGATAGCGGCAAGAGGCTGGCGCGACTTTACAACAATGTCGTTCTGGAAAACGCCGTGCGGCCGGGCCGGACAAAACAGCTCGTCTGGCTTGCGCAGTTCGGCGATGTGGAGGATGTGGCCAGCTTCGACGCGGCCAACCGCCTGATCTGGCAGGACCTCGGTTTCGAGGTCATCGGCGTTCCCGGCTGGAGCCACCTTGCCAGCCGCAACGGTGCCTTGCGCTGCGCGTCGAAAGTTCTGCAACGGCGCTGAACGCCCCATCGTCGCCCTTCTGCGGCCACCACGCCCACGGTGTGACGCCCGCGTGACGCGGACCATGTTCATCTCTTCTCGAAGCAGCGGATCACGCCTCCAGGATCTGCGGCTTCAAAGGGGTGGCACCGCCCCCATGTTCGCCCTGCCGGAAGCCACAGGCTTGCCCGTCAGGCGCCACGGGAGCGGCAGGTCGGGGAAGGGCATGGCGGAAGTGATTGAGTCTAGGGATCTACAGGCAGAGCCAAATCGCCGGGAACTTCGCACGGTTCTCGATGCGGCGCCGGTTGCCCTGTTCTGGGCCTCGCTGAAGGATTTTAACGTCCGTTCCGCCAACCATGCCTTTACCGACAGGTTCGGAACCCTGGATGGCTGCTTCACGTCCGTGGAGCAATGGCTGGACGCAGCCTGCTGCCATCCGGAACAACGCCATCGTGCGCGGATCCTCTGGCAAAACCTGCGTAATGGTAACAGCCTTGGCAATGCGGCAAGCTCCGGCATCGAGCTTGATCTGCGTTGCGCCGATGGCACGATCGTCACCACGCTCCACCGTGGCACGGTCGACCGTTACGAGGGCATCGCGATTGCCACGTTCGAGGACATCTCCCAGTGCAAGGCTGTGGAGCATGCGCTTCGACGTATCGCGCTGGAGGATCCGCTGACCGAACTCTCAAACCGCCGGGCATTGACCGACCGCTGGCAATTCGAACTGCGCTGGCACGAAAGCCATCCGTCCGCCTCGATGGCGGTGCTGATTATCGATCTCGACCGCTTCAAGTCGGTCAACGACGAGTTCGGCCATGATGCCGGCGACGCGGTGCTGAAGACGGTTGCTGCGCGCCTGCGGGCAGCGGTTCCGCCAACCGGAACGATCTGTCGGCTCGGCGGGGATGAGTTTGCGGTGCTGTTACCGGGTCTTTCCTCGCCTGAAGAGGCGGATCAGGTCTCGCGCCGGATCTGTGCTGCGCTCTCGCGGCCGTTCATGTGGGAGGCGAAGGAACTGTCGGTGGGCGCAAGTCTCGGCATCAGCTGCTATCCGCAGGATGCTGCCGATCTGCAGACGCTGATGCGTTATGCCGACCAGGCGCTTTACCGGCGCAAGAAAACCGGCCATGGCGGCTGGGCTAGGTTCTGCCACGCCTTTGCCGCCGAAGATGGACAGGCCTGAGGCAAAACGCGCTCTGGCCCGGTGGCCGCAAATGTCAGGCGCTTTTCGACTGCGGCAGCATGACAAGGCTTGGGCTTGGCCGCCCGAAGAGGTATCCCTGCAGGTACTCGATGCCAAGCTCTTCCAGCTGGGCTGCCTGCCGGCTTGTCTCGACACCTTCCGCCACGATGGCAATGCCGAGCTTGCGGGCGATGAGCGCCGTGCCCTCGATGATCGCCCGTCCATGACTGTCGAGCGCCTGGACGAAGGACCTGTCGATCTTCAGCGCCTGCACCGGCATCTCATGCAAGCGTGACAGGGAGGAATAACCGGTGCCGAAATCGTCGATATGGATCTCCACGCCATAAAGATGCAGTTCCTGCAGCACCGCCCTGATGAGCGGCTGGCTGCGCGTATCGAAAATGGATTCCGTCACCTCCAGCACAAGATCTGCCGGATGCGCCTGGTGACGCTCCAGACTGGAGCGCACGATGTCGAAGAAGCCGGGTGCGATCAACTGGCGCAGCGACACGTTGACCGCCAGCCGTGAATGACCACCGGGACCGCTGCTGCGCATGATTTCCCGCAGCGCCGCATCCAGCACAAAGGCGCCGATTGCAACGATTTCGCCGGTATCCTCGGCAATCGGAATGAACTCATCAGGGCCAACAGGGCCGAAATCCGGGCTGTTCCAGCGCAACAGCGCCTCATGGCAATGCACGGCGTGTGATCCGGCCAGCACCACCGGCTGGAACACCACCGACAGTTCGCCATTGGCCACAGCGTGTTTCAGCGCCTGAACCAGGGCGAGGTTGCGTTCCTGCTCGGCCAGCAGCTTTTCGCGATAGACCTCGGTGAAGCCGCGCCCCTTGCGCTTGGCATCGCCGGCGGCAAGGTCGGCGCGGTGGATTGCGCCCTTGACGCTCAGGCGGTCATTGCAGGTGACGGCAATGCCGGCGCTGAAGCCCACCTGCAGCGGACGCCCTGCAACGGCAATGGGTTCCTCCACGGCAAAGCGCATGCGGCTTGCGAGTGCCGCGGCCCAATTTGCCGCGCCCTCAGGCGGTGTGGGAACGATGGCGACGAATTCATCCCCGCCCCACCGGCCGAGCGCTCCGTGCTTGCCGAGGGCGGCGCTCAGCCGTCTTGCCACCTCCACCAGCACGATGTCGCCGACCGTATGGCCAAGGCCGTCATTAATCTGCTTGAAGCGGTCGAGATCGATGAAAATGGCGGCAAAACCGGTGGTCGAGGTCACCAGTTCCTCTTGTTCGGCGCACCATTGCATCAGGCCGCTGCGGTTGAGAACCCGCGTCAGTGGATCCTGTGCGGCCTGCTCCCTCAGTTGCACCGTGCGCTGGCGCACGCGCGCTTCCAGCGTCGCGTTCAAATTTTCCAGCAGGTTCCGCTCGGCCTCCAGCTTCGTGACGAGGTCGTTGTTGCGATACTGCAGCTCAAAGCTCTGGCGCAGCACCTGATGGTTGTTGCGATGGGCAATCAGCATCACGATGGTGAAAACGACGCCAAGCCCGGCCATCAGGTATTGTGGCGGGTCTGTAAAAACAAGCGCCACCGAGCCCTGCAACAGCATCGCCGAGATATAGAGGCGCCCGATCACAAGTTGCGGGGCAAGAATGCCGGTCGCCCCCGCCGCCAGCGCCGAAATGATTACCAGCGCTGCGTGCCGGCCCTCGCCATCGCCATCCAGCACGGCCGTTACCGTCATGATGCCCCAGAGGGTGGCAGCCAGCAACAAGCCGGTGGCGTAGAGGACGACGTGGGGCCGCAACCGTTCCTGCGTGATGTCGGGCTCGGCCCGCAGGCGCCGCATGACCCAGACCGAATGGGCAAGCCGCGCAAGCGACAGCACCAGAAGCGTTGCAAGCCATGTGGCCAGAAACCCGTTGTTTCCATAGCCGGAAGACCAGATGATCAGGACGAAACCGAAGCCGGCGGCGAAGTTGACGCTGATATTGGCAAGGTTATTGCGGAAAGCCAGACGAACAAGGCTTACATAGAGCCATCTCTTCAAAGATTTGGCATCTTCGGCCTTGTCCAACTGCTGGGTTTTCGCAAACTGTATGCTCATTGCATCCGCTTTTCTCTCTGTCCCCTCAAGTGTCTGCCTGCACAGATCATCAACGACACGATACTTTCCACGCATTGTGCTGTGTGCAATCCCAATGCAGTATCCTGTCTTTCTATATAAGCAAAATACGAAATAGAGAGTAAGCGGAGAAAATCACATTTGCATCATATTCTAAAGTTCATCCTCGCCTTGTTTCAAACGGCGGGCAAGGGCGCGGCCCCCATCAAGAGGTGCCACGCGCAAGCGGCAACCCGGAGGACGTGACACATCCGGCTTTCGCCCGGCGGTGAGCCTGCCTTGATTAACGGATGCGGATAAGCGCTGCGGGGTTAGCGGATGCGGGTGCCGCTTGCGTCGAAAAACAGGAGATCCAGGCTGCTAAAGGCCAGCTGGAGTTTTTCGCCATCGGGCACGGAGACGGCGTGAGCAAGTTTTGCGGTGACAAGTTCGCCGCTGCCGCGGGCGTGAACCAGCGTCTCGCCACCGAGATATTCGATCATCTCGATGTCGAGAGAAAGCGTGCAGTCGCCATCCGTGCGGAACGCTTCGGGGCGAAGGCCGACGGTGACCGGTGTTCCCGGGGGCGGCGTGGTCTCCAGGCCTGTCATCGGCAGGATTGCGTTGAAATCATCAAGCCTCACCGCCGGCTGCCCCTCACCGGAGACAGTCACGGCGGGCAGGAAATTCATCTTCGGCGAACCGATGAAGCCGGCGACGAAACGGTTCTGCGGATCGCTGTAAAGTTCTCTCGGCGTTCCCACCTGTTCCACGATGCCGGCGCGCAGCACGACGATCTTGTCGGCAAGCGTCATCGCTTCCACCTGATCATGGGTCACGTAGATCATCGTCGTGCCGAGCTTCTTGTGCAGCTTGGCGATTTCCATGCGCATGTGGACACGCAGTTCCGCATCGAGGTTGGAGAGGGGTTCATCGAATAGGAACACTTTTGGGTGGCGCACGATGGCCC